>DGWL01000031.1:25068-51529 GCA_002396125.1 Porphyromonadaceae bacterium UBA4259
TTGGTGATGAAGCGCTTCACACCATTCAGGCGCCAAGTGCCATCCTCGTCTTGAGTGGCCTTGAGCATCACGCTCTGCAAGTCGCTACCGGCATCGGGCTCAGTAAGGTCCATCGACATTGTCTCACCGTTGCACACGCGTGGAATGTAGCGCTCAAACTGGTCTTCGTCGCCTGCCTCAAAGAGGGTGTCGATGCAGCTTTGCAGGCTCCACACGTTCTGGAAACCGGCATCGGCCTGAGCAATCATCTCGCTCATCATCGAGAAGGTAACATTGGGCAAGTTCAAGCCACCATATTGTCGAGGCATCGAAACTCCATAGAGTCCGGCCTTGCGAGTAACGTCGAGATTCTCCTGAGTCTTGCTGGCATAGGCCACGCGACCATTAGCATGATGAGGACCTTCCTTGTCGACACTCTCGGCATTGGGGGCAATGACCTCGGCAGCGATTTCGCCAGTGATTTCAAGGATTTTATCGTAAGAGTCTATTGCATCCTCAAAGTCGACCGGTGCGTAGTCAAACTTCTCACACTGAGTGTAGTCGCGCTCTTTCATGCCCACAATCTTCTCCATGAGCGGATGGTGCAGATGATACTGCAGCGCTTTATTATCTTTATAGAAATTTGCCATATCTTATTTCGAGTTTTTCTTGTAATACTTGATTAGTTTGGGAATCACGTCCTCGAGATTGCCGGTGATAACGTAGTCGGCAATCGAGTTGATAGGTGCGTTGGGGTCGTTGTTGATTGAGATGATGATAGAACTCTCGTTCATACCCGCAACGTGCTGAATCTGTCCCGAGATACCACAAGCGATGTAAAGCTTGGGGCGAACAGTCACGCCAGTTTGACCAATCTGTCGCTCATGCTCAACGAAGCCGGCGTCGACAGCGGCACGGCTTGCGCCCACTTCACCGCCAAGCACATCGGCAAGCTCAAAGAGCATGTCGAAGTTCTCCTTGCTGCCCACGCCGTAGCCGCCAGCCACGATAATGGGTGCGTTCTTGATATTAACTTTTGACTTCTCCACCTCACGGTCGATAATCTTGACGACAAAACTGGCAGGGTCGACATATTTGTCGGCATCGAGATTAACAACCTCACCCTTATAGTTGGCATCGAAGATTTCCTTCTTCATCACACCCTCGCGCACGGTAGCCATCTGTGGACGGTGCTCGGGATTGACGATAGTGGCAACGATATTGCCACCAAAGGCGGGACGAATCTGGTAAAGCAGGTCTTTATACTCGGTTTTGGTGATGGGGTCGGTGTGATCGCCAATTTCAAGAGCAGTGCAATCGGCAGTCAAGCCACTGGTGAGGCATGACGAGACGCGTGGTCCCAGGTCGCGGCCAATCACGGTTGCGCCCATCAGGCACACTTGTGGCTCAATCTCCTTGAACAGGTTGATAACAACGCTTGAGTGTGGTAGCGAAGTGTAAGGATAAAGGCGCTCATCCTCTACCTTATAAACAACATCAACACCATAAGGGAACACTTGCTGCTCCACGCCATCGAGCTTATCACCCAAGATGAGCGCTTCAAGCTTAACTCCCAAGCGAGTGGCAAGGGTGCGACCCTTGGTTAACAACTCCAGACTGACGTCGGCAACGCGGCCGTCGTCGATCTCGCAATAAACTATCAAATTATTCTTGTCGTTCATAGTTTTCTTCTTATTTAAGATATCAGACGTCAGTTATCAGATTCTCGTTACTGATTACTTACCTCTGATTTCTCGTTTCTTTTAACCAATAATGTGATCGGCTATAAGCTCTTGCACAAGTCCCTCGAGTTGAGCCTCGTCACTGCCCTCAATGGTCTTGCTCTCTTTAGCCTGGAACACAACGTTTACTACTGTCTTAACCTTGGTGGGTGATCCTTTCAAGCCAATTTGTGCAGGATCGGCCTCGATGTCGGCAACTCCCCACTCCCTGATGTTGAGATAGGGACGCGACTCTACCAGGCGCTGACGCTCCTGGCTGAGTTGTGCTTTCTCGCTTGGTGTCACAGCATATTTATACTTTTGTATCAACTTGGCGTTGCGAGGGCGGCAAGCGTCGGCACTGCCATTAACTGTCACCACCAGTGGCAGTGGGCATGTAACGGTCTCGAAACCGTTCTCGATGCGGCGCTTGATGGTGGCAATGCCGTCTTCCACCTTCACACTCTCGGCATAGGTAACCTGAGGCAGACCCAGCTTTTCGGCAATCTGTGGTCCCACCTGAGCGGTGTCGCCGTCGATGGCCTGACGGCCTCCCACGATGATGTCTACCTTGTCGAGGTGACGAATAGTTTGCGCCAGCGAGTAGCTGGTGGCAAGGGTGTCGGCTCCACCCAGTGGTCGGTCGGTGAGCACCACGCCGTCGTCTCCACCACGATAAAGGCTCTCGCGCACCATCTCGGCACTGCGTGGCAAGCCCATGGTAACGAGTGTGATTTTCGAACCGGGATGAGCATCCTTGAGTTGAAGCGCTTGCTCAAGCGCATTCAGGTCCTCGGGGTTAAAGATTGCGGGAAGGGCGGCGCGGTTGATAGTGCCGTCGGCTTTCATCGCATCTTTACCCACGTTGCGGGTGTCTGGCACTTGCTTGGCCAGCACAACAATGTTCAAACTCATAAAATCTCTAGTATTGTTAAGTTGATAAGATGTAGTTGTTCTATAATTCTTTTTATTTGCTATAGTATAATGCTATAAAACGTGCAAATTTAGGCAAAACCGCCCATTCTCACAAAACTTTACACCTTAATTATAATTTATTAAGACAAAAGGAAAAGGCCACCTGAGGCAAATCGACATCTCACTGCTGAAGGTTAAGATGGGTCATTTGCTCGGGTGTAACGAAGTTGTAACCGCGTTTTTTCAGTGTCTTGATGAGCTTGGGCAGCAGTTCATAAAACCCTGTAGGCCTACGCTCATCTTTGCTGAAATGAATCATCAGGAAATGCCCGTTGAGAGAATGCTGTTTCTCCCAGTCCATAACACTGTTCCACAACCACTTGTTGTCGCGGTAATGCTTGTGTCCCACCCATGTGTAGTCGTTGTTACTCTGTGTGCCTGGAGTGTAATTAATCACTTGCAGTCCCAATTCCCTCGCCCATGAGGCATGACAAGCATTGTACCACTCATAGGGCGGGATGAAATAAGGAGAATTGTGTGGTGTGATGCCCCAAGGCGCCATTGTGGCATAGGCAAGCTTTAGATCTTCGATGAACTGGTCATGGGTCACCAGTGAAGAGTCGCGGTTGTCCCATGGGCATAGCACCTGATGCTTATAGCCATGACAAGACACATAGTGGCCGTCGTCGACAAGTTGTTTTACAATGTGGGGAAACTGTGAGAAGAAATATCCGGTAAAGAAGAAGGCACCCTTCACATTGTTATCTTTTAGAGTTGATATTATTTTCGACGCGCCTGTCGCAAGACTGTCGGCAGTAAAAACAAGGCAGATGTTTTTCACTCCCGGGTCGCCTTGCACGACGCCTCCCTGCTCATAAATGTTATTGTCGATTATTGCCGTCGCATCTCCTCTTCCTTCCATCTCATAGGTCGACAATGGAAATGTGAGCGACGCTGTGCCATCCATTGTGGGCTCGTTGGTACTGTAGTCATGAGTATTGTCATGATAAACAACGTCTCCGGGCTGAAAGTCGAGATAAGCATTGGCGGTGACGTGAGGCATATCTTCGTCAAGATTCACCCCCTTGAGGCTATTGAATATAGTGGCATATACCGGACCATCGACCAAGCCTCCTGTGGGAACGCCCACACCCTGAAACACCCAATTGCTGTGAGTGGCACGAGGATAGACTCCACCCCTGGGCAACTCAACAATCATACTTGTGCCCCATGGGTTACACCCGAACAACCAATCGCGTAGCGAACCTTCCATTTCTTCAAACTGGCGGTCGCCGGTCAATTGGCGATAGAGGATGCACTGAGTGAGCAGTGCGGTAGTGAGATTGTTGCTGCACCATATTCCCGGCACTCCCCAGTAGAATGGGTGATTAAGGGCTACGGCCCTGTGCTGCACACGCTCAATTCCGGCCTTGATGTTACGAATGAACTCGCTGCGCAGCTTGGTGTCGGCGCCGGCCATTACCGCCACTTGATAATGCCCCATGTTCATGAACGGATACCATTGATAGTGACGCGCACTGTCGGCTCCCATCCATGGTGTGGTGGGTTCACGACGCCCATACTCCACCGCATGAGTCAGATAACGCTTGTCGCCGGTGAGTCGATACAGTTCAATAGCTCCCAGTTCCATGTCATCGACCCAATTGTCTTCCTCATAGATATAGGGCGACACCACACTCACCGTCTGCGCATTTCCGGGCAGGTCTATGCCCACTTGGAATGCATCGGCAGCCTTACCTTGTATTTTCAGCGCAAAATCGGGATAGAATGGCTTTAATATCAGGCTTCCCAGAGCAAAGTCGCTGGCAAACTTTCCCGCAGTGCTTGCGGCACCCATCGTGGCATTCATGTACTTGCCACGCTGCTGTGGCTTGCCGTTGATAAAATATACCGGCCTGCCATTGTTAGGTCCCCAACCATAGTCGGCAGGGTCATCTTTGGGCATCTTTGTGCCTATGTGATCACGGTCGTCGGCAATTTGGTTATACAGTTCACCTTTTTCGGGATTCATGCGGTCGAGCCAGTCGAGTCCCCACTTGATTTGGTCAACGATGTCGGGCACCCCGTTGGCTCCCGCATCTCCATTGGCATCAAAATGGTCGGAGAAAGCCTTTGGGTTTTGCTGATAGGCCACCATCATCTGATAGATTGCATTAGCGCTGGTTGTAGTGTATTGCAAAAGGTCGGCAGCATCATGCCACCCGCCTCTCACGTCTAATCGCTGCCCTTCTTTAGTGGGATGGTAGCGCACGTAGGCGTCCAGGATGTGACAACTGTCGCGCTGAAATGGGTTGTAGCCGCACTGTTGCTGCCTCATGTAGTTGAGCACAAAGTCGGCAGTGCCGTTATAGACCGCATGATTGATGGCAAAGATAGGCGACTTGGTTTTGCCCACCCTGATAAAAAAAGCCCCTTGTTGCTGAAAATCACTGAAATTCAGCCTACATGTGTATTTCATGTGTTGTAATGGTGCCGTCACCCTAACGTGCCGTGAATGGTAGGCCACAGTTCCGGTAAAGGCATCAACCAGCTCAAATGCCTCAACCGTTGCCGGGTCGTTGCTCATGAAAACCGCCACTTTGGTTGCATGAGGCAGATACCCCAACTGATTAATGCGTATCCATTCACCTGCACTGGCCACAGTTGCTATTGAAAGCCACAGCAGCAAAGTTATGATACAATTTCTCATTCTATTGTGAATCATTCTTCTAGATTTAAGCGTTGTTAATAATTACGCAAAGATAAGCAAAACTACTGTGATTGCCTAAACACTTCTCCAATTTTTAATAAAAAAAGGCTGACCAAAGCCAGCCTTTTTATGTTATAGCTCAATCACATGGGGTTCAACATTGGAGTCATGTGTCGCCAACGACGCGATGCACTGAGAATCGAGCGACTGCTCGCGAATCCACTCAAGTGACTTGCGCTGCATTTTCTTGTCGAGCGCCACTCCGCTGGTAATCATCTCTTGCCACGACTTGGTGGCGTAGCCCCCATCGGCAAAGAGCAGCACAAACTTGCCCTCGGGGTTGGTGAGTTTCACAGCACACAATCCATCACAATGACCGGGGATGTTGACCATCACCACCGAACCATCACCCAGCAAGTCGAACGACTTGCCGGCAGGCCCCTCACTGCCGTTCCACTCAAAAGTGCGCAGGTCAACTCCATTCCACCATTTCTTTTGATAACGAACAAATCCGTTCTTGCGAGCGCACGCCAGTTCCTCGGGAGCACACAATATGCGCTTGGCATCGCTCACGGCACGCAAGCCGTTGGCATGGTCACAATCGAGGTGAGTGAGTAACACATAATCAAGATCGCCAGGCTTCAATCCCATTTCCCGAAGATGCTCGTCGATAGCCTCTCCTTTAGGTATGCGCCCCTGATTCACATGGTAGAGCAACCAAGAACCAAGGCTCTTAATCTGCGCTTTCTTGTCATAAACACCGTCGGGCGACATTTCTCGATGCCAGCCAGTGTCGACAAGTATTAACCCTCTAGGATGCTCAATGAGATAGCAACACACAGGAAGCCATATCCAGTCTTTTTTGGGAGTTGTAATGCCCGATGCTTTCAACAAGCTGCAGTTGTCTCCACCAAAAGGGAGAAAAGTAGAAACGCGCACTTCCCCAGTGCGTAAAATATGTATTCTCATAATCTTAAACTTATAGAGTCTAGTAAATCTTGTTAGTATTCACCTGCAAAAGTAGCATATAATCTTGTGTAGTTGCAAATAAACAGATTCTCGTTTTCACTGCTGTGGCCACATAGTTTTTTTGCGTATATTTTTAGATTGCTACCTCGTTTTAATACTGTTTTTCAGGTAATTATTCAAAACATCCATAAGAAACCGACAACTTTCATTTTGTTATTCATTCATACTTTTCATAGTTTTGAGATGGTTGTTTTAGATAAAAGTGTTATATTTGCACAATAATCTTGAAAACTATAATTACTAATTTTATAAAACGTTTTATGAAGAAAAAATTAATTGCCGCCGCTATTGTTGCGCTGGCATCAACCGGAATTGCTATGGGACAAACCAGCAACTTCAATTACAACGTGGACCGCTTTGCCGACATTGAGGTGTTGCGCTATCAGGTCCCTGGTTTTAACGACTTGTCGCTTAACCAAAAGAAGTATGTCTACTACCTCACCGAGGCAGCCCTGCAAGGTCGCGACATTCTCTTTGACCAGAATGGCAAGTACAACCTCGTGGTGCGCCAGGTGCTCGAGGCTATCTACACAAGCTACAAGGGCGACCGCTCAAGTGCCGATTTCAAGGGACTTGAGAAATACTTGAAGCAGGTGTGGTTCGGTAATGGTATTCATCACCACTATTCTCAGGACAAGTTTGTTCCCGAGTTCTCGCAAGCCTTCTTCGATGCCGAGTATAAAAAGCTCCCCATGGAGAAGTTACCCATCCAGTCGTGCGCCAAGTGCACCGAAGAGAAGAAATGCGACAAGGCCGACAAGCTACTCGCAGTTCTCGACAAGGTGATTTTTGATCCAACCTTCATGGCCAAGCGCGTGAATCAGGCCGATGGCGAGGATCTCATCCTCACCAGCGCCAACAACCTCTATGAGGGTGTTACACAAAAGGAAGTTGAAGATTTCTATAACGCCATCAAGGACCCCAACGATGAGACTCCCGTGAGCTACGGCCTCAACCGCAAGGTGGTGAAAGAGAACGGCAAGGTGGTTGAGAAGCCCTACAAGATTGGCGGTCTCTACAGCCAGGCCATCGTCAACATCGTGTACTGGCTGCAAAAGGCCAGCAGCGTTGCCGAGAACAATGCCCAAAAGGCCTATATCGCCAAGCTTATCGAGTTCTATACCACCGGCGACCTCAAGGCATTTGACGACTACAGCATCATGTGGGCCGAGGAAACCAAAGGCACTGTCGACTTCATCAACGGCTTCATCGAGAGCTATGGCGACCCCCTGGGCATGACCGCCAACTGGGAGAGCATCGTCAACTTCAAGAACAAGGATGCATCGTTCCGCACATCGCTCATCAGCGAGAACGCACAGTGGTTTGAGGACAACTCGCCTGTCGACAAGCGATTCAAGAAGCAAAACGTGAAAGGCGTGAGCGCCAAGGTTATCACCGCTGCTATTCTTGCCGGCGACAGCTATCCCTCAACCCCAATAGGTATCAACCTGCCCAACAGCAACTGGATTCGCGCCGCTCACGGCTCAAAGTCGGTGACCCTGGAGAACATTACCGATGCCTATGACGAGGTAGCTAGCGGCACCGGTTTCAACGAGGAGTTTGCCTACAGCAACACTGAGGTGGAGCTCATGAAGAAGCACCTCACCATCGCCGACAAGTTGCACACCGACCTGCACGAGTGCCTGGGTCACGCCAGCGGACAATTGCTGCCAGGTGTTGACCCCGATGCCCTCAAGGCCTATGGCGCCACACTCGAGGAAGGCCGCGCCGACCTCTTTGCCCTGTATTATCTTGCCGATCCCAAACTCGTGGAGCTTGGCATCTTCAAAGACCCCGACACCTACAAGGCTGAATACTACAAGTACATCATGAATGGCCTTCTCACCCAGCTCACCCGCATTGAGCCAGGCAAGGACATTGAGGAGTCGCACATGCGCAACCGCAAGTTCATCAGCGAGTGGTGCTACCAGATGGGTAAGAAAGACAAGGTTATCGAGATTGTGAAAGACAAGAAGAGAGGTGGCAAGACCTATGTCAAGGTAAACAACTACGAGAAGTTGCGCGCCCTCTTTGGTAAGTTGCTTGCCGAGGTTCAGCGCATCAAGAGCGAAGGCGACTTTGAGGCTGGCCGTAAGCTGGTAGAGACCTACGGAGTTAAGGTTGACCCCAAGATTCACGCCGAGATTCTCAAGCGCTACGAGAACCTGAACATCGCTCCTTACAAGGGCTTCGTCAACCCCGTCTACAAGCCCGTTTATGACGCCAACGGCGAAATCAAGGACATCAACATCAGCTACGGCGAGAACTACATCGACCAGCACCTGCGCTATGGTCGCGACTACTCGCCACTGACCAAGTAAAAAAGTAAATACTGGAAATTGAATAAAAAACTAGATTCTCTAGAGGTTTTAGATTTTCTAGAGAGTCTAGTTTTATTTTTGCATAAAAACCATGATACAATCAATTCGCAAAGAGTTTTTTGCCTACCGCAATGGCATTGTGGCCGAGCAGTTGCGTGCCGCCGGTGACCCTCACGAGGTAATAATGGGATGCCAGCTGGCCGACGTGATTGCCATTGCCGCACGCTATGAAAAGAGTGCTATGCTGGCACAGGAACTGTGGAACGACGCTAAGCACCGCGAGTGCCGCATGGCGGCTCCCATGCTTTATCCTGGCGAGCAAATGACCATGGACACTGCACTGCAGTGGGCTCAAAGCGTGGAGAGCGTGGAGATTGCCGACGTGCTTTGCCACCGCCTGTTACGCCACCTCGACTACGCTCCACAGCTGTGGAAAAAACTGCAGCACAGTAACGCGCCACTGGTGCAATACACCGCTTGGCGCCTGCTGCTCAATCTTGTGCTAATGAATAGAATAGAAAAGACCCCCAGGCTTCTCACCTTGGTAGAGCAGCAACTACTCACCGCCACCCCACCCTTGCTAGCTGTGCTGCAAAGCCTGCATGAAGAATTTTAACACACCTGCCAGGCACTGCTCACATCCAGCCTTGGAAGTCAAACTCCAGTTCTATCCACTCGTCGCGTGAAGTGGGCATCTCATGTGAGGTGCCGCGAGAAACCGAGAGCCCCATCAGGCGAATGGGATGCTCGCTGTAGTCAACCTGTTCAAGAAGTTGCAAGGCAAGAGGCATGATAGTTGATGAACCGCGCAACACCAGGTCTTGAGTGATAGAACGGGTTATCTGCCTAAAGTCATGAAACTTAACCTTAAGAGTGAGAGTGTGGCCGTCGAAGTCATATTTATCGAGTCGCCGCACCAGTTCAGCCACCGTTTTTTCCAGTTCGGCAAGAACTGCCGCAGGAGTGTTGATATCGTGCTCAAAGGTGTGCTCGCAACCCATCGATTTTCGCTCCCATTCAACCACCACGGGGCGGTTATCAATGCCACGGGCAAAATTGTAGAACACCTGCCCCATCTTTCCAAACACGCCTGAGAGATGATTCAACGACACCTGCCGCAAGTCGGCACCGGTGAAGATGCCCATGCGGTGCATGGTCTCGGCAGTCTTGGGCCCCACAAGCCAAAACTTCTCGATGCGGAGCTTGTCGATAAAGTCTTGAGAACGACTGGGATGAATTGTACACAACCCGTCGGGCTTGCGTTGGTCGCTGGCAATCTTGGCAAGAAACTTATTGTAGCTCACCCCGGCCGATGCCGTGAGGTGCAACCGCTGCTTGATTTTGGCCTTTATCTCACGCGCTATGTCCACCGCCAAGTCGATGCCCGGCTTGTTGACCGTCACATCAAGAAACGCCTCGTCGAGCGAGATGGGCTCAACAAGGTCGGTGTATTCGTGAAAAATCTCATGCATCTGCCTCGACACTTCCTTGTAGACCTGATAATGCCCCGGCACAACAATGAGTTGAGGACACAGACGCTTAGCCACGCGCATCGACATTGCGCTGTGCACTCCATAGGGTCGTGCCTCATAGCTCGCAGTAGCAACCACCCCGCGGTCGCTGTCACCCCCCACCGCAATGGGCTTCCCCCGCAGTTCAGGATGGTCGCGTTGCTCCACCGAGGCGAAGAAAGCATCCATGTCGATGTGAATTATTTTGCGCTGTTCCATAATATCGTTGTGAATGCAAATTTACACATTAAATTTTAGATACCCGTGAAAGAATAACGTTCATTTCATTTGGGTAAACGATGTCAATGATGTATATTTGCAACATGAAACATCTTTATTTAATTATCACAGTGATAGTTGCAATAGCCATGTGCAGTTGCAACGGCGGTGGTAGCGGCAACAGTCGAATGCCACGCTCGGCCTCGGGCTTCAGCGATGAGGAGAAAGAAGATATCATGAACCGCAACAATCCATTGCGGCAAGGCGTTACTTACTTCCACAGCCAGGCTGTGGGATACTCAGTACAGTACCCCAACTCTTTTGTCGACTTCAAGAAAGACGGCGACAAGGGTTTCACCTGCAAATCACGTGACGGCTATGCCACTCTCAAGGCCTGGGGAGAAAACACAAGTAGCCAACTTGAAGACCTGGTAGGTACTGCTCTAACCAATTTTAACAATAAGGGAGCTTCGGTCGAGAGCACCGACCTCGGCGACGATTCGTTTGTGATTCAAGGTGAGATTGACGGGCGCCATTTCTACCGCCGCACCCTCATGCTACCTGGTGGCAAGTGCGCATCAATGCAACTTGAATACAAGATTGAGTCGACCGACGACTTCGACTCTAACGCCATCTATGCCAGCTTGGGCTCCGAACTCGGCGAGACACTGATTGTG
Organism: Porphyromonadaceae bacterium UBA4259; assembly: GCA_002396125.1. Lineage (GTDB taxonomy): Bacteria > Bacteroidota > Bacteroidia > Bacteroidales > Muribaculaceae > Sodaliphilus. The sequence goes on from DGWL01000031.1 coordinate 36,151, forward strand.
GGTGCCCCACCAGTTTCAGCCCAACCGGTTAAGCCCACCGCCGGAGTGGTGGCTCAAGTGGCCTATGTGGGAGAGTGGAACACGTTCTCAACAATGACTTCGAGCGTTGATGTCAAGAACAAGTACCCCGAGTTCAAAGATGTGAACGGCTGGGATGCCATGACCGACGGCAAGGAGGTGTATTTCATTCTCGCCACAGCCCCCGACACCAAAATCACTGTCAAGAACACCGTCACCGGCGAGCGGCTCTATAACCGCGACAGTCGCCCACTCATCGTCAAGTGTAACGAAGACGGCAAGCCCAATGTCGAGATAACCTTCATCACAGGCAAGGGCAAGGTTGTGCGCTATGTGCCCGCTCACGACAGCATCGGTAAGCCCGTTACCACACGCGAGATTCAACCCTTGCGATAATCTGTATTTTTTTAATTCCCACATAAGTTACACCTTAATTATTTGACAACATTATGAAAAGAATTCACTCTGTAACAATGTGCGCAATCATGGCATTGATGATTGCCGCAACCTCACATGCACGAAGCCCTATCATGAGAGTCGAAACAAGCCGAGTTATGGTGGAAAATTTCACCATCGACAGGCAGTCATTACCCCAAGATATTATTGGTTTCTACAATGCCTACGACATAGATTGGGAATTCAAGATGGGAAAGGCCATCATCTTGAGCTTGCGAGATGCTGTGGGTCACTTCATCATGGGCGAGAAATACAATGATGGCGAAGATATTGCAAGCGCACTCATGCGTGAGACCGGTGCAGCACAATCGCTACCCGTGCCACACCACATCCACAATGCCTTCTACTCAAGCAGCGACTTTGACTGGCTATTCAAGGATGGCATGAACAACTTCTACTTCAACCTCACCCGAGTGAAGCTTGTTGAAGGCATGCGTGGCAGCTGCGTGGTGCTGCGCAAGGAGTTCACCGGCTGGCAGGGAGCAACCAGCCATGTGTATCGCTACTACATGATTTACAACATTAATGAGGGTAAAGAACTGCCCGCAAGCTCCATTTTCATGAAAGGTGCCGAGAACAGGGTGCTCGATGCCATCTTGAGTGAAATGATGACAAAATATCAAGCTAAAGATTTCAAGGATTTGTGCAACAAGATTTGCATTATGGACGACACTAAGCTACCCCCGTTGCCCAAGAACATCGGTTTTGAAAACGGTGAGTTTATCTTCGTCTATAACCCCTACGAAATCACTTGCGGCAGCGCCGACATCATCACCGTTGCAGTGCCCGCATCCACCCTGCGCACAGCTCTCACAAGCGAAGCTGCACAAGCCCTAGGGCTATAACCGCACCTGAAACCAACCTAAAAAACGTGGCAATTCTCAACCGCGAGAATCGCCACGTTTTTTTAATCTTGCCTTAGAGGAGGTTATTGTTCAACAATTTTCTTAAATTCTCTCCATTGAGGAGCTGCTTTGTAACTACTTGCCGTGCCACGGGGGACATATAGAGTGCAAGCCTTCATGTCGATCTCGTCAAACACGTCCTTGCCCATCTTAACATTGCCCACGTTCTCAATCTTGCTCACTATTGAGGTCACCATGTCGAGCCCCTTGAATGCCCAAGTTCCAATCTCCTCAACACCACTACCTATTGTGACCTTTTTAATGTGGTCGTTATGCAAGAAGGCATGGTCACTGATGACTTTCACCGAGTTAGCGATATCAACCGTCTCAAGACTATCGCACCCCACAAAAGCGTAACTATCAATCTTGGTCACCGACGATGGTATCGTTAGTGTTCTCAAGTTGGTGCAATAGAAAAAAGCATGATCGCCAATGCGAGTAACCGAAGTTGGAATATTAACACTTGTCATACCCTTACAGCCATAGAAAGCCTCGCTGCCAATACGTTGCACAGTCTCAGGAATATTACTGTTATTGGTCCCTACCACAAGAGTTGCTGTAGCCGTCTCAATAATCGCGTTACAATTGTTGGGCGAATCATATACCTTATTACCCGGTGCCACCTCAAGGCGGGTTAAATCATTACAATAATTAAATGCTCCATCTCCAATGCTCTTGACCTTGGCCGGAATAACAATCTCCTTGAGCTTGCCACATTCAAAGAATGCCTTCTCCCCTATCTCGGTCAACGATGATGGCAACGTTATTGCCTCCAGGCTAGTACACATGCTAAATGCCGCTTCGCCAATCTTTTCCACCGATTTGCCTAGCTTAGCACTAGTCATCCACCTACAAGAGCCAAATGCCATTTTTCCAATTTCGGTAACTGAATTGGGAATGTCAACCGACTTTAAGTAACAATCATTGAATGCGGCTACGCCAATGCGCTTCACCTTACCGGGAATGGTTATTGATTTCAATCCACTCTCGGCAAAAGCATAGTCGCCAATCTGGGTCAGATTTGATGGAAGCTCTACCGACTCAAGCCTAAAACACTGCATAAATGCCGATGTACCAATCGTTGTCACCGACTCGGGAATTTTTACCGATCGTAGCTCTGAATTAGCCATAAACGCATACTCATCGATAGCAGTCACTTTATAAGTCTTCCCGCCATGATTTATAGTTGATGGTATAACAATGTAGCCAATGTATCCCTTTTGAGAAGGTGCAGGGGCGTCATGAGCCAAGAAAATTGGTGTCTCGCACGTGAAAGTAACGCTTTTTCCATCCTTGTTGAAATTGAAAAACAAGCCGCCCTCGCTGAAGTCATAGGCCATAGACATCTGTGGAATTAAAGCCATCAAAAAACACAGTTTCAAAAATTTCATAAAATACTTCATAATTCAAGCGTTTATTAATAAAAATAATGCTAATTAAGGTTCCACTGTTGCCATCGAACCTGCGCTGTGGGCTGTCACTTGTGGAGCATACTGGCATTGAGCCGTGGCTATGCCCACGCTATACTTGCCAGGAGCTGTGACATAAACGTCGTAGCTAATCACGTGAGTGCCCTTGTCGAGACTTGTGAAGAACATGTTGGTCTCACTATCTTTAATCTCAAGATAGTAGTAGCTATTGTCAGCATAACGGTAGCCCGAGAGCTTGTCGACGGGCTCGAAGCAAGCACCGCGCTCATCCTTGACGGTAACAAAGTCGAGATCCTTGGCATTCTTGATAATAGTGCGCACCTGCACTTTATCACCCACCTTGAAGTTTTCCACCCGCTTGAGCGAGCCATCGGTGTTGTAAACGTAGAACTCCTTGTGAATCGACAGGTCGTAGACGCTCACCTCCTCAATCTTGTCCATCTTGGCACGGAACTGGCTGTAGACAGCTCCCCATGCAGGGCTTGAGCCATGGCGCTCGATGTTGAGCGTTGCCAGCGACGTTGCGGGAATCTCCTTGCGGCAGTAACCCAAATAGCTGTCAACACGGTCAAACTCCACAGGCTTGCCATCGATGGTGATGGTGGGAGCAGGATTTTGTTCAAGCCACTTGCTGCCGGTAGCAAGCAAAGCATAAACAGCATCGGCAGCCAGGCTGCTCGAGCCCCAGTCGTTGGTTTGCTTCATCAATAGCATCCACTTGCGCACCTGGTCAATCTCTTGCTGACGTGGGTCAACCTCATTCATCGCCTCAAGAATGGTGGAAGTGACAGCCACCTTGTCGAGGTATCGCCATCCAGCCTGAACATTGTCCCAATACATGCCGGTCTCGGGCTTTGTGAGAGCAAACTGACGAATCGACTCAATTATGTCACACGCTACCTTGGAATATCCATTGCGATTGAGCGTGATAGCATAGAACGCCTTGTTGCCAAGCGAAGTACCCTTCCAGTCCTTGGTCATAGCCTTGAGACAGTTCTTTATCATCGCCTGATTCTCGCCTCCCAGGGCCACTTCGGGGAACAGAGTGCGCACATAGACGTAGTCACTGAATCCGCTGTGATTTTTCTTGTTTACCTTGAGTTGTTCCTTGTAGAGGAGCAGGTATTCCTTGTCAAAATAGGCAAGTGCAGGCTTAATCATCGCGTTGAGGTCGGCATCATCCTTGAGATAACCCAAGTGATGCAGTTCACCTATTATTTCAAGCACAGTCTCGGTGGTGTAGAGCGACGACTGGCAGCCAGGATAGCGATACCATGGAAAACCGCCATCACTCATCTGCAAGCGTTTCAGGGCCTCTACTATGCGCTTGTGCTCGGCGGCCATCAGTTTCTCGTCGAAGAGTTCGTTAAGGCGCGACATGCGCAGCGACTGGCGGTCGGCCTCACGCACCCATGGCGAAGCCAGCAGAGTGCCAATCTTGAGGTCGCTGTTGCGAGCGAGCATCGACACCAGCGTTGAGTCTTGCTCGTTTTGCTTCCAGTAGTCGACAGCCTCCTTGATGTTAGGGTGCGACTTGGCGACACCTTGTGCCAACGTTTCGGCAAATAGGCTGTGAACCAGCGATGTGGCAATGTTATAGTTATCGCTAAAGATGGTGGGTAAAGCCTGAACACAGTACCACACTGGGTTGTCGCAATATTCAAGCGTGACACGTGCATCGGCGGCAAAGTGCGGCATTTGAGTTGTATAGGTCGAAGTAGCCGCATCGAGATAGAACGGCTTGGCTTCAATCACAGGCGAAATGGCTGGAAGCACAGGAATCATCACCTGCTCTCCATCGCCAAAATTACCTGTTGCAGCCTTGACACGGAAGCCCACAAACGGAATTGTATCGGGGACATTCCAGTCAACCTTGAGAGTGCTGGTGCCACTGGCGGCAATGTGCTCGTTGAACGCTTTGCGCTCAATTACCTCACCCGTGCGAGGATTGAAGAGCTCAATGATAGCGTCGCAGTTGAGAGCAGCCTCGGTTGAGTTCTGCACACTTGCCGCAAGCTGAGCGATGTCGCCCTGACGCAAGAAGCGCGGTAGACTCGACTTCACCATCACCGGTTTGCTTGTGAGCACATTCCGCTCCAAGCGGTCGGTATTGAGATCGTTATTGTAGGCTATAGCCTGAACAATCCATGTGGTGTTGAAATTGGGAGCATCAAACTCAAGCGAAACATTGCCCTTAGCATCGCTCACGAGCATTGGCCTCCACAGTGCCACTTTCACATCGGCCTCACGCACCTGCACCTCGGCAAGCTTCGCCTCGTCGACTGTGGGTGCTTGAGGAGCCTCTGTGACTTGTCGGCCCATATCGTCGGCTTCCTCCATGAGTTCAACTGCCTCTGAGTCCTGAACTATCGCCATGTTGGAAACCCTCTTTGCCCTCATTGGCATGGCATCATCGAGCATGGCTAGGCCACCACCCACCGCAGCCATGCCATAGGCCATGTACCTGCCAACAAAAATCGGCTCGTCATAGAGATTAAACTCCGGTAACGAGAATAAGTTTGTTGACAGTCTCTTCTTGCTCCACGACGGGTTATTACCAAAACTGCCAGTGAGATAATTGCAGTTAAATGAGCACACTCTCTTGCTGTAGAGCGTCGGGGCAAAGTTCCATTTGTTAGAGCTGATGTCGCAGATTGCCTTGTCCATCATCTCGAGCAGCATAGCGCCAGGTTGAGGCTTGTCGTTCTCGTCGAGCAAAGTGAATGACCACCGCTCATTCTCGCCCGATAGAAGCTTGTCGCGGAAACTGTTAACCTTAATCTTGAGAGCCTTGGCCTTCACGTTACTATTCATGCGCACGCTTTCCATGTGCACAACGCCACTGGCCGCGCTATAGAACTTGATATCCAGATATCCACCAGGCGTGCTTGGTAGAGCTATTGCAAAGTCGTTAATGCCCTTGTTGAGTTTTATCCAGCCATGCTTTTCCACCTTGTCGCGTGAAGAGGCGATATAATAGATGTGAGCAACATCCTTGTCACTGCCAATAGTGATGTGAGCAACGTTGTTGTCGTCAACGCTGCGTCCATCTCCAGGCAGCCACAAGGGATTGTCTTTAACGGGGCTATCCTTCTCGCCCTTGCGATACAGAAAGAAATGGCAGCTGGTCTTTCCCTCGGTATCGTCGCCCAGCACGTTAACTGTAACTCGGTATTGACCACTGGGCAAGCGAGTGAGGTCAATCACGGGGTTGTCGCTGTTGAAGTTGCCCGAAGCAACCACATTCTCATCCATGTCCTCAACCTTGTAGTAGCATTCGGCACTCTTCTCGTTCTCATCGGTGCTATTGAAGGTGAGAGGCAGTTTCACCGGTTTAACATTGTTGTGATCAAACTCCCCACTCAGCGACACACCACGACGGCCACCCACGATGAAGTTGTGTTTAGCCTCTTGGCTCTCGCCCGCCTCATTGGTACACTGGGCCTCAAGCACATAATTATAGTGCGAATACTTGTTTATGTTTTCCTCAAAGCCCGCTGCAGGGAACTCGATAGTGAACTCGCCTCGCTCGTTGGTAGTGACAACAGTGTCATTGATGCTAGTACCGCGAGAGGTCGACCAGCGCCACCACCAGCTCCACTCATTGCGGCAGAGATTAAGTTTTACCTGGGCATTGGGTACCGGCATGCCGCTATAGGTCTCAGCCTTGCCGGTAATCTTTACAGGCTGGTTGCAAGTGAACACCTGGCGGGCATCGGGGAATGAAACCATAAACGTGGGAGTTTTATACTCGCTCACGTTAACATCTTCCTGAGCCAAATGGTTGCGGAACTTCTCGCCTGTGTTGAGAACCAGCTTGAAGATACCATTCATGCGGTCGGTGGGTATCTTGAACTCGCCTTGAATGCGTCCAAAAGCATCGGTCTCAAGCTCAAGAGTGTCGATGCTCTTGTAGTTAGGGTCTTTAAATATCACTCTCACCATCTTGCCGTCGAGCGGTCGCATCACCTCGGTGGTGATAGTGTGAATCACAGCAATAAACTTCAACGTCTCGCCAGGGCGATAGATGTTGAGGTCGGTAAAGAGTCGGGCAGTCACATTGCTATCAGCATCACGGCTGACATAGGGGTATACAACCAGCGAAGGGCCGTAAACATCTTTTCCTTCACGTGCTGTAACATAATAGCTACTGGAAGTCAACTTCTTGTTCTTAAATATTTCATAGCCCGCATCAGGACCTGTGACTACAGTCCATTTCTCCTTGTTCTTGCGTTCTCCGTTGTCAATATCAAGATTTACACCACTGAGCGGTGCGCCGCTACGACTGTCAACTGTGAATACCTTATCGGGGTAATCGACACCGGCGGCACTGAACATGGTGATGTCGTGAACCACAACAGCACTTCCCAGGCGCACATTCTTATCGATTATCTCGGTGCCTTCGCTATTGGTAAACGCGGCAGCAATAAAATATTTTCCATAGGGCAATGACGGCACCTTGAATTTAGAGGTCTGATAGAACGGTACCACTCCCGGGCAGTGCAACTTGTGGGTACGCACTAATTCCAAATCCTCGATACCATATTCGGTTTGGCTGTTCCTCTCTATCTTGCGCAACAAAGCATCGGGGAAGCGATAGATGCGCGCCTCAACGTCGTTCACATTGGCAAAACGCACGTCGAGTTCAATCGAGTCGGTACTGCTAATGTGGCTTGGTGCATAAAGTGTCACACGCTGTTGCTCAATGCCGTAAATCTTATTCTTAACCTCAGGAGTGTAATAAGATTTAGGGTAGCGTGCAACATAGTCCTTTAGGTCGGCGTAATAGCTATTGCCATAGCACTTGAGCAGGAAAAGCGCACTATGCTCGCTGTCCTTCCATTTCTTGTAGAAGTTAAAGGGCGAGTCGATAATATCGAGCTCATCATCGTTTTCCACAACAGCATACATCCACTCGGGTGTACCTTCTTGGCAGGAATTGACCCAACGGCGCGATATCTCTTTGGCAACATCATCATTTACGAGCTCCTTGCTGTGAACACACAGGGCTTGAAACAAAGTGGGCACATAGATGGTGCCCATTTCATTGCCGTCGACAAAGAGTTTGCCATAATTGGTCACAGGGCATTGCTTGAGAGCCTCCTCATCGGCAAGAGCAGCTCGGACAAGCTCATTGATTTTGCTTGCGAATTGCGCATTGCTCCACTCGGTGTAATCGGCAGGCAGAGCCTCGCCCTCGGCACTCTGGCGACGGCTTTCTCCATAGGCAAAGTAGTATTGATGAAATACCACTGCTTCAAGATAGTTAAGCAATGCCTTGTAGTCGGGCCTGCGCTCAACTTTTTTCACATCTTCGATTTGTCGCACGATAGTGTCCATGCTCTCACGCGACACCCGCCCCTTTGCGATAGAATAGCGCACCAGTGCATCGACCATGAGCTGTCCATCTCCATTTTTTTGGGCTTTCTTGAGTTGAACTAGGGCATCTTTACTCACCCGTTGCGGGTAATCAAAGTCGGGCTCATCATTTGATTGAGCTGTGAATGAGAAGAATCCCATTACAGTGAGAATTAGAATTAGTTTTGATAGAATGTTACTCATATTTTTTTAGTATTTATTAATTTGCACATTAAATTATACAGATTTTATATATTAATAACGTTAATGGCAGCATATTATTACATATTTATATGACTATATATAATAATAAAAGTTTAAAGTTGAATTTGCTTGATAGAATATTAAATATTATCTTTGCTTGATAATAACAAAATACCCTTATTTAAAAATGAAACGATTTTTCTTTATTGCAGTTCTAACACTTGTGGCTGGCATGATTTCATGGGCACAATCATCGAGTCATCAGTACGTTACAGTTGTGGCCGAGCCCGACCATGACGACTGGACCTATCGCACCGGTGAGAAAGTGAACTTCACAGCCTATGCCATCAAGGAGAATGTGCGCATGAAAGGCACCGAGATAACCTACAGCTATGGCCCCGACAAACTTGACGCTGTGGCCACTGCCACTGTGAAAACAGGCAACGACGGCACGGCTCACTTCAGCATCCCCGGCGCCAAAGAGCCAGGCTTCACCAGCGTGAGAATGAAGGTCACACTCGACGGACGCACCTATAGTTCAATGACCAACGTCGCCTTCGACCCGTTGAAGATACAGCCCACGACAACCATGCCTGCCGACTTCCAGCAATTCTGGAGCAATGCCGTGTCGAAAGCTGCACAAGTGCCCATGACACCGCAGTTGCGCCACAGCGAGAAGGAGAGCAACGACCGTGTTGACGTGTACTATCTGCGCCTGCAATCCTACCGCAAGGGGAACTATGTGTACGGTGTGCTCACTGTGCCAAAGACACCCGGCCGCAAACCTGCCATCCTGCGCTTGCCCGGCGCGGCAGTAAGGTCGTTTCACGGCCCTAACGAACTTGCCTACGAAGGCTTTGTGGTACTCGAGATTGGCGTGCATGGTATTCCCGTTGACCAGGATGTCGAGATTTATCGCCAACTCGAAGAGGGTGCGCTAGCCGGCTACACCACCATTGGAATCGACAACCGTGACACTTATTATTACAAGCGCTCTATTCTGGGCTGCGTGCGAGCCATTGATTACCTGTGCACTCGCGATGATGTAGACTCCACACGCATCGCCACCTATGGCGGCAGCCAGGGAGGAATGCTCTCTATCATGACTGCGGCATTGAGCCCCAAGGTGAGTGCTTTGTTTTCCTATTTCCCCGCCTTCTGCGAACTTACGGGTTATTACCATGGTCGCGGGGGAGGCTGGCCTCACCTGTTCCGTAATCCCAATGAACCCAACCTACAAGCGCGCATGGAAGTGTCGCGCTACTACGACACAGTCAACTTCGCCCGCCTGCTGCGCGTGCCGGGGTTCTATGCCTGGGGTTATAACGACCCCGCATGCTGCCCCACGTCGACCTATAGCGCCTATAATGTGATCACCGCCCCCAAGCAACTGCAGGTGGGCCGCGACACAGGCCATTGGCTCTACCCATGGCAAGTTGCCAATGCCCTGCAATGGCTCAAAAACCAGTTCCACATGGAATAAAGACGACATCTTAATTCGCCCAAATAATGCCGCCCGCACACAATTCAGTTTATTACAAAGCCGTGAGCTCACTGCGCACCATCGCTGTGCTCATTGTTGTGCTCAATCACTTTTGGCTGCCGGCATTTTATGGCAAGAACGACTACCTCTCGGCTGTGATGGTGGGCTTCTGCTTCTTCTACAGCGGTTTCATGATTGCCATGCATCATGGGTTTGACCCCTATAGTCCACATGAGCACAAGTCATTTCTCTACAGCCGCTTGACAAAGCTATATCCGCTTCACGTGTTCTCGCTGGCTGCATGTGTAATTACTCTGCTATTGCTGGGACAAGGCATTAGTCCATGGCTTGTGATTGGTCACCTGTCGTTGCTGCAGAGTTTTGTGCCCATGCAGGCAATCTACTTTGGCCACAACCCCATCTCATGGTTTGTGAGTAGCATAATGTTCCTCTACGTTATGGCGCCATTCCTCATCAACCTGTTGCGACGCATGGCGTTGAGATGGCAAATAATTCTAGTGGTAGCAGCGGCGGCACTGCAGTTTGCCATAAGCGCCTTGACCCACGCCGACCAACTAGGCACCTATTTCCTCTACATCTTTCCTCCTATGCGCATGCTCGACTTCGCATGGGGAATCGTATTCTTCAACATCACCCAATCGTCAGGATGGAAACAAGTAGTGAACGCGTGCACAGGTGCAGTTAAGTCACACATTCTTGAAACATTCGCACTAGCGCTATTCTTTTTGTTCTACTTAATTGGCGACAGGTATCTCAACATGTTGTGCTATCGTGGTTTCAGCATTATGGCGCTGGCCATTGTCAGCATTTTTGCCGCACTTATTGCCACCAACGGTTGCGAGGGATGGCTCAGCAAGCCGCTCAACACAGCTCCCATGCAGTGGCTCAACAGCATGGCAATGGAACTGTTCTTGCTTCAACACGCATCGGTCTACACGGTTGAGCTGATTTTTAACACAATCCTTCCCACCGATATTGCCTACCACACCTGGCCCCTACCGCTGGCAATGACTGTGCAAATGGCAATGCTTGTGCTATTTGCTTGGCTCACCAAGAAATATATTACCACCCCTGTCACACGCTACCTGCTGGCACGAAACCCATTTGTCAAGTCGAGATAGAATGATGCCGCTGTGTTAACATCTTGTTAATAAAACGAGACGCACATTATTTTGCTTGTCACAATGCAAATGATTATCTTTGCAATCGCTAATTAAAAAACACAGGCAAGACTCATGGAATTTGAAACAGGACGAAACTCTAAAAACCGCAACTATAACAGGCGCAAGCCACAGCACGAGAGCGAGATTGTGAGCGAGTTGGGAAAGACCCAACCACAAGACCTCGCCATCGAGGAAGCTGTGCTTGGAGCGCTGATGCTTGAAAAGGATGCTTACTCGGTAGTGAGCGACATCCTCAAGCCCGAGTGCTTCTACGACCACGCCAATCAGCTGATATTCAACGCTATTGTATCGCTTGGTGTGAAACAGCGCCCAATCGACATGCTCACCGTGACCGAGCAGTTGCGAGTCGACGGCAACCTGGAAGATGCCGGTGGTCCATTGCGCATCTCGGAGCTAACGAGCCGTGTGTCGAGTGCCGCCAACATCGAGTATCACGCACGCATTGTGGCTCAGAAATATCTTGCGCGCGAACTCATCAGTTTCAGTTCCAACATCTCCACGCTAGCCTTTGATGACTCTATCGACGTCTATGATCTCATGCAGGAGGCCGAGGGACAGTTATTTGAGCTTTCTAAGAACACCCTCAAGCGCGATGTGGTGCAAATCGACCCCATTATCAACCAAGCAATCAACAAGATTCAAGAGGCCAGTAACCGAGAGAGCGGCCTCAGCGGCTTGGCAACAGGCTACAAAGAGCTCGATAAAGTGACATCGGGATGGCAAAATAGCGACCTTATTATCATAGCTGCCCGTCCTGCCATGGGCAAGACAGCGCTAGTACTCTCGATGGCAAAGAACATGGCAGTCGACTACAACACTCCCATCGCCGTGTTCTCACTTGAGATGTCAAACATCCAGCTCGTTAACCGCCTCATCAGTAACGTGTGTGAAATTCGTGGTGAGCAAATCAAGAGCGGACAATTGAGCCAGCACGAGTGGGACGTGCTCATGTCGAGAGTGAAGCAACTTTACACAGCGCCAATCTACGTCGACGACACCCCCTCGCTATCAATCTTCGAGCTCCGCACCAAGGCACGCAGGCTAGTGCGAGAGCATGGAGTAAAAATAATCATTATCGACTACCTCCAGCTCATGAATGCAACCGGCATGAAATTTGGCAGCCGCGAGCAAGAGGTGAGCACAATCTCACGCTCACTCAAGCAGCTGGCCAAGGAGCTCGACATACCCATCATTGCCCTCTCCCAGCTTAACCGCAGCGTGGAGCAGCGTGGCGACGACAAGCGTGGCAAGAGACCACAGCTTAGCGACTTGCGCGAGAGTGGTGCCATTGAGCAGGATGCCGACATTGTGTGCTTCATTCACCGCCCCGAGTATTACACCCACTCGTCCGAGGACAGCGAGGGCAACGACATTCGTGGTCTGGCCGAGTTCATCATCGCCAAGCACCGCAGTGGCTCGGTGGGCACGGTGAAAATGAAATTCGTGGCACAATACGCACGGTTTGACAATTGGGACGACAATCAGCTATCGTCGCCCAACGGACCACAGGAACAAGTGTATGAATCACGCATGAATCGTGAGGTAGCCGACTCTCTCTCAGCACAACCGGTGGCACCTCCACCCTCGGCCGACGACATTCCTCCCATTCAAAATGTCGACTTCCTGCGCGACAGCAACGAGGAGCCCATCCCATTTTAGCCCAAACTTTTTATAACTGACCATAAAAAAACGCCGGCTGCACAAGTGGCAGTCAGCGTTTTTTGGTGTCTTGACGGTACAGCTCGTCCCCAATCGGACTTAGAAGGGCAGGTCGTCGGCCTCGGTGCCTTGAGTGAAATCGGGCACTTCGGGAGCCGGTGCCGCAGGCTGTGGCATGCCGGCCTCGGCTGGTGGCATGGGTGCCTGAGCGGTTGCAGCCGGAGCATTGGGGTCAACCTTCTCGGCCTTCCAACCACGAATGCTTGTGTACCAGCGACCGTTATACTCACGGCTCTCAATGTCGAAACTCAGGTTCACCATGTCGCCCACGTTAAGAGGGTACTGGTCGGCTCTCTCACCGAAGAAATCGAAACAAATCTTGCGTGGGAAATTGTCGAGAGTTTCGAGGATGTATTCCTGTTTTTTCCATTGATTACCAGCCTTCGACGTTCCGCTCTGGGGGTCAAGCTTTTGGATAATTCTACCTTTTACTTCCATTGTAATGTGTGTCTACTATAGTGTTAATAATTTTTTGCGAAATGTGATGCAAAGATAGCGAAAACATTTTGTATGCAAAAAACAATCTCATGATAATTTATCAACAAGGCAAAACAAAAAGCAAAAAACACTAAAAATCTTCTTTTTTTTTGTCAAGAATAAGAAATGTTCTACCTTTGTAGAGAAATAGTAATTAATAATTGCATTTAATGACTGAAACTAACGAATTAATTGAGAAAATCATCGAAGGCATTCAAGAGAAAAAAGGCCGCGACATCGTGCACATCGACCTCTCAGCACTTGAGTATGCAACCACCACAGGCTTTGTAATAGCCACCGGCAACACCAAGATTCAAGTTGAAGCCATTGCCGACAGCGTGAGAGAATATGTACAGAAAACCACCGGGCAAAAACCCTTCAACTACGATGGCTATCAAAACTCACAATGGATTGTGATTGATTATGGCACGATTTTTGCACATATTTTCCTGCCCGACGAGCGCGAGCGCTACAATCTTGAGGAACTTTGGGCCGATGCTACCGTCAACCGCATCCCCAACCTTGATTAAGACCGCGCAACCGTGGCTTAACAACTCAAGACACAACCCCTATTAAAAAAAACTACTGGAGATTAATGAAAAACAACATCTTTGGCACCGGCAACAGCGGCAGTAGCAACAATGCCCGAGGCAAGAAGCCCAAATTCAACATCCTGTGGATGTATGTCATCATCATGGCTGTGATTTTGGGCATCTACTGGAGCAACGACATGACAACAAGCCGCGATGTGAGCTGGACACAATTCAAGCAGTATATCGAGACAGGTGGTGTGGACAGCATCATCGTCTACAGCAACAAGCAGGAAGCCAACGCATTTGTCAACGACTCGCTTGCCAAGGCTCTCTTCAAGGACATGCAACCCTCAAAGCACACACGTCCCTACCTGAGTACACAGATTCCATCGAGCGAGAAATTTGAGGATAATGTAAAGGCGTGGAACGAGAGTGGCGCCTTCAAGGGCGACGTGCGCTATGCCACAGCAAGCGACATAAGCAGCTGGATTTGGGGATTTGGCCCTATCCTACTGCTCATCATCTTCTGGATTTGGATGACGAGACGCATGGGTGGCGGCGCCGGCAGCGGAGGCATCTTTAATGTGGGCAAGTCGAAGGCTAAGCTCTTCGACAAGAACGATAACACCAAGGTCACCTTTAAAGACGTGGCCGGACTAGCCGAGGCAAAAACCGAGGTTGCCGAGATTGTCGACTTCCTCAAGAACCCGCAGCGCTACACCAACCTGGGCGGTAAGATTCCCAAGGGCGCTCTGCTCGTGGGCCCTCCGGGAACCGGAAAAACCCTCCTTGCCAAGGCTGTTGCCGGCGAGGCCGACGTGCCATTCTTCTCGCTCTCGGGTAGCGACTTCGTGGAAATGTTTGTTGGCGTTGGAGCCTCGCGTGTGCGCGACCTCTTCCGTCAGGCCAAGGACAAGTCGCCATGCATCATTTTCATCGACGAGATTGATGCCGTGGGCCGCGCGCGCGGTAAGAACCCCAACATGGGCTCAAACGATGAGCGCGAGAGTACGCTCAACCAGCTGCTTACCGAGATGGACGGCTTCGGGACCAATAGTGGTATCATCATCCTTGCAGCAACCAACCGTGTCGACATCCTCGACAAGGCGCTGTTGCGTGCCGGACGTTTTGACCGTCAAATCTATGTTGACCTCCCCGAGCTTAACGACCGCAAAGAAATATTCCAAGTGCACCTGCGCGGAGTGAAGACCGACGGCAGCGTAGACCTTGACATGCTGTCGCGACAGACCCCCGGCTTCTCGGGAGCCGACATCGCCAACGTGTGCAACGAGGCTGCACTCATCGCCGCCCGTCACCAGAAGGTAGCCGTGCAAAAGGTTGACTTTAACAACGCCATCGACCGCATCATCGGCGGTCTTGAAAAGCGTTCCAAGGTGATGACCGAGGAAGAGCGCAACTCCATCGCCGTGCACGAGGCAGGTCATGCCACTGTAAGCTGGCATCTGCAATATGGCGACCCGCTGGTGAAAGTCACTATTGTCCCCCGTGGCAAAGCACTGGGTGCCGCATGGTACATGCCCGAAGAGCGACAGATTACTCCACGCCAGGCCTTGCTCGACAAGATTTGCTC
>DGWL01000072.1:0-3629 GCA_002396125.1 Porphyromonadaceae bacterium UBA4259
AACTGAGAACTCAAAACTGTGAACTCTTAACTAATAGTACACATTTATGTCGCCATTGAAGCTGGGGTCGATGCCTATGCCGCCCGAGCTCTGAGTCTTGGTCAGGAAGTGGCCCTCCACGGTGGTGATGCCGCCGCGTCGGATGGGGATGTTGAGGTTGCCAGTCTGCCCCACAAGCTTGCCCTCGTCGTTGTAGAGGCCCAGCGCCACTGTCACGCTCGACTCCTCGCCATTGACCATCACATAGTCGTAGCCCAGGGTGGCGCGGCCAGTTCCCTCGGTGCTGAGCTCGGTGAGCTCGTTGGTGATGAAGTAGACGCCGGTGGTGGCATCAAATGGCACACCGCGCATCACGCTGTAGCGGTGAGGCAGGAAGCCCGGGTAGGCCACCATGATGCGAAGCGACAGCGGCTTAACGAGAAACTGGTTATAGTCGGTGGCGACAAACTTCACCATGCCCATGATGGGCTTGACGGTGATGTCGCTGTTGATAACGGTGGTGGTGTCGCCTTCGTAGACTGTGAAGTCGATGGGTGTCATGCCCGAGTAGGCGTTGCGCGAGTGGTCGTTGCCGGTGTAGTTGCCATGCAGAGTCACGTCGCGCAAGTCGGCGGTGGAGTAGTGGTAGTCATCGTTGGGATGGGCGGAGTCGACCCAGTCGGTCCACGCCAGCAGGTGGTAGCTGCCCGATTGCAACCGTAGCCTGATGGTGTCGGTAAGGCGGTCGCCGGGGTGGAAAATGTGAGTCTCGGTGGCGACAATGTTGTTGTCGCTCGAGATGGCTTGAAACTTGCAGCGCAGCAACGGAGTGCTGCCGGCACGACTCTCGATGTCATAGTCTTGCCAGTGCAGCATGGTGGTGTCGACACCTATGGTAACGACAACCGGGGCGGAGCCTAATTTCGGCTCTGCCTCACTGCTGCTGCATGAAGTGAAAATGGTGATGAAAATTGCTGCGAGAGCAAGAATCGATGCTCCAGCGGCCTTTTTATAGGTTAGAAGGCGATTTTTACCCCCCCCCATACGGGTTGTAATAACCTGGCTATCAAGCATTTGCAGATAGCCAATAAGGCTTTTCGCCGTTAATATTTCATTCCTGATTTTCAACTGTCTTATTTTATTCCTTAAAATTGATTAACCAATATGAGTTAATCATAATTGGGTGCAAATTTACTAAAAAAAAGGAATTTTGCAACAAAAATGGTAGGAAAATTTAAAGAAAATGGTAGGAAAGTGTCTTCGCTTGCAAAAAATGCTTTATCTTTGCCGCAATTAAGGTGTCGATAAAATGATTAAAATATTTATATAATGTGTATATTAAGACTTTGGACAGCTTTAATGGTAGCGCTGATGTTGGTGTCGTGCGGCAGCGATGAGCCGCAGCCCGTTCAGCCGGCTCGGCGCACAATACTTGTCTACATGGTGGCAAGCAACACTCTAGGTAGTAATGAGCGCGACCTGCAGGACCTCGACGAGATGGACCGTGCAGTGGCACAAGGTGCGCTCGACGGGTGCCGACTGCTAGTCTACAGGGTGAGCACCGGTGGCGAGGCTCCGGCGCTCTTTGAGATTAAACAGGACAAGCGTGGTGCCGCTGTGCATGAGGCGCTGCTGTCCTACAACAATGAGAAGGGAGCGTCGGTAACACCCGCGCGCATCACGCAAGTGGTGACCGATGTCAAGGAGCTGGCTCCGGCTCGAGAATATGGGCTGGTGTTGTGGTCGCACGGCACCGGGTGGGCTCGCTCCATCACAACCAAGAGTGCCATCGGCACCAAAGATTTTGGACAGGATAACGGTGTGACGATGTCGCTCACCGAGCTGGCGCAAGGAATACCGCAAGGCACTTTTGAGTGGATCTATGCCGATGTGTGCTACATGGCTTGCGTCGAGGTTGCCTATGAGCTGCGCAACCATTGCCGCTACTTTGTGGGCTATCCCACCGAGATTCCGGGACGCGGCATGCCCTATGACCTCACGCTTCCACAACTGTGCAAGTCGCCGGCAAACCTGGTTGGGTCGTGCCTTGCAACCTATAACTTCTATAACGCTATGACCGACCAAAACCGCACCTTCAGTGGGGTCGTGGTCGACTGCTCCCACATGGGTGAACTGGCCGACGTGTGCCGACGCATCCAGTCACGAGCCAAGCCTCTGGAATCGCTCAGTGGCTTGCAGTGCTACAATCTCAACTCGTCGCACTTCTTCTTCGACTTTCTGCAATATTACAAAACCATTGCCCCCGACGACTTGCAGGGCGAACTCACTACTATATATAATAATGTGGTGATTGAGAAAATGGCTACACCCACAATCTTTAACCGCTTTCTCATCGACCCCGCTCATTTCTCGGGACTTTCAACCTACATCAAGGGCACCTCGCCTGGCGTCAATGAAAACTATTATAGTGAGCTTGCTTGGAATAAGGCTGTTTTTGAGTAACCGTTATTGCTGTTTTTAAGCCTGGATGGCTGTTTTTTTATTTATTTGTTGCTTTTTGACCCTCTTTTTTGCGGGCATGTGTTGATTGGTTTCAAAAAAAAGTGTAAATTTGCAGTTTGATTTAAGATAATATGTAACAGTGCTTTTGTATGGCACGAAATTTTTAAATTAAACTATTAGATTTTTATGATCAACATTAAGTTTCCTGACGGAAGTGAACGACAGTATGAGAGTGGGGTAACTCCACTGCAGGTTGCCGAGAGCATCAGCTCGGGCTTGGCGCGACAAGTGCTTGCAGCAAGCATCAACGGCATGGAATGGGACATATCTCGACCAATTTGTAACGACGGTGAGATAAAACTCTTCAAGTGGGATGACCCCGAAGGAAAGCACGCATTTTGGCACACTTCGGCCCACTTGCTGGCCGAGGCGCTGCAGGAGTTGTATCCGGGCGTGCAGTTTGGCATTGGCCCTGCAATCGAGAACGGTTTCTACTATGATATCGATCCGGGCGATAACGAGATTACTCAGGCCGATTTTCCCAAGATTGAGAAGAAAATGACCGAGCTGGTGGCCAAGAAGGAGGCTGTGGTTCGTGCCGACATCTCAAAGGCCGACGCACTGAAATTCTTCGGCGACACAGGCCAAAACTATAAGATTGAACTCATTAACGACCTGCAGGACGGTACTATCAGCACCTACACTCAGGGTAACTTTACCGACCTGTGCCGTGGCCCGCACATTCCCAACACAGCTCCCATCAAGGCTGTGAAAGTGCTGTCGCTTGCCGGAGCCTATTGGCGTGGCGACGAGACTCGCAAGCAAATGCTGCGCGTCTATGCTATCTCATTCCCCAAGAAGTCGATGCTCGATGAGTATCTTGTGCTGCTTGAGGAAGCCAAGAAGCGCGACCACCGCAAGATTGGCAAGGAAATGGAACTCTTTGCCTTTTCGCAGCGAGTGGGACAGGGTTTGCCATTGTGGCTGCCCAAGGGAGCCGCTCTGCGCAACCGCCTGCAAGACTACCTCGCCAAGATTCAAAAGAAATATGGCTACGAGCAGGTTATTACTCCCCACATCGGCAACAAGAACCTCTACGTGACCAGCGGTCACTACGCAAAATATGGCAAGGACTCGTTCCAGCCCATACACACTCCCGAGGAAGGTGAGGAATACATGCTCAAACC
>DGWL01000072.1:3672-5008 GCA_002396125.1 Porphyromonadaceae bacterium UBA4259
ATGAACTGCCCTCATCACTGCGAGATTTACCGCACTTCGCCACGCAGCTATAAGGACCTGCCTCTGCGTTTTGCCGAGTTTGGTACCGTTTATCGCTACGAGCAGAGCGGTGAGCTCCACGGTCTAACTCGCGTGCGCAGCTTCACTCAAGACGATGCCCACCTCTTCTGCACTCCCGAGCAACTCAAGCAGGAGTTCTTGAGCGTGATGGACATCATTAATCACATCTTGGGTGTGTTTGGCTTTGAATATGAGGCTCAAATCTCGCTGCGCGACCCCAACAATAAGCAAAAATATGTGGGAAGCGACGAGAACTGGGAACGTGCCGAGCGCGCTATTGTCGAGGCTTGCGAGGAAAAGGGACTTCCTGCCAAGCAAGTTGAGGGCGAGGCGGCATTCTACGGACCAAAGCTCGATTTCATGGTTAAGGATGCACTGGGACGCCGCTGGCAGCTGGGCACCATTCAGGTTGACTACAACTTGCCCGAGCGCTTCGAACTCGAATACACAGGTAGCGACAACGCTAAGCATCGCCCCATCATGATTCACCGCGCGCCTTTTGGCTCGCTCGAGCGTTTTGTGGCTGTGCTGCTTGAGCACACTGCCGGCAAGTTGCCATTGTGGCTCGCCCCCGACCAGGTGGTTGTGCTGCCCATCAGCGAGAAATATAACGACTATGCAAAGCATGTGGCCCAGGTTCTCAATGAGGCCGATGTGCGCACTATAATTGACGACCGTAACGAAAAAATCGGTAAGAAGATTCGTGACAATGAGCTCAAGCGAATACCTTATTTGCTCATTGTGGGTGAAAAAGAAGCTGCAAATGAAGAAGTTTCGGTAAGAAAACAAGGTGGAATTGATAAAGGTTCCGAAAAAATTACTACCTTTGCAGCCGAAATCACTCAAGAGGTGAACGATATGATTAATTTATAAAATTTTTGAATGCAGAAAAAACCATTTTGGAGTGGCCCTAAAAGGCCAATGAACGGCGGACCTAAAGGCAAGAAGAACCGCAATCAGCGTGGTGGCAAGCAAGAAAGAGAAGAACTCGCCATCAACGATGAAATACGAGCTCCCGAAGTGCGACTCGTGGGCGACAATGTGGAAGAAGGGATTTATCCCATCCTCAAGGCGCTCAAGATTGCCGATGAGCAAGGGCTTGACCTCATTGAAATCGCTCCCATGGCCAATCCTCCTGTGTGCAAGGTGATGGACTACCAAAAGTACCAGTTCCAGCAGCGCAAGAAACTCAAGGAGCAAAAAGCCAAGGCAACGAAGGTGGTGGTGAAGGAAATCAGGTTTGGACCACAAACCGATGAGCACGACTACAACTTCA
>DGWL01000081.1 GCA_002396125.1 Porphyromonadaceae bacterium UBA4259
TCGACTTCAACTGTTGCGGTGCGCTCATGCAGCATCTCGCCATTAAGCTGGCTGTAGCGCATGAGTAGACGTATGTGTGAAATGCGGTGGTTAGTATTGTTGGTCACAAAAAACGACTCGCGCGAGTCGCTGGCCTTCTTGCTGTAGCCCTTGAGCGTAACGGCATTAGGCTCAAGTTCGAGCAGCAACGAGTCGGGCACCGCAGCGTCGGGTATTTGCTCCACCAGTTGAGAGTTGTTCTTGAGTTGCACCTGAGTGGTTCGCGTGCGAGCGTTACCGGCTGCGGCAACTTCCAATACCAATAACAATATAAGGAGTTTACATTTCATAGATATCTAACTTTATTAAACTTATTACCATTGCCGTCGGCAGGGAAAATTTTCTTGAATCCCACTGGCAAACGCTCCTGTTCAACATGAGGAATTACCGACACACCCTTGAACAATGTGGGCAAGAAGCGAGTGAAGTTCACCCTCAGCTTCACCTCCCAGTGAGGAGGATCAAAGGTGAGCGAAGTGGCTTCCTTGTTGAGCGTTGCCACACACTCCAGTGGTCCGCAAAGTGTAATCTTGTTGCGCTGACTGTAAAGCCACATGTGGAACTTGTTGTCAACAGCACTGTCCTCAATGTATCCAATCACCGTGCCGGGCAGCAATTCCAGGTCATTGCTAGCGACAAGCAAGATGCGATAGCCAATCTTGTGTGAAGGCTCGGGCTGCCATCGCTCGATAGCGAGCGTCATATCCTCGGCAGGATAGTACCACACACCTTCAAGCGGTTGCATGTCGGTCTCCGCGAGCCGTTCACGCGCCACCTGCTCATTAAATCCCGGCACCACCACCGATTGCTCGGGCAGAACCGTTTTGGCTCCACCACAAGCCACAGCCAAAGCGGCCAATATCACAGTAAAAAGCAGTCTCATAACCCACAAAGTTAGCAAATTTCAACCAAACCGGCAATGATTTCATGAAAAAAACTTTGACACACTTTTTCTTTACGACTCATTGAGACAAACCATCACCATGAATTAGACTCGTCTCTATCAAATACATGTCACAAAAACAAGGAACCCGCGACGATTCTCATCGGGCGGGCCTTTATTGTTTACTTAACTATTAATTTATTCAAGTTTATGTTATCAACTAATAACTAATTCACTTTATAATTTTCACATTGCAAAGTTAGTGGCAGTATATTGAGTGGGCAATCGCCAACAATGGGTAATTTCATGCCTTTCCAGTCATTATTATTTGTGATTTTAACTCTTTTGTATTACATTTGTAGTCAAAATGTGTCATTTTCAACCCAAAACGTTGTAAAATCATGAAAAGAATAATATTAATGCTTGCTTTGACTATCATGGTTGCTGCCAGTGTGAATGCACAGTTGCTTTGGAAAGTGAGTGGCGGCAACACCTATAAGCCATCCTACCTCTTTGGCACGATTCACCTTGAGACGAGCGCCTACATCGACAGCGTGCCGGGATTGCGGCAAGCGATTAATGAAGTTGACGCAGTGTATGGCGAGATATTGAAAGACTCGCTGATAGGAGGCAACACAGTGATGAAAATGGCCAAGAAACTCATTGCTCCCAGCGATAGCACCATCGACAAGTTGCTAACAACCGAAGAATACCGGCTAGTGGACTCGGTGGTGAACAACTACATGATGGGGCTTATAGGACTTGACAAGCTCACAAAGCTTAAACCAGTGGCATTGACTACCCAGATAACCTTAATGCAAATGGCCAAGTATTTTCCACAGTTCACCGGCACCAGTAGTGGCATTGACGCCTCAATTCAAGACGAGGCGCTAAAACTCGGCAAGCATGTAGATGGGCTGGAAACCGTTGAGGACCAGATTAGGGCACTCTTTGGCACCTCACTAAAGGAACAGGCTCAAGAGCTGGTTGAACTGTGCCGCAACGACAAGAAGTTCATGCAATACAGCCAGGAACTGTGCGATGCCTATCACGCTCAAGACCTTGCCGCCATCGAGCGCATTGTTCTCGACAAGGAGAAGGGAATGAGCGATGCCGCGATGGACCGCTCGTGCTATGACCGCAACCGCCGGTGGATGGACAAGATAACGATGACCTTGCCCGTGCAAAGCGTGCTGGTAGCTGTGGGTGCAGCTCACCTGGTGGGCAAAGACGGACTGATTGAACTCCTGCGCCAACGCGGTTACACAGTTGACCCCGTGATAATTAAATAGCACATCAGTGTCCCAAATTGCGCCTAAGTGGTCCATAAAAGCACTTTTATTACCATATCAAGAAAAAAAATACTATATTTGCAAGATAATTCATCTTGACAAACTTAATGAACGAGAGACAATCTCGACGCATGCTATGAACACATTAAATATTAGAAAAAGGATAATTTCACTAGTGGCTGTGATGCTGGCGGCTAGCGCTGCGTGGGCGCAGGTATCGCTCGACTCATGCCGCCACATGGCACTGCGAAACAATAAGCAGATGGGTATAGAGCAGCTCAAGATTGAGCAGGCTGGCTATCAGCGCAAGCAAGCACAGGCAGCCTATAAACCATCGATTGACTTTGCCGGAACTTATATGCACACCGGGCGCAACATTTCGCTGGTAGACATCGACAACATCACCCCCACCCAGTTTCTTAACCCGGCCACTGGCAATTTCGATTTCGTAATCGATGCCGCCCTTGGTCTAGGAATCTCAATCGACGGGGCTACTGTGAACACAGCCACCCAAAAGGTGAAAGACGCTCTCACCTTTGACACCCACAACCTCTTTGCCGCCGGTGTGCTGGTGACTCAACCCATCTACATGGGCGGAAAAATCAAGGCGATGAACGAAATCACAAAGTATGCCGAGCAAATAGCCCATGAGCTCCACGACCGCAAGGCCGAGGATATTATCTATAGCGTTGACCAAGCCTATTGGCTAGTGGTATCACTAAAGGCCAAGGAGAAGCTCGCCGAGAGTTTCCTTGAGCTTGTCACCAACCTTGACAATGACGTGAAAAAGATGATGGAGCAAGGAGTCGCCACTCGGGCCACTCTGCTAAGCGTTGACGTGAAAGTTAATGAGGCAAACATTGCGCTGACCAAGGTAAAAAACGGCCTTGTGCTCGCACGCATGGCACTGGCACAACTGTGCGGACAACCCATCAACTCCCCCATGATTCTTGCCGACGAGGGGCGTGACGACCTGAATCTTGACATACATCCCAGCAGTATCAACATGCAGCAAGTCTATGACCGCCGACACGACCTTAACGCGCTGCAGCTGGGCGTGAAAGTCTTTGACGAGAAAGCCAAGGTTGCTCGCAGCGAGATGCTGCCCACCATCGCGGCCATCGGTGGAGTATTCACTACCAATCCCCACGTATACAACGGTTTCAAGAAGGAGTTTGGCTTTAACTATGCCATTGGCGCGATTGTAAAAATACCGCTTTGGCACTGGGGCGGCTTGAGCAACAAATACAAGGCCGCCGTTACCGATGCCAAAATCAAGCGTATGGAACTTGACGAGATAAAGGAAAAGATAGAGTTGCAAGTGAGCCAGGCCAGCTTCAAGTATCAAGAGGCATTTAAGACCCTTGAGGCCACCAAGGCCAATCTTGCCAAGGCCAACGAGAACCTGCGAGTGGCACAACTGGGATTCCGTGAAGGAATGGCAACGAGCGACGAAGTGCTCACAGCTCAAACCGCTTGGCTCCAGGCCCATAGCGAGAAAATCGATGCCGAAATCGATGTGCTCATGTGCGACGTCTATCTAGCCAAGGTGACCGGGAACATGCAATTCTAGAAAACTATCCACACAACACTTATAAATTGAAATTTAACACTTGCTTTCTATTAAGTTATGGAAGAGAAAAAGAATAACGAGCAACAGGCAGTCCAGGCGCAAGAGAACACAACGCCTACTGCCGCACCCAAGCAACATCACAAGAAGCAACCAGCCAGCGAGCTGCAGCTCACAAGCGAAGAGTCGATAAAAGCCAAGCGGCTCAAGATTCGTCAGGCCAAACGCCTGGCTCTCATCGGCTCAATGCTGATACTGGTGGCTGTGGTTGCAGGACTAGCGATTTGGGGAATTCTTCACCTCAGGCCCGCCGATGCCACCGTGCAAGGCCAAGCCGACTGCGAAGTGGTGCGCGTGAGCGGCAAGCTCGCAGGTCGAGTAGTAGAACTCTATGTCAAGGAAGGCGACCACGTGCGCAAAGGTCAACGCCTGGCAAAAATCTACTCTTCTACAACCGATGCCACCCTTGCTAAAGCCAAGGAGATGAAAAACGTTGCCGCAAGCCAAAACCTGAAAGTTGAGCGTGGCACCCGCTACGAGATTATAGCCTCGGCTCAAAAGATGGTAGAGCAGGCACAGTCGGTTGAAAAACAAGCTATTGCCGCCGAGGAAATCACACGCAAGACCTATGAGCGCCTCAACAACCTCTACAACGAGGGCGTGGTGAGCGAGCAGAAGCGCGACGAGGCAAAGGCAGCACTCGACGCATCCACAGCAGCAGTAGGCACTGCCCGCGCTGCTGTTGCCGCCGCACAGTCGCAGCTTGAGATGGCAAAAAATGGTGCTCAACCCGAGGACAAAGCCGCATCGCAGGGCATGGAGAACGTTGCTCAAGCTACCGTCAAGGAAGTTGAGGCTGTGCTCGAGGACCAGTACTTGATTGCCCCATGCGATGGCGAGATTGCGAGTATCTACCCCCATGAGGGAGAGCTTGTCATCATGGGGTCGCCCATCATGACCATTTCGCAGACCGCCGACATGTGGGTAACCTTCAATGTTCGTGAGGAGAAACTCAACGATCTCACAATGGGCAAGGAAATAGACGTGACTATTCCCGCTTTAAAGAACAGAGAGGCTAAGATGAAAATCTTCTACATTCACGACATGGGCAGTTACGCCACTTGGAGTGCCACCAAGGCCTATGGCGACTACGACAGCAAAACATTTGAAGTGAAAGCAAGACCTGTAGTGGATATACCCAACTTCCGCCCCGGAATGTCGGTAATTCTAAAATAAGTCATAAGGTGCTTAGGATAATAGTCGATTCAATAATTAGAGGTTGGAAGCAGCTGGCGCGGCGGCCCATCTATGTGTGCATGATGGTTATTGTGCCGCTGGTGAGCGCATGGTTCTTCTTCGACCTGATGGAGACCGGAGTGGTAGAACGCACACCGGTGGGCATGGTCGACCTCGACAAGAGCGACCTCTCACGCAAGCTCACCCGCAACCTCAACTCGTTGCAGCAAGTGAGCATCGACAAGACCTATGCCACCTACAACGAAGCTATCGATGCGGTGCAACGCGGCGAAATTTATGGTTTCTTCTTCATTCCAAGCGACTTCTCACGCAAAGCCCTAAGCAACCAAAAGCCCACTCTGAGCTACTATATCAACTATGCCTACTATGCCCCGGCCTCTATGCAATACAAGGGGTTCAAGACCCTGACAGTTCTTGCCAATGCCGGCATAGTGCAAAACGTGCTCACCACGCTAGGCATGCGAGGCGAACAAATCTCGGCCACACTGCAACCAATTCTCACCCATGTGCATCCGCTCAAGAATCCGTGGCTGAGCTACAACTACTACCTCAGCGCCTCGTTTGTGCCTTGCCTGCTGGCACTGCTGGTGATGCTCATCACATGCTTCAGCATTGGCATGGAGTGGCACGCCGGCACAAGTCGCAACTGGATGCGCACCGCAGGCAATTCCATTACTTTGGCCACGTTCACCAAGTTGTTCCCCCACACGTTCATTTTCTTGTGCGTGGGACTGTGGATTCAATACATGATGTACGTCAATTATGGCTTCCCTCTAAACTGCAACCCGTGGCACATGATAAGTGCCATGGCACTGCTCATCGTGGCATGCCAGGGATTTGCGCTGTTCATCTGCAGCCTTGTTCCCAACTTCCGCTACTCGACTACAATCTGCACCCTGCTGGGCATGCTATCGTTCTCGTTTTGCGGCTTCTCGCTCCCCGAGGAGGCGATGTACAGTTGGGTTGCGCCCATAGGCTACCTGATGCCCATCAAGTACTATTTCCTCATCTATGCCGATCAGGCCCTCAACGGTCTTGACCTGTACTATTCAAGATACTACTACGTGGCACTGATTCTCTATGCCGTGCTACCCTTCACCATGCTGTGGAAACTCAAGCGCCACTGCATTCACCCGTTCTATATTCCTTAAAAAAAGACGCTATGGAAGAACAGAAAGAACGCAGGAGCTGGTTGACCAGTGTAGCACAAGTGTTCAGTCGCGAGTTTAAGATGGTGCTTCGCGATGAGGCGGTGATAATATTTTTCATCGTGCTCTCGCTGGTCTATCCACCACTCTACTCGCTCATCTACAACACTGAGACCGTTCACAACGAGCCGGTGGTGGTTGTCGACGACAGCCGCTCGGCACTGAGCCGCGAGTTCACGCGCAAGCTCGATGCCACCTCGAGTGTGTGGATTAAAGACCATGCCACAAACATGGAGCAGGCACGCGACATGATGGCACGCAAGCAATGCTATGGCATAGTGTATTTCCCTGACGACTTTGAGCGCAGCATCCATCAAGGTGAGCACGGCCACGTGACACTTTATTGCGACATGAGTGTGATGATGCGCTACAAAGCTATGCTCACGGCACTCACCGACGTGCAGATGGAGATGTGCACCCAGCTTCAAGGCGACAAAACAGCCCATATCATCAACATGAGCGGAGGCATCGTCGAGAGCAAGCAGGTGCCGCTTGGCAACACCGCCATGGGTATAGCCTCGGCAGTGTTGCCGTTCATCCTGGTGTTTGTGTTGCAGCAAGGCATGATAATGGGTATCTCGATGCTCCATGCGGGCAGCATGGGCCGCCGCCGTCGCAATCAGGGCATCGATCGCTACGAGGTGCGCGCGTTGCCCGGCGCAACCATCCTGGGTCGCACCATCGCCCACCTGGTGTTCTATGTGATACCGGTGGTTTTCGCTCTCTACATTATTCCTCTCATTTTCAAGTTCCCCGTCAATGGCAACCTGCTTGAGATTCTGATAATGGCATTTCCGTTCCTGATGGCATCATCGTTCTTCGGGCAAGCGGTGCGAGTCTTTGTCAACAACCGCGAGGGAGTGTTCCTAATTATCGCCTTCACCTCGGTCTACTTCGTGTTCCTGGTGGGCGCGTCGTGGCCTCAATTCCTCATGGCTCCATACTGGAAAACCTTGGCATCGATTATTCCCGGCTACTGGGGTGCTACGGCCTACATCCGCATGCAAGTGATGGGAGCATCGCTGGCACAGGTCGACAATCTCTTCGGCGCCATGTGGGTACTGGCGGCGGTGTGGTTTGTCATTGCTTATCTGATAGAGCTACTAGTTCTGCGTCCCCGTTATCGCGCCATGCAACTCAAGGCCGAGCTCGACCCTGATGCTCTGCGCAAGCAAGTGCTCTATGAACAGGGCGACGATGACCTGCTCAATCCCGAGATTCTGCACGAGGAGTAAAGATTTTCTTTCTACGACCCCAGTATTATAGTATAGATGGCCGTGATATCGGCCGAATTGATGACACCATCGCAGTTGATGTCCAGTTTAGGGCTGGGAGGAGTTGTCGTGCGGCCAAGCAAGTAGTTGTAAATTCTTGTAACCCAAGCCGAGTTAATGACATCATCATCAGTTCGAGCCCATGCTTTTAGTGTATTGTCGAGACGCTGAACGCTATTTTGATACCATGTGATGGCATAGGCAGCCTCGGCATAGATGTCGGCCCGCAATGGCACCGGAATGCCATTCCACATGGCACATTCACGCTGCCAGGCACCACTCTCCACCAGCACACGGCAATAATCGTTGATGCGCCATGCAATAGAATTGGGCGCAAGGGTGGTTTCCAACAGTTGCCGCCACCTGGCTGCCGTGGCTTGCTTTATGCTGTCGACATTGCCGGGAATAAGCCTGTTGAATGGTCCAAACTTACTGAGCCTATTGGCATTAGAGAAATAGTTGGCATAATTGCCGTCGTAGTACAGCCCCAGCGAAGCGTCCATGTCCCATGGTGTGAGCATGTAACGATGAGAGAAATTGATGTCGGGGGTGGAAAGGAAAGTGTTCTTGTAGGGCATATCTTGGATGTTGAACACGTTAATCATTATCCAGTAGTCGATGAGATTATCGCGATAGTACCACTCGTTATAGTGCTCAACAAAACTCTCATCGGTGCTTTTGCCGTTGAAATCGATTAGGTCCATGAGTGGCTGCCACGCGCTCAGCGATGGATAATCGTCGGGGTATTGCAGCTCAAATGAGTTCCAGTATTCGCTATTAGTGTCGTCATCGACATAGGTCAAGAGTGTGTCGCTTACGGTCTTGTTGTTCCCCTTGTAGAGCAGCCCTTTCACAGCAACGGCGCCATCATCACCCACCACTGCCTTGCGCAGGTTGAGCAGCTTGCGGTCAATCTTGTCGGTGAGACAATACACGCCATTGTAGTTTCCATTGACAAAGACCTCAACAAAGCGCCCTTCGGTACCGTTTCGGTTTCCATATTTCGTGTCCCAAGGCACATGGCTAATCTCATTCCACACATCAAAACACACGCGGTTACGCATGCGCAGGCGGTCGATTGCCATGGCGTCGAGAATCCAGTTGTTATCACTGCGCATTCCCAGTAATGACGCATCAAGTTTCTCGCCATCTTCATCTACCAGTTTCACGGCAAAGGACTTTTTCATCAGGAAAGCCGCCGACATGCCGCGATACCGCAACCTACAGTCATAAGCCACCGTCTCCACCTGCCCGCCGGCATTGAGCCGCGCTATCGTTATATTGCCCGGCACAAAGGCCTGCCATGAGGCCTGACTGAGATTGAACTGCAGGTTAACTTGCGGCAACGACTTGCCGGTCATTGCCTGAACAGCCGCATCAAAAGCCGTGGACTGAGCTCCGGCTCTCGCGACACTCAACAGACAAATCATCAAGATAATATTACAAAAACAGCTTCTCATGAAATAAAAGATTCACAAAAATAAATGATTTTTTCATTCTAGAAAAGTAAAAGACATAAATATTATGTACTTTTGCACAACTTAACGCATTAAGATAAAACCAACGATGACATCATGATGAGAAGAATTATCACAATGCTCGCCACAGTAGCATGCCTGGCCGCCGGTGCTACCACACCACCCGACAGCATCGCCAGTTCAACCTACATGCTCATGCCACTGGTCTTTGACAAGCAGCAGCCACAAGCCGCCGGCAAATCACAAGCCACACAGCAACAGCAAGGCGTGACCGTTGACGACGGATGGCTCCGCAACGCTCAACAGCGTCACGCACGAGTGCGCGACATGCGATATCAACTCATGATTGACAATCCCGCAATGGTGCGTTTCAACGAGTCGAGCCTGCCCAA
>DGWL01000019.1 GCA_002396125.1 Porphyromonadaceae bacterium UBA4259
GGGTCGTCGGTGGGTTCAAGAAGAACTGCTCCCGCGGCGTCGCCAAAGAGTGGGCAAGTGGCGCGATCTTGATAGTCGGTCATACTTGTCATCTTCTCGGCACACACCACAATAACTTTCTTGTAAAGCCCAGCCTTGATGTAGGCGCTAGCTGCGTAGGAGCCCACGATAAATCCCGCGCAAGCTGCTTGGATGTCGTAGCCGTAGCAATTTTTCTCCATTCCGCAGTTGTGCATGATTATCGATGCTGTCGATGGAAAGCGATAATCGGGGTTGGAAGTTGGGCAAATGAGCAGGTCCACATCGTCGGGGTTGGTGCCTGTTTCGGCAAGCAATTTGCTCACTGCCTTGATTCCCAGATAGGAAGAACCTACATTCTCCTTAAGCACATGACGCTCCTTGATACCCACGCGGGTGGTAATCCACTCGTCGTTAGTATCGACCATGTGTGAGAGTTCCTCGTTGTCAAGAATGTCGTCGGGGATATAAGAAGCAATGCCTGTAATCTTTGCGTTAAGCATAATGCGTGAAAAGTTTCTTTTAAAAAACAGTTGTTACAGTGGGTTAGTGTTTGGTTGAGAAAAATGAGTCATCCACAAAAATCAATCCTAAATATACCGCCAACCGCACGGGGTGGCTTGCTCATTGTGATGTGCCTTGTTGCTTACCCCTGCCTGTTGATGTATATTCAGGATTGTGGAGTCATTTTCTCTCTTAAAGGTGTGAGTTGTGCAGTGCTTGTTGTGTTATACAGCAGCCTCATCGTCAAACACCTTCTTGCCACGGTAGTAACCGCACTCGGGGCATACGGTGTGATAAACATGCCATGCGCCGCAGTTGCTGCAACGGGCGATAGTTGGTGCAACAGCCACGTCGTGAGTTCTTCTCTTGGCTGTGCGGGTCTTCGATTGTCTACGTTTAGGATGTGCCATTTCTTTGTAATTTATTTTTTATTGTTATTGTTTTCTTTCAACTGCCGCAGCGCTGCCCATCGTGGGTCGATGTCGTCATCGGTGGCTTCGGCGGTCTCGCTTGCTGGGGTCATGAAATCCTCGTCGCTGTCGTAGCCGCGTGCCGTGTGCTCCCTAAGCCGGCCAAGCATTTCCTCATTGCATTCACCTGGGGAGTGAACATGCATCATGGGGATGGTGAGCAGCACAGTGTCGCGCACTATAGGCTCCAAGTCAAGTGACCTCCATGACGACGGAATCACTAGCACGTTGTCGAGGCTGTCGTCTAGCGCGTCGCCCATTTTAACGGTCAGGTGGTAACTGGTGTCGACGTTGTGCTCCATGTCGTCGAGGCAACGGTCGCATGGAATAGTGATAACGCCGCTGCAAGCGAAGTCAAGGTCGTAGATGCCCTCCTGAGTGTGACTCACCTTAATGGCGACATCGACACTTCCGGAGCGTACTTCGGAAACCTCGATTTCGTTGAAAAACTTGCCATCTAAATGGTAGCTAAATTCTTGACTACCAAACGGTAAGCTTGCGATGGATAACTTCATCTCAGCCAATTTTTCCAACTATTTCTCGTTAAAATCGGCGCAAAGATAACAACATTCTCGCTAATAATCAACGATTTTGAGCGATTTTTTAATTTTTTAGGGAAAAAAGGCAACTATTGGGCAGTTGGAGCGGTTTGTCTTCTTTTTTTACGACAATTAAGGACAATATCTCAGTTGATGTTTTATTAAGGACAATTGCCGGTAGGTCAAACAAAAACAACAAGTCCTAACAAAGAAAACAAATATTTTTTGTTGATTTTGTTGTTTTTTGTTGACTTTGTTTGATTATTAATGAATTAGTGTGTACTGAGATAGTAAAAGTTGCCGCCCGTTGGGCGGAAATAAAAGCTTCGCTAAAATTATTATTTTTTAAAATTTTAAACTCATTTAATTTTAGCGCCAACGGCGCACTAATTTTCTCGCGCAAGCGAGCATATTTAAGACAATTGCCGATGAAGGTCAAACAAAAACAACAAGCCCTAAAAAAGAAACAAATATTTTTTGTTGCTTTTGTTTTCATTTGTTGACTTTGTTTGATTATTAATGAATTAGAGTGCCTCATTTCTCACTCTCTCGCCTCTCACCAGAGCGTTGATCTTGCGCATCTCAAGGATGAGCAGCACCACGCCAATGAGGGCGGCGAGAAGGTCGCTGATGGGGAATGCCAGCCACACGCCGTCGAGTTTCATCACCGGTGGCAACACGAGCAAAATGGGCAGCAGGAATATTACCTGGCGCGACAGGCTCATGAATATCGACTTGGTGGCTTCGCCTAGCGACTGGAAGAAATTGGTGGTGACAATTTGGAAACCTGCGACAAAGAACACCACATTACCCAGTGGGATGCCGTGCTCGCACGCGGCAATTAGGCTCGGGTCGGTGGTGAAAATACGTGCCACAAGGCCGGGACAGAATACACTCACCAGCGTGCCCAGCAGGCACACCACAGTGCCCACCGCCACAGTGAGCCAGTAGGCACGCTTGAGGCGGTCGAAGCGCTTGGCGCCGTAGTTGAATCCCACAATGGGTTGCATGCCCATGCACACTCCCAGCACAAACATCACCGCGAGCTGGGTGAAGGTCATGAAAATGCCCATTGCCGCCACGCTGGTGTCGCCGCCGTAGCGATACACCGTGTGGTTGAGCACGGCATTAATCACGCAGCCGGCAGTGTTGACGATGCAGGGTGCGGCGCCCACCGCAAGGATGGGCTTGAGAATTTCCCAGCTCAACTTGTAGATGCCGCGCGAGTAGTGAATCTCGCTCTTGGGGTTGAAGAAGTGATGCTGCACGTAGGCCATGGCTATGAGCATGGAGATGTCGGTGGCAATGGCGGCACCCTTGATGCCCCACTTGAGCCCGAAGATGAAAATTGGGGCAAGCACTACGTTACACCCGGCACCAATGAAATTGGCCCACATCGCCTTCTTGGGATAGCCGGTGGCGCGCATGATGTTGCTGAACGAGAATGTGAGGTTGTTGAACAGCAAGCCTGGCAGCATGTACATCATGAAGTCGCGGGCATAGGGCAGCGACGTTTCGCTGGCACCAAAGAGGCGCAGCACCTCATCGATGAAGATGGCAAACATTGCCAGGTAGAACGTGCCAAACACGAGTGTCATCACCAGGCTGTTGCCCAATATCATCTCGGCTGTGCGGCGCTTGCCCTGGCCAAGCACTATCGAGGTGCGTGCTCCGGCACCGCCACCGATGAGCACGCCAAAAGCCGCCGACACGTTCATCACCGGGAAGGTGATGGCCAGGCCGGCAATGGCATCGGGGCCCACTCCTTGACCAATGAACATGCGGTCGATAATGTTGTAGACCGACATTACCACCATGCCCACCACCGATGGCAAGCTGTACTTGAATAACAGCTTGCCAATGGGGGCTTTATCTAGTTCATTAAGTCGGTTGTGTGCCTGAGAGCTTGCCATCCTTGGGATTTTTTAGTCTAATAATAATTATATTACTTGATAATGTCGAGCCAAGTGGGGTCGCCGGTCTTCTTGGCCTTAGCTTTGAAAAGCTTCTCAACAGTCTTGAAGTCGGCTTTCTTGAGATGCCTGAGCACATAGAGCGCACGGGCGTTGTCCTTGTCGCGCTCAAGCGCGCTTATCACGTCTTTGGTGGCTTTCTCATAGTCCCAGTCGTTGTAGTAGTCGGTGGCGCGCATGGCATAGGGGTCGGCAAGTTCAGGCTCAAGTTTGATAGCCATCGAGTAGGCCTTGATGGCATCCTTGCGCTTGCCCTGCGAGTCGGCAATAGTGCCAATGCCCAGGTAGCCTTCCACAAACTTTGGGTTCAACTGCACCATGTAGCCGTAGTCGACCATTGCCTCGTCGTAGCGGTGAAGCTTGCGGTAGAGATTGCCGCGACGCACGTAGCAGTCAAAGTCCTTGTCGTCAAACCTGAGTGCCATGTTCAGGTCCTCGATGGCGCTGATGGTGTCCTTGAGCTGCAGGTGAATAGTAGAGCGGGTGTAGTGTATCCAGTTGAGCATGTAGGTGTCGCTGGGGTCGATTTTGCACTCGCGAGCGCGTTCCATAGCCTCTAGAGCATCGCCTGGCTGGTCCAAGTCGCTCTTGATGGCTGCGAGATAGGCCCAACCGTAGGCATCATCGGGGTTGCCTTTCACATATTTGTCGATATAGTTCAAGGCAGTGCTCAAGTCTTCGTTGCTGTAGGCCTCAACTCCCTTGTCGAGGTCGGCACGTGTGCTGACGACCGTTTTTTTCACACGCGCAATCTTCTTCACCGACTTGGCGCTCACGGCGCCGGCCAGCAAAGCAAGGAGCATAATAAAAATGGATATTCTCTTCATTGTTGTAAAAGGTGTTGGTTATTAATAATTCTCGGCCTTAATCTGGAAATAGGCCTGTGGATGAGCGCACACTGGGCACTCGGCGGGAGCTTTCTTGCCAACAACGATGTGGCCGCAGTTGCTGCACTGCCAAATCACATCGCCATCGCGCGAGAACACAACCTCGTCCTCAATGTTCTTCAACAGCTTGCGGTAGCGCTCCTCGTGCTCCTTCTCGATGGCGGCAACACCGCGCATCTTCTCGGCAATCTCGGCAAAGCCCTCGGCCTCGGCCTCTTGAGCCATGCGGTCATACATGCTGGTCCACTCGAAGTTCTCGCCGGCGGCAGCGGCGGCAAGGTTCTCGGTAGTGGCCTTGATAGCGCCGCCTTCCAGATACTTGAACCACATC
This sequence comes from Porphyromonadaceae bacterium UBA4259, assembly GCA_002396125.1. Taxonomy (GTDB): domain Bacteria; phylum Bacteroidota; class Bacteroidia; order Bacteroidales; family Muribaculaceae; genus Sodaliphilus. Next base: position 4,723 of record DGWL01000019.1, read on the forward strand.
TTGGCGTGCTCTTTCTCGTTCTTGGCTGTTTCCTCAAAGATGGCGGCAATCTGCACATATCCGTCTTTCTTAGCCTTGCTTGCCCAGTAGTCATACTTGTTGCGAGCCATCGACTCACCGGCAAAAGCCTCCATTAAGTTTTTCTCGGTCTTGGTGCCTTTTAATTCTTTCATGATTGTGTAAAAATTTTAAAGTGAATATTAATTATATTATTGTGTTGTTATCTCAATCGTTCTTGGCCACTTGTTCCATCTTGATGCTGGCTTCTTTTTCTTCCTGGTTGAGCAGGTGGCGACGTCGCTGCTCGTTAACGCCGTCAATGACGTTGGTGATGTAGTCGCCCATCTTCTCCACCTCGCCCACGATGTCCATGTAGAAGATACCCGCCTGATAGGGGTACTTCTTTTGGTTGATGTTCTCGATGTTCTCGGTGCGTAGCTGATTGCGGTAGTTGTTGATTTCGCGCTCCTTGTTGTAGCTGCGCATCAGGTCGTCGCTGCCCACGTTTTCCACGTCGCTCAAGATAACTATCATGTTGCTCATGGCTTCGCTCACATACTTGAGGATGGTGTCGATGTTCTTGTAGTTCTCATCGCCAAAGTGGGCACCTATCTCCTCTTTGCGCACGAGGGTGCGCCCCACGTTGTAGCAGCTGTCGGCAATGCTCTCTATCTCGCTCACCCACCGCAGCATTGTGGCCACCTGCATCTTCGCCTCATAGCTCAAGCGGCCTTCCACCACCTTGTTGAGGTAGTTGGCAATCTCAATTTCCATGCGGTCGCTCATGTCCTCATATTTTCCCAGCCTGGTGTAAAGCTTGTTGAACTCCTCGGTGCCGGTGCGTGTGTGGATGAGTTGCTTGGCCATGCCCAGCATGCGGTCAACACGCTCGGCCATCACCACAATCTCGCGTTGCGCTTGCATGATGTTGAGCTCGCCGGCATTGAGCAAGCCAGCCTGGATGTACTTGAGTTGGAATTCCTCCTCGTCGCGCTTGCGGTTCTTGACCAGCTTGTCGACAAGCATAACATATTGCCGTGTGAACCAAATCATCACCACCAGGCTAAGCACGTTATACACCGTGTGCCACAGTGCCAGGCCCACGGCAACGCTGCCGGCCATGGGTTGTAGAGCTTCGCCGGCGGTGGTGCCGCTAAGCACGGCGCTATATAGGGCTGTGGGATCGCCGGCGCCCACCACGTCGCGGGTGAGCCACACGATGAACTTGCTTGTGAACGGGAAGAAGAACGCCAGCATGAGCACTGCTGTGAAGATGTTATACATCAAGTGTCCCAGCGCAGCCTTCTTGGCAGCGGTGTTACCGCCCATCGACGCCAGCAGTGGCGGGATGGCTGTGCCCACGTTGCCGCCAAGCATCATGGCGCAAGCCATGTCGAAGGGTAACCACCCGCGAGAGCACAGCACCAGCACCAGGGCAAAGGTGGCGGCACTCGACTGGATAATAATCGTGAGCACCAGGCCCACTGCCATCATCAGCAACATAGACCACACGCCCATGCCGGTCACCGACTTGAGCCATGCCAGCAACTCGGGATTCTTGTCGAGCTCGGGCACATTGGCACCAATGGCGGCCAAGCCCATGAACAGGAACGAGAAGCCTATAAGGAACTCGCCAATCGACTTGAGTTGGTGTTTTTTCAGGAACAGCATGGGCACTCCCACCGCAAGCAACGGCAGCAGCACCACGCCCACGTTGACCTTGAAGCCCAGGAGCGCCACCAGCCACGACGTGAAGGTGGAGCCAAGGTTGGCGCCAAAGATTACGGCCATCGACTGCTCCAGGCTCATGAGCCCGGCGTTGACAAACGAGACCACAATGCCTGTGCTTGCCGACGAACTTTGAATCAATGCCGTGAGCAAAATGCCGGTGGCTACTCCCGTGAGGCGGTTGCGGGTCATAGCGCTCAGCAGCGAGCGCAAGCCGTCGCCGGCAGCCTTCTGCAGGCCCTCGCTCATTACCTTCATTCCATATAGGAACAAGCACACCGAGCCTACAAGGGCTATAAAGTCGAGTAATGAATAATCCATGCGTCAGGTGCGTTTTTAATTAATCATAGAATTATTCGGCAAATATCGCCAAAATTCTTGACCTTTCCAAATAAAAATTTAATTCAAAAAAAACGGCAACAGCACTCCTCAATCTCTCATCGACAATCTAAAAATAAAAAAATGAAACATTGGGACGATGTCCTTTTGTTTCATTTCTCTCTTGTCAAGGCTTTGATTAAAGCCTCAAGCGGCTTGCCGCTAGGGCGTAACGATGGTGCCGATGGGCTCGCCGGTGATTACCTTGCGCAGGTTGCCTTTCACGTCCATATTGAACACATGGATGGGCAGGTTGTTTTCCTTGCACATCACTGTGGCGGTCATGTCCATGACCTTGAGGCCGCGGTTGTAGATCTCGTCGTAGGTGATGGTGTCAAACTTGGTGGCCGTGGGGTCCTTCTCGGGGTCGGCGGTGTAGATGCCGTCAACGCGGGTGCCCTTGAGCATGACGTCGGCCTCAACCTCGATGCCGCGCAGCGCGCTGCCGGTGTCGGTGGTGAAGAAGGGGTTGCCTGTGCCACACGACATGATTGCCACCTTGCCCTGCTCCATAGCCTCGATGGCGCGCCACTTGGTGTACTGCTCGCCCACGGGTGTCATGGCTATTGCGGTGAACACTTGTGCTGGCTGCCCTTGGGCCTCGAGTGCCGAGGATAGTGCCAGCGAGTTGATGACGGTGGCGAGCATTCCCATTTGGTCGCCCTTCACGCGGTCGAATCCGCTAGCCGCTCCCGCCAGTCCGCGGAAGATGTTTCCACCGCCAATCACGATAGCCACTTGCACGCCGGCATCGACGATTTCCTTGATTTGCTCGGCATAGTCGTCGACACGCTGGCGGTCGATGCCGTAGCCCTGGCTGCCCATCAGCGACTCGCCGCTGAGCTTGAGCAATATGCGCTTATATTTTGTTTCCATAGTTGTGTGTGTGAGTGAGTATTATATAAATAATGTATAATGTGCTGAAAAGTGAAAAGTAAAAAAAGGTTGGACATTCAAGCGATGTGTCGCCTCCTTGTCCAACCCTTTAATTCTACTGTGTGTTATGACGTTTCCACTAGTTGATGTGTGGAGTGTTCTACAGTTTCTTTTTACTTCTCGCCAGCCAAGGTCTTGGCACGCTCGATGGCTGCATCCATTGCGCCGGGACCCATGTACTTGGTTTCGAGTTCTTCGAGCAGTGTGAGCTCCTCTTTATATTTCTTTTGGCTGTGGAGCACGTTGGCCTTCTTCTGCATGAAGCTAGCCACAAGAATCTTGTTCTCACCGGCGAGCTTGATGGCCTTGTCGTAGGCTGCAACGGCGTCGTCGAGTTTCTTGCTGTTCACGTAGCAGTCGCCAAGCAGAGCCTGCGATGCCGGGCCCATAACCTCGCCCTTGGGGCTGTAGTCCTCAAGATAGGCGAGAGCCTTCTTGAAATCGCCCTGGCCGTAGAGAATGGTAGCTGCCGAGAGTTTGGCGCGGTTGCCGGCAGGATTGCTGTAGTTCTTGGCAATCTTCTCATAGCTCTTGAGTGCGGCTGTGGAGTCGTTCTTGATGAGCAACTCGGTGTCGGCCTTGCTCAGGTCCTTGTTAGCCTTCTCCAGGTTAGGTCCATAGATAAACTTGAAATATCCCCAAACGAGCAGCGCGATAATCAAAATCGCTGCCACAATCCAGTAAATAACCTTCTTGTGCTGTTCAAACTTTTGCTCAATACCCGACAGAGAATCGTTGATATCCTCCAGTTTTGTGCGGGTTTCTTGAATCTTTTTCTTTGCCATAATGTGTATCTTATTCTGTGTTTTTATTTTACGCTTTTATTTTTGCGGTGCAAAAGTAATAGATATTTACCGATTTTAAAAGCAAATCGCAAAATTAATTCAAAAAATCTCACGAAAAAGCCGTTTTTCGCCTTCTTCCTACCTCTATTCGCTAGGTTCGCCAGCATTGCAACAAGGGCAAAATAAGGTTAGAAAAACAAAAAAATCGCTCCCAAATATTGACAAACGCTTTTTAGTGTTGTATTTTTGCACCAAATTTGGGGAATAGCGCCCTGCGACAAAGTGAAGGGCGCATTCAAAAAAAAGCGGAACTACAAAATAAAAACAAATAATTAACGACATGGCAAAAAACACCACCGCACCGGCCAAGCCGGCCGACAAGCGCAAAGAATCGCTGCCACTGTGCAAAGTCAACTACATCATGATTGCTGCATGCCTCGTGCTCATCGCACTGGGCTTCATGCTCATGAGCGGTAGCAGCAACACTGGCGCCACTTTCAACAACGACGTGTTCAACTCAACACGCATCGTGGTTGCTCCTTTCATCACATTCTTGGGCTTCCTGCTCATGGTGCCGGCCATCCTTTATCGCGGCAAGAAAAACAACGAAGTTGAAGACTGATAAACATTCTCAACCTGCCGGTTTTTAAAAAATTCATTTTTAATCCCTCTTTATGGACTGGATTCAAGCGCTAATTTTAGGAATTATTCAAGGCCTTACCGAGTATTTACCAGTGAGTAGCAGTGGTCACCTGGCCATTGGTGCTCACCTCTTTGGACTACAGGACAGTGACAACCTCATGTTCACCGTGCTGGTGCATGTGGCAACGGTGCTCAGCACTCTCGTGATTTTGTGGAGCGAAATCGACTGGATTGTGCGTGGCCTGTTCAAGTTCAAGCTCAATGCCGAGACCAAGTATTTCATCAACATCCTCATCTCCATGATTCCCGTGGGCATCGTGGGAGTGTTCTTTAAGGACGAGGTGGAGGAGGTGTTTGGCTCGGGATTGCTCATCGTGGGAATCATGCTGCTTGTCACTGCCGCGCTGCTCACTTTCTCCTATTATGCCAAGCCACGCATCAAGCAGGAAATCTCGTGGAAAGACGCCCTCATCATCGGTGTGGCACAGGCATGCGCCGTGATGCCTGGCCTCTCCCGCTCGGGCAGCACCATCGCCACCGGACTGCTGCTGGGCAACAAGAAAGAGTCGCTCGCGCAATTCTCGTTCCTGATGGTTATTCCCCCAATCTTGGGCGAGGCACTGCTCGACGTGGTGAAGATGATGAGCGGCGACGGCGTGTTTGACGACATCGAAACCCTGCCACTGGTGGTGGGATTCATGGCGGCATTCATCTCGGGATGTTTCGCTTGCAAGTGGATGATCAACATCGTCAAGCGCGGCAAGCTCATCTACTTTGGCATCTACTGTGCCATTGCCGGCATTGTCACCATCATCTGCTCGATGATGTGATTGGCACTTGTCACTCAACACATTTCATTCAAAACTTAACACTTATCTCAACTGGATGCTTAACCCCATAGAAGGTGAAATATTTAGCGTCGACAAGCCACTGGGGTGGACGTCGTTTGAGGTGGTGAAGAAGGTGCGCGCACGGCTACGCAAGCGGCTCGACATCAAGAGTCTGCGTGTGGGCCATGCCGGCACTCTCGACCCCCTCGCTACCGGCGTGCTCACTGTGTGCACCGGTCGTGCCACCAAGCGCATTGAGCAGTTGCAGGCCGGCGTGAAGGAGTACATAGCCCACGTGCGGCTTGGCGCCACCACGCCATCCTTTGACCTTGAGACCGAGGTCGATGCCACCTACCCCTGGCAGCACATCACGCGCGAACTGGTGGAGCAAGTGCTGCAAGAGCACTTCACCGGCAGCATTGAGCAAGTGCCCCCGGCCTTCTCGGCCTGCAAAATCGACGGCAAGCCGGCCTATAAGCTTGCCCGCAAAGGCCGCGAGGTGGAAATCCGTGCCAAGACGCTGGTCATTGACGAGATAGAACTGCTGGAGTGCCATCTGCCACAAGAGCCCGCCATAGTGGTGAGGGTGGTGTGCAGCAAGGGTACCTACATCCGTGCCTTGGCGCGCGACATTGGGCAGGCTCTGGGCAGTGGTGCTCACCTCACCGCGTTGCGACGCACCCGTGTGGGCGACGTGAGAGTGGACAACTGCTACAGTATCGATGAGTTGCTTTCCTTGCTCGAGACCGAGGAGATGGTGCCGCCCGACCGTGCCGAGCAAGAACGCCTTGACCGCGAGCGCGAGGCCAACCGCGCAGCCGCCCGCGAGCGCAAAGCGCAACGACAGGCTCAGCAACGCGCCCGCAGTGCCCGTCAGTCGCAAATCAACGAAAAATAATAACAAAACTCACAATAAAATCTAGACAGAAGATGAAACTATCGGAATTCAACAACAACATGCCCAGCGAACTCATCGCCTTGCATCCCGCGGCCAACCGCGACGAGGCACGCATGCTGGTGCTTCACCGCAAGGATGGTGACATCGAGCACCGCACCGTCAAGGACATCATCCACTACTTTGACGACCAGGACTCGTTTATCTTCAACGACACCCAGGTGTTTCCCGCCAAGCTCAACGGCAACAAGGAGAAGACCGGTGCCAAGATTGAGGTGTTCCTCTTGCGTGAGCTTAACGAGGAGCACAAGCTGTGGGACGTGCTTGTGGAGCCGGCACGAAAAATACGCATCGGCAACAAGCTCTACTTTGGGCTCGATGAGGGAATGGTGGCCGAGGTAATCGACAACACCACCTCGCGCGGACGCACCCTGCGATTCCTCTACGACGGCGACCACGATGAGTTCAAGCGCAACCTCTATGCCCTGGGACACACTCCATTGCCCTATTACATCAAGCGTGAAGTGGAACCCGAGGACGAAGAGCGCTACCAGACCATCTTCGCCCGCAATGAGGGTGCCGTGGTGGCACCAGCAGCGGGTATGCACTTCAGCCGCGAGTTGCTCAAGCGCATGGAAATCAAGGGTATATATGATGAGTACATCACCGTGCACATTGGACTTGGAAGCTTCCGTAACATCGACGTGGAAGACCTCACCA
>DGWL01000004.1 GCA_002396125.1 Porphyromonadaceae bacterium UBA4259
TCTGTATCAATAGCAGCAATTTAAACAGCAATCACCACTTCCCCCTGAGGGCAGTGGTGATTATTTTTTTAGTGTTTTTAAAATTGCTTTATTCTTCGGCGAGGTCGTCGTAGCGCTGGAAGAGGAAGTCGTTATAGGGGAAGCGCTGAGTGTGGATGAGGCGAGCTTTATCGTAGAGCAGTTGCTTGAGAGCCTCGATATTGGTGCGCTTCTTGGCGCTGATGAAGACGCAATTGTTCCCCATGCGCGACATCCATGTTTCCTGCAGTTCCTCGAGAGGTATGTTCTCGCGCGACCGTGGCGTGAGGTCGTCCTCATCTTTTTCCACATGTGTAAACTGGTCAATCTTGTTGAACACCATTATCATCTCTTTGTTGCCTGCATCACACACCTCTTGCAGAGTCTTGTTCACCACCTCGATTTGCTCCTCAAACTGCGGATGCGAAATGTCGACCACATGAATCAAGAGATCGCTATCGCGCACCTCGTCGAGTGTGGTCTTGAACGACTCAACCAGGTGGTGAGGAAGCTTGCGTATGAATCCCACCGTGTCGGTCAACAGGAACGGAAGGTTGTCGATGACTACCTTGCGAACTGTGGTGTCGAGTGTTGCGAAAAGCTTGTTCTCGGCAAAGACATCGCTCTTGCTCAACAGGTTCATAAGTGTAGACTTGCCCACGTTGGTGTAGCCCACGAGAGCCACGCGAGTGAGTTTACCACGGTTCTTGCGCTGGATGGTCTTCTGCTTGTCCCAACCGGCGAGTTTCTGCTTGAGTAGCGAGATTTTTTGCTTAACGATTCGGCGGTCGGTCTCAATTTGCTCCTCACCAGGTCCACGCATACCGATACCGCCTCGCTGCCTCTCGAGGTGGGTCCACATACCCGTGAGCCGTGGCAGCAAATACTGATATTGTGCGAGTTCCACTTGCATCTTGGCATTGGCCGTCTGCGCCCTTTTAGCAAAAATGTCAAGAATAAGGCTAGTGCGATCAAGCACCTTGACGCGAAGAACCTTTTCAATATTCGACACCTGCTTGGGACTGAGGTCATCATCGAAGATGGCCAGATTCACGTCGTTGTCGTCGATGTAGTTGCCAATCTCCTCGAGCTTTCCTTTTCCAACGAATGTGGTGCGATTGGGCGCATCACACTTTTGCGTGAATTCCTTTACCGTCACAGCCCCTGCTGTTTCGGCAAGGAAGTCGAGTTCATCGAGATATTCACGTGCACGGGTCTCGTTTTGCTCGGGTGTGATAAGCCCCACGAGCACTGCACGTTCTTCCTCTACAGTGCTCACACTGCGGCGTTTTTGATCGTCAAGTAATCCCATAAATTAAATAATGTGTGTATGTGGTTTCTAGATTGCAAAGTTAGTGAAAAATCTCGCGTGCGGCAACAATTGAATGAAAAAGTCATAGGCTTAAGCACCCCAACTCCCTAAAAAAGCAAGCGCTCGAGGTGAACAGAAGTTCCCTTGAGCGCTTGGTTCATAAGTCTATAACAAATAGTGCCTAAACTCGGTAGTGTTTTTTTTATTTCTTGTGCTGGATAGTGCAGATAGAAACGCGGTTCCACTCGGGCTCGCTGAACATCTCGCTGATGCCGTTGCCCTCGCTCTTGATGCGGCTTGACTTAATCTTGTATTTGCCGGTGAGCAGGTCATAAACAGCCTTAGCGCGATTCTTGGCCAGACGGATATTGAGGTCCTCGGGGCCGTCTTTCGAAGCATAACCCTTGATGGTGCAAGTAGCCTCGGGATGGTTCTTCAAGAAAATAGCGACACGCTCAACATTAGGCATTTGAGCTGCACTAACCACGCTCTTGCCAATCTCAAAGTAAACGTTAGTCTCGAGATTCTCAATGCTGTTGTCGATAACGTTGGTTTGTGTAACAACCTTGGGCTCACGCTTGTTGCACTCGTCTAGCTCACGTTGCAGGCGTGCTGCACGTGCGCGCTCGGCATCGGCATCGGCAAGCGCACTGCTCAGCTGGCCGCGCAGGTCGTTAACCTGAGCATTGATGGCGTCGATGTCGCGCTGAGTGTACTGCTTGGGACACAGAGTCATGTAGTGCTCACCATTGCTGTTCTTGAAGTGATAGGTGAGTCCTGCCTCAAGCTCAACAGCTGCGCAATTGGCATTGAATACTGTGGTGTTTTGAGTAGCGCCACGGCCCATGTACCAAACCACAGCTGGCTTGAGTGAAACGGTGAGAGCTTTCTTCTCGCCCACATTCCAGTTCAGGTTGAGACCAGCCTTGGTGTACCACGAGTTTTGATCCTGAAGCTCATAGGTTACAATCTGCTCGTTACCCACCTCATAGGTACCGCTCTTGTAGGCATGCCACCAGCCTGCACCAAGCACAGCCTCAACGTCGAGAGTGCGAGGCATACCCTTGTAACCAAGGAGCCAATTGGTGAGGTTGATAGTACCAAAAGCGCCTACAAGCTGATGATCGACGATTGTTGGACTGTGAATACCCCAAATTGAGGGATGCAGCGAGCCGTAGGGCTTATCCCACGACGATGTGTTGAACGACCACTCGCCTTCAACGCCAAGGCCCAAAACCGAGGTCACTTGCTTGCGCACCTCAAGACCTGCCACGCCACGAGCGCTCTTCCAGAAAGCATAGTGCTGGAAAGGTGAAACAATACCACCCTTGAGGGTGACCGAGATGTTATCGTGCCACTTGCTGCCCTCAACGGTAACTTGAGCCGATGCTGCACTCAAAGTCATGGCAGCAACAGCCAGTAAAAGAATCTTTTTCATACCTAATAAATTAAATATTAAACATATACTCTTATTAATGTGTGCAAAAGTAGTGATTAAATATCACATTTTAAAATATTCAGCTCAAAAACAAGCCCACAAGGCCTTTTTGAACGACTATTTCCCCCGTTTGGGTCAGTATTATTTAATCCACATTGTGCAGATTATGGCCCATGCGGGTTTTCTTGGTGTGCATATAGAAGCGGTTGTACTCATTGGGCATCACCTCGATGGGCACATTCTCCACCACCTCGAGGCCGTAGCTCTCAAGTCCCACACGTTTCTTGGGATTGTTGGTTATGAGACGCATTTTCTTCACTCCCAAGATGCGCAGAATGTTGGCCCCCACGCCGTAGTCACGCTCATCGCTCTTGAAGCCCAGGTGCAAGTTGGCGTCTACCGTGTCGTAGCCTTCTTGCTGCAGCTTATAGGCTTTGATTTTATTCATCAGCCCAATGCCACGCCCTTCCTGGTTCATGTAGACAATCACGCCCTTGCCCTCGGCATCAATCATCTGCATTGCCTTGTGCAACTGCTCACCGCACTCACAACGCATGGAGCCGAAGATGTCGCCGGTGGCACACGATGAGTGTACTCGCACCAGCAGAGGCTCGTCTTCGCGCCACTCGCCCTTGATGAGAGCAATGTGCTCAAGCCCATTGTTCAGCTGGCGGAATGGCACGAGCTTGAAGTGGCCATAGTGAGTGGGCATGTCGACCAGTTCTCCCACCTCCACAATCTTCTCGGTGCGCAAGCGATAGGCAATGAGGTCCTTGATAGAAATGATGGGCATGTTAAACTTTTGGGCCACTTTCATGAGTTGCGGCAGTCGTGCCATGGTGCCGTCGGGGTTGATAATCTCAATGAGTGCGGCAGCCGGTTGCATGCCAGCAAGACGGGTCAGGTCGATAGCGGCCTCGGTGTGCCCTGCGCGCTTGAGCACGCCCTTGTCCTGCGCCCGTAGCGGGTTGATGTGACCGGGGCGTCCAAAGTCGGTTGCCTTGGCATTGGGGTTGGCAAGATGGCGAATAGTCTCGGCACGGTCGTGCATCGACACTCCAGTTGTGCATCCCTCAAGTTTGTCGATAGTGACAGTAAATGGGGTACCCAGCATAGAAGTGTTGTCATCGACCTGCATTGTGAGTCCCAGTTGCTTGCATCGCTCGCTAGTGACAGGTGTGCACAGCACTCCCCTGCCCTCGCTCATCATGAAGTTCACTTTCTCCTCGGTGATAGCCTCGGCAGCGATAATGAAATCACCCTCATTTTCACGGTCTTCATCGTCGACCACGATAACGAATTCTCCCTTGCGGAATTGCTCGATGGCCTCATCGATAGTATTCAGTTTAAACTCATTGTTTTCGGTCATGTCTATAAATATTTTTTATTGTTGAGTATTATCATCTTTTTTATTCGCGTTTTCAATAATCTCAGTTATCTCATCGCAAACCCTCACAGCAGTGGCAATCTCATGCTTGAGATTGGCCTGATGATGAGTTCCCACCAGGTATAGTGGTAAGCCCACAGGAAACAGCACAGCCAGTGCCGTGCCCAAATGGCGATAGTTGGTGATGTGGTAAGAGAGCAACTGGCGCACTATGGGAAAATCCATAGCCTTGTTGAGCAAGAGCTGGTTGTGGGAGTTGGACAAATAGTCGACCACGTCCTCGACCTCAACGCTAAGCGATTTGAGCTGTGCTTTGTCATAACCCTGCTGCAGATAGGTGAGATAGCTTTGACGCTCCTCGTAGCGCTCTAAGAACTCTTGGCAATGCTGCTTGAAAGCGGCAACCTTGGCCAGAGCGACATTGGGGTCGACTTCCTCTATGATAACTTCCTTTAGGGTGAGATGGCGCGTCTGGTGCAAGCCAAGCAGGCGTCGGAAGAAGTTGCGGTAGGCATCGGCATTGAACACAGCCGAGTCGTCGATTGCTTTCTTCGTCAAGAAGATGCCAAGCGGCAGCAGCACAGCCGAGCTCAACCAAATTCCTTGCCACACAGGCCACCGGTCATCTCGCGCCAACTTATAACCTGTGTTGTTGATTATGTAATAGACGAGGAATAATATAACCGAGATGACAATGGGAGTTCCGAGACCGCCCTTGCGAATAATTGCTCCCAGCGGCGCTCCAATGAAGAAGAAAATGAGGCACGCCAGCGAAAGGGTAAACTTATTATGCAACTCTATCTTGTGGCGGCGAATGATGAAGTTGTCGTCTTCCATTGTCAACCCCTTGAAATCATAATTCTGCTTGTCCATTTTAATGTGCGATATGGCTCCATTGAGCACTATCATGCGCGATGTGGCGGGCAAGTTGGCATAGAGTGAATCAAAGTCAATCGGCTTGCTAAGCTTGACTGGCTTCACAAGCACGGCCTTGTTGGAGCCACTGCCGTCTTGGCTGATTTCGAAGCGGCTTGATGGCACACCCACCGATGGCAGTGCGCGCATCTCACGCCCCACAACGTTACCCATCGAGTCGACACGCAGGCTCACCGAGTCGATAGTGTGCCGCAACTCGGTGATGTTCTTGCCAATGTATTGTCCCCGCATGGTTTCATCGTCCATGCGGCTGAAGTTATCGTTATAGGGGATGATAATTTCCTTGTTCTTGAACGCTTCGCGACGATACATCTCACTGCCCAAGTCCTTGCTGCTCATAGTGGTTCCCTCGGCCAGGTCCTCATACCAGTTGCCGTGGTCAAGAGTAAGAATCAGGTGGGTCTTGTCGGCAGTCATGTTCAGGCTTCCTGAATCGGCCGCCACAATGCGTGGATAAACCGACGACGTGGACACGTCATAAATCAGGATGCCATACAACTTGTCGCTATTGGGATCTTTTTGTTTCACATAGAGGTTGTAGCCGGGAATCTGCCTGTAGATAGTTCCCTCGGGAATGTCGAGCGTGGGCGACTTTTGGCGCATTGAGAATAGCAGAGTCCACATCTTCACTTGGGCCTGCGGCACCACGTTGTTCTGGAAGAAGAATGCCCCCACACTCACCAGTGCTATAAACACCGTCAATGGCTTCATCACCGTGAGCAGTGAGATTCCGCTGCTCTTCATGGCGGTAAGCTCAAAATGCTCGCCCAGGTTGCCGAATGTCATTAGCGATGCCAGCAATATCGAAAGCGGTAATGCCAGTGGAATCATCGTCAAGGCGGCATAGAAAAAGAGTTCGGCAATCAGGTCGACACTCAAGCCCTTGCCCACAAGCTCATCGATATACTTCCACAAGAACTGCATCATCACAATGAAAAGGCAGATGAAGAACGTCATCATGATCAAGGGCAAGAAGGTCTTGAGCATGAAGATGTAGAGCCGCTTTATCTTAAATGATGCCATAGCGTTGAAATGGGGTCGATTGATATGCTACCAGCAGTAAACTTATTGGCCCAGGAATGGAGCAAACTCCTTGTCGTTGATAATGCGTCGCTCCAGGTTGTATTTCTCACAAAGCTTGTGCCAGTCGCGACTGCCAATATAGTCCTTGATAATTTCCGCATGTTCCATGTTGTGCATGTCACTTCCCAACATGTCGCACAGGTTGTTTTGGATGAGCCACACGGCACGGTCTCTAGCGCCACCGCCAAAGTAGCCTGCCAGCGACAGAATGTTCACTTGAAACTTCACGCTCGCGTTGTGCAACGTCTTGTAACGATCGCGGCGGTCGTGGTAGTAGCGGTAACGCTCAGGATGAGCCAAGATGGGCCTGTAGCCTTTCACCTGCAAGTCAAACATCATGTTGTCGATGCCAATGAGCTCTTGAACAAACGAATTCTCAAGCAGCACGTGATTGCCGGGCATGGGAAGCACATGTCCTGCCTCGTACTCGCTATTCCAGTATTCGTCGATGCGATACTCGGCCGAAACATATATCTCAATGGGCAACCCTTCCTCCTCAATGGCCTTTTTGAGCACATTGAAGGCTGCAGTGAGCGTTTCGGGAGTGTTCTCGAATGTTTCGGCAGTGACATGCGATGTGCACATCACGCGGGTAATGCCCATGTCGAGTTGCGCACGCAGCATCTCTAGCGACTCATCCACGCTTTGCGAGCCATGGTCCACACCGGGCAGGATGTGGCTATGCACATCGGTTGTGTAGAACAATTTCGCGTCTTGCTTAGATTTCTTTCGGAATATATTGAACATTAGTGTTTCTTGATTTCTTAATTATTGCTTTTTTAAAAAACGACGACAAAGTTAGCACTTTTTCTTTACACAATATTTATAATAATCTCTTTATTTATAAAAATAAACTATAATTAAGATTACATAATGGGCACGGTTCAGTTTTTTTGAGTAATTTTGGCACATCTTATTTTACAATAACTGAAACTACAGGATGAAGATTTTGAGATACCGCTTGGCCCTAGCGATTATTGCCACAACAGCAATCGCAGCCGCCGCAGCTCAGGGCGACAACAAGGTGAATCAAGAGTGGCAACAATGTGTGCTTGCCGCAGTCGACTCTTTCCCCGCGAACGGCGGATACTATACCGGTAGCCGCCCCAACGACACATTCAAGAAAACCGCATGGAAAGGTCTGCATCAAGCCTATCAAATGACTCTTGCCGACCCAAGACCAGTATTTCGTCAAGACCTGGCCCAACCGTCGTTTTGCTCAAGCGCCACCTATGGCGCCCTTATCAAGGCATTGCTGCTGTGGGACACCAAGGGCGTGATTTCACGCCAAGCATGGCTGTTTATGAAACCCTTTGTGGGCATAGTTGACAACATGAATGAGAAAGGCTTCTACCAAAGCGACGGGCAAGGATTCTGGGGAATGATGAATGGAAACGGACCGGCAGTAGCCGTCTTGTTCCACCAGCTCAAGGCGGGATTTAACTTCACCGCCTATCGTGGCGCAAAAACTCAGGCGTGCAAGGAGACCCCCGACGAGCGCTACCTCACCGACGATGAGTGGCGCAACCACCCTGTGTGGCAACAAGCAGTTCCAGGCGACTTCATGAAAATATTCTGGAACCGCGACGACGACAGCGGCGCCATCATTGGTGACAATGGTGTGAAAGGCGACCTGCAAGAGCACGGTCACAGCGTCATTTTCATGGGCATCGACAGCGACGGTAATGTCACCTATTGGAGCAGCAACGGCCCCGGCGAAAATCCCGCCGAGATGGGCTACGGCATTGGCCGCTGTGACAAGACCAAAATACAGCGCGTAGTATTCTCAAGAATTCTCTACCCCGAGAAATTCGACAACGTGAAAAAACTACTACCCAAGGACATTAATCAATATATCTACGACCTCAACGGCAAGAAACATAGTACCACCAAAGAACTAAAAAAACACATAGGGATTAAATGATACCAACCAACCCCAACCTAAAAGAATATCAGCAGTCGTTCTATCTCTCGGCTGGTGAGTGTAATCCACAGTGCGAGATGCCTTTAACGCTTCTCGTGTCAAGAGTAATTGAAGTTGCCACCAACCATGCCAACTCATGGGGAGTGGGATATGCGCGACTCATAGCCGATGGGCAAGGATGGGTGCTCTCACGAGTCACAGTTGAAATGAAACGATATCCACGAGTGGATGAGTGGTACACCCTCACAACATGGATTGAGGACTATAACCGCCACTTCTCGCAACGCAACATCGAGGTGGCCACCAGCGACGGCGAGGTGCTGGGATATGTGCGCACCATCTGGGTGGTGATTAACCTGAGCACGCGCGAGAGTGTCGACATTTCTAAGCTCAGCTACATTGCCAATAATGTCACCTCCCACCCCTGTCCCATTGAGCCACAAAGCCGGTTGCGCCCCTTTGAGCCCACACGCACCGCAACTTATCGTTTCGCCTATTGCGACATCGACTTCAACGGCCACGTTAACACACTGCGATACCTCGAGCACCTGATGAACCAGTTCTCGATGCAGCACTACAACGACAACTTCATCCACCGCATGGAAATCGCTTTCGTCAAGGAAGCCTACTACGACAGCGAGGCACAAATCCTAATCGACGACACCGACCCCATGAACGTGCGCCTCGACATCAATGCCGACAACGCAACGCGCGTGCGTTCACGATTCATCTTCAAGAAAAGATAATAATCAGCAGCCTTTTGGGAAAATGAAGCGGGCAGTCAAAACGACATACCCGCTCCATTTTGCTATTTTGCCGCTAACCAGCAACCAAGCGCCATCACAAGTGTAGCCACAATGAAAAGCCATGTTATGGGCTCGCCAAGCAGGAGGATTGAGATGAAAGCCCCAATAAATGGGGCAAGAGCATATTAAGTGCTGGTCTTGGCGGCACCTATGCCTCGTTGGGCATAGGTATAGCAATATATGCTTAATCCGTAAGACACATAACCGAGCAAGACGATAACTGCGAGATGTTGCCATTGGGGCACTTGTTCTCCTATACAAAAAGCTATCGCCAGAGCACCAAGCCACGAGCCGAAACCCTTGATGGTGACAATCTGCCCTTGTTGTGATGATGATGCGGCACCACTGCATGAACCAATATCAACAGATTGGCTAGCAGCATCAGTATTATGGAAATAGGCCTTTTCATCACAACTATTGCTATATCATTTATTATCAACCGTTACGCCATCTACAGCTTCTATTCGGTTGGATATTTCGGCCATTTTGTCGGCATCGGTCTGAACAGTCATTGAGCACACGTTATCGAATTGCTGGTCAAGGACCTTGAGATCGCCGCTTTTCACCAGTTTCATCACGTCGTTCATGGCAAGGTAAGGAAATGTGAATGAAAGAGTTGCCTGTTCGTGGCACTCAAGGACTTCGCCTGCTTCGATGGCAGCACGTGCAGCCTCGCGATAGGCCACAATCAGCCCCGATGTGCCCAGCTTGATGCCTCCGAAGTAGCGCACCACAGCAATCACCACATTAGTTAATCCGAAAGAGTTGATTTGCCCCAAGATGGGCTTGCCTGCAGTTCCACTGGGCTCGCCATTGTCGCTTGAGAGGTATTCATTGCGCTGTGTGCCAATCATGTAGGCCCAGCAACAATGCCTTGCGTCATGATATTTATTGGCAATAGCCTTGATGAGCGCCTTGGCTTCATCGGCACTCGCAGCCGGTTGAGCAATTGCAATGAACTTGCTCATCTTTTCCTTGTAGATGCCTTGCGACACACCCTTCAACGTTTTGTAGAAATCGCTCATACTTGGTATTTTCAACTATTGATGATGCAAATATAATAATATTTTTGTAACTTTGCACTCACTTTTAACGAAACTCATATAACAAAAAAATTATTTATGGCAACCTACTTTGAATGTAAAGTGAAATATGACCGCACCCTTGAGACTGGCGCGCAGAAAACAGTAACCGAACCTTATCTCGTTGACGCACTCTCGTTTACCGAGGCCGAAGCTCGCATCACCGAGGAGATGATGCCCTACACCACAGGCGAGTTTGCAGTTACCGCAGTGAAGAAAGTGAAATTTGACGACATCTTCTTCCACGAGGGAGGAGACCGCTGGTACAAAGTGAAAATCAACATGATAACCATCGACGAGAAGACTGCTGCCGAGAAGCGCACCGCCAGCAACAGCCTCGTTCAGGCAAGCGAGTTCAAGCAGGCTCTCGACATCTTCCTGGAGAACATGCGCGGCACAGCCTTCGACTATGAAATCGCCGCAATCGACGAAACACCTCTCATGGATGTCTTTGCCGCCAACCTAAGCCAAACTCTCGCCGACAAAGAGGAAAAGGCCGCCGAGTAATAATCAACCTGCCTCTCTCAATCACAACAAAGGAAAAACAATGACAAGCATAGCCCAAAACATCAATCACATCAATAGCCAGTTGCCACAAGGAGTGAGACTGGTGGCCGTGTCGAAGTTTCACCCAGTTGAACGACTGCAAGAGGCCTACGATGCCGGTCAACGACTCTTTGGCGAGAATCGTGCCCAAGAACTTGCCGCAAAGGCACCGCAGCTGCCCACCGACATCGAGTGGCACTTCATCGGTCATCTGCAAAAGAACAAAGTGCGCATGATTATGCCCTGGGTATCAACAATTCAGAGCATCGACTCTACACAACTACTTCAACTTGTTAACAAAGAAGCTGCAAGGATTAATCGCAGTATTAAAGTATTACTCCAACTTCACGTCGCTAAAGAACAGACCAAAAGCGGATTTACGGTTGAAGAAGTCTTGCAGGCCGCAAACGAGGGTGCATTTAACACCCTCAGCAATGTCACAATCGCAGGTGTGATGGCAATGGCAACCTTTACCGACGACATGCAGCAAGTGGCAAGCGAGTTTGAAACAGTTCACGACACGTTCCTGGCACTGCAAAAGACGCTCAACACCCCCAATTTCAAGGAAATCAGCATGGGCATGAGCGACGACTGGCCCATTGCCGTTGAGCATGGAGCCACAATAGTTCGCATCGGCACCGACATCTTTGGCGCACGCGAATATTGAAAAGTTTTTTTTAAAAAAACTACATTTTGCCACATTATTTTTAAAAAAACAATTAACTTTGACCGCATTTTTTCAGGCTAATGTATCGTTTTCAATATCATGCACTAAGAATAACAATATCAATACTATTAAAAACAATGGCACAACAAAAGAAACAATGGGTCGCTATCATCATGATGTTTTTCCTATTTGCGATGATAGCCTTCGTGACCAACCTTTGCAGCCCGATGGCTGTTATTGTTAAAAACCAATTTCACGCATCAAGTTTTGCCGCTCAATTAGGCAATGCTGCCAATTTTATCGCCTACCTTGTGATGGGCATTCCAAGCGGATTACTGCTCAAGAAGTTAGGCTATAAGAAAACCGCACTACTCGCCATCGCAATAGGAATGATTGGCGTCTTTATTCAATACATGAGCGGATGGGAAAGCATCGAGAGCTTCTGGGTTTATCTTTTGGGAGCTTTCATCGCCGGATTCTGCATGTGCATGCTCAACACCGTTGTAAATCCCATGCTCAACCTCATGGGAGGTGGCGGAAACAAGGGTAACCAGTTGGTACAGTTTGGCGGTGTGTGCAACTCAATGGCTGCAGTTGCCGTTACAATCATCATGGGAGCTCTTATCGCCGACGCAGCCCATGCCAAGATTGACGATGCCACACCAGCTCTCATGATTGCTTTAGGAATCTTTGCCGTAGCTTTTATCGTGCTTCTCTTCGCCAAAATCGAAGATCCCGAGACGGACGACGACAAAGAGTCTGACAAGAACAATGGCGAAAAATCTTTATTGGCAGGCGTGTTTGGATACCGCCATTTTGTGCTTGGAATCCTCGCCATCTTCCTCTATATGGGTCTGGAAGTTGGCCCTCCCACCTACATGCTTCAGTACCTCACAGCCGACACCCCCGAGATGATTTCTCAAAAAGAGGACATTCTCGACGACATTGATGACAAACTTGCCGAGAAAATAGCTGTCAACTTCCACAAGTTATCTGATTCTTATGAAGATATCATGGAAAAAAAGCAAGAAGTCTATCCCGCTACTGCTGAAGGATTAGAGGACTCACTAGAGGTTGCCGACCTCGAAAATGACATAAAGAAAACAGCCGATGAAATTAAGCAGAAAAAACTCACCAAGGAAGTTATTCACGAGAGCGAGCCTGGCCTAATGATGGCCGCAACCATTGCCGGCGGCATTGTAGCGATATATTGGTTCCTGATGCTTATTGGACGACTCATTGGTGGCATGATTGGTGCTAAAATCAGCAGTCGCACTCAAGTCACCGTGTGCGCGACAATGTCAATAATTCTTATATTATTGGGTATGTTCCTACCAAAGGACATTACATTCGATATGCCAGGCATCGACTGGGGCAACATGGAGATACTGTGGGGAGAAACACCCATCAGTGTATTGTTCTTCATCTTAGTGGGCTTGTTCACATCGGTAATGTGGGGAGGTATCTTCAACATGGCAGTTGAGGGCTTAGGCAAGTACACTAGCGTGGCATCAGGCCTGTTCATGACCATGGTGTTTGGTGGAGCACTGCTGGTTCCATTGCAAGGTTGGGTCGCTGACATCTTCCAGTCCTACATCCTAAGCTTCATCATCCCACTGGCATGCGCTGCTTACATTCTGTTTTACGCCCTCATTGGCAGCCGCATCTCTAAAAAGGCCAAAGCTGCTATCGACGAGTAAAACTTGATAAAAAAACATACACATCTCGAAAAGCCGTCAATATCAAGACGGCTTTTCTTTTTAAAAGAACTTTTTTTTTGAAAAAATGATTCTATTATTTGTCTCTATCACTTATTAATGCTATCTTTGTACATTAATACAATAATATAAATATTTAGATAAACTTATTATGGTTGATGACATTTTGATGACACGCGCGGCCAACAACATCCGCATCCTTGCAGCATCTATGGTTGAGAACGCTAAATCGGGACACCCAGGTGGCTCAATGGGTGGAGCCGACTTTGCCAACGTGCTCTATAGCTCGTTCCTCGTTTACGACCCAAGCGACCCAAAATGGATAGCACGCGACCGCTTTTTCCTCGACCCGGGACACATGTCGCCAATGCTCTACGCAACATTGTTGCTGACAGGCAAATACACGATTGACGACATCAAGGCATTCCGCTCTTGGGGAAGTATTACGCCAGGCCATCCCGAGCTCGATGTGGAGCATGGTGTGGAGAACACCAGCGGACCGCTGGGCCAAGGCCATGTGATGGCAGTGGGATGTGCTATTGCCGAGCGCTTCATCACAGCTCGCTTTAGTGAGGCGTTTTCTCACAAGACCTACGCCTTCATCAGTGACGGCGGCATTCAGGAAGGCATTTCGCAAGAAGCCGGACGCCTGGCCGGTCACCTGGGCCTTAGCAACCTCATCATGTTCTACGACAGCAACTCGGTGCAACTGAGCACTATGTGCAACGCCGTGAGCACCGAGGACACGGCAATGAAATATCGTGCCTGGAACTGGAATGTCATTGAAATCGACGGCACCAACCCCACAGCAATAGCCAGCGCCCTTGAAGCCGCGCAACAGGAAAGTGAGCGCCCCACCCTAATCATTGGCAAGACCATCATGGGCCGCGGCTGCGTGACCGACGACGGTGCCAACTTTGAGGGACAGTGCAGCACCCATGGCAACCCGTTAAGCAAGTCGGGAGCCAGCTATGAGAAGACCATCGAAAATCTGGGAGGCGATGCCGCCAACCCATGGCAGGTGTTCCCCGAGGTAGCCGAGCTCTATGCCAAGCGAGCCGAGCAGCTCAAAGCCATCGTTGCTGAGCGCAAAGCACATGAGCAACAGTGGCGTGACGCCAACCCCGAGCTAGCCGAGAAACTTGATCAATATATAAGAGGTGAAGTCACCCCCATCGATTACGCAGCCATTGAGCACAAGCCAGGCCTAGCCACACGCGCAGCAAGTGCCAACGTGCTGGGTGCCCTAGCCCAAGGCGTTGACAACATGATTGTGTCGAGCGCCGACCTGGCCAACAGCGACAAGACCGACGGTTTCCTGAAGAAGACTCGTGCCTTTGCGCGTGGCGACTTTGGTGGAGCATTCCTTCAAGCCGGCGTGAGCGAGCTCGCCATGACAGCCATCATCAACGGCATGGCACTGCACGGCGGAGTAATTGCCGCTTGCGGAACATTCTTCGTCTTCAGCGATTACATGAAACCCGCAGCCCGACTCTCGGCACTCATGGAGCTACCGGTGAAGTTCATCTGGACTCACGACGCGTTCCGCGTGGGAGAAGACGGCCCCACCCACGAGCCTGTGGAACAAGAGGCACAAATACGCCTCATGGAGGAACTCAAGAACCATAGCGGCCGCAACAGCATGCTCGTGCTGCGTCCCGCCGACAGCGCCGAGACCACCGTGGCATGGAAAATGGCGATGGAAAACACCCACACACCCACCGCGCTCATCCTCTCACGCCAAAACATCAACGACCTGCCATCACAGCACGGAGACGGCTATGCCGCACGCTACAACGACGCACTGCAAGCCGAGCGAGGAGCCTACATTATTTATAAAGACGAAGACCCACAGGTTGTGCTCGTGGGCAACGGCTCGGAGGTAGCAACCCTGGTAGAGGCCGCTCAAATCATCAAGGCAGAGCAACCCTTGCGAGTGCAGATTGTCTCAATCCCCTCAATAGGGCTCTTTAAGAACCAACCTGCCGACTATCAAAATGCAACCATTCCACCCCAGCTACCCACCTTTGGACTCACTGCGGGACTACCTTCCACACTGTTTTCGGTAGTCAATGGTGGCAAGGTGTTCGGTCTTGACCATTTCGGAGCCTCAGCTCCCTACAAGGTTTTGGACGAAAAATTTGGCTTTTCACCAAAAAATATCGCCCTCGAAGTCCAAAATTTCCTCAAAAATCATAAAAAATGACCTTTTTTTGAAGATTTTTTTGAGAAAATAATTAATAATCAAAAAAAAAGCTATATATTTGCACAATGTTTTGATAAGGTATACAATTCATTTTAGTGTTTAACAAATAAAAATTTTTATTTAACAAAAACGTAAGTCTATGAAAAAGATTACATTACTAGCATGTGCATGCGCTATGTTCTTGGCTCCCGTTGCTAACGCACAGGAAGTACAGTACGTAGAAGATCCAGCTCAAGGCTATCTCTTCAATCGTATGCAAGACAACTGGTTCATCCAGGCTGAAGGCGGTGTTGGCGTTATGATGTCTTACAAAGATGCTCAAATGAAGCTCGGTAAGCGTTTCCTCGCCCCCAAGGCTAACTTGTTCATCGGTAAGTGGTTCTCTCCACTGCTGGGTGTTCGCATCGGCGGTCACTTTGAGCAGATGAAGGGCGCTACCGACAACGTGTACGCTATTGGCTATCGCACCGACATGGCTGACCAAATGAAGGACGACGCTCGTGGCGTTTATGGCCAGAAGTTCAACCGTATTGGTGTAACTGGTGATGTTCTGTTCAATGTAACTAACTGGATCTGCGGTTACAAGCCCGGTCGTTTCTACAATGCAGTTGTTTATGCTGGTGCTTCTACTAGCTGGAACTTCTACAACGACAAGGCTGACGGCACTGGCAGCTGGAAGTACAAGGGCGCCAACAACGGTAAAGAGGGAACTCACGACCGTAACTTCGCTCTCCAGGCTGGTTTGCTCAACACCTTCGCTCTTGGCAAGCACGTTGACCTCCTCCTCGACCTCCGTTTCGACATGGTTCAGGAGCACATGGATGGTGCAGGTCAGGGCCACAAGACTTGGATTGAGTACCCAAGCGCTATGCTGGGTCTTTCTTACAAGTTCGGTAAGACTGATTGGAACGCTCCCGTTGTTCCCATCTGCCCCCCTGTTAAGGACAACAGCGCTGAGCTCGACGCACTCCGCAACAAGCTGAACCAGGCTAACGCTAAGATTCGTGACCTGGAGAACCAGCTCAACGAGTGCCTGAAGAAGAAGAACCAGCCCGTTACTCCTACCGCAGTTAACGCTGCTTCTACCGAGGCTCCTCTGGCTACTATCTACTACCCAAGAGGCAAGTCTTACATCACTCCAGTTCAAATGGAGATTGTAAACGCTGTTTCTGAGGTTATGAAGCAGGAGAACGACAACTACGTTCTTACTGGTTGGGCCGACAACTACACTGGTAACGATGCCATCAACATCAAGCTTCGTCACGACCGCGTAAACGGCGTTAAGAAGACTCTTGAGGACAAGGGTATCGACGGTGGTCGCCTGCAGACTGAGACCAACAACGGCAACCTCGTTGACTATGGTCCACAGAGTGCACCTCTCGGCCGCGCCGTAACAATCCAGCGTCAGAAATAATTTTGACTCCTAGCAGTTCAAAATTATTAAACAAACAAAAAGGTCTCGCACCCATCGGTGCGAGCCTTTTTTATTTACTCTTTTTTGACCTTACCGCAAGTGTGTATTCATTATTTTTGACTAATTTTGCAACCACAATTATAACAAGACAACTATAGTCAACTCCCACTCAATGGCTGGCAAGAACGAAAATCGTCTTATCGACCTCATCAAGACCGGTGCTCCCATGACACTGAGGCATCAGTTGCAGCTCACGCTATCACTTAGCGCGCCGGCTATTATGGCCCAACTGTCGTCGATTATCATGCAATATATCGACGCATCGATGGTGGGCAGCTTGGGCGCTAACGACAGCGCCTCGATTGGGCTCGTATCTACCACCATGTGGCTACTTGGCGGACTGCTGAGCGCCGCCGCAATTGGCTTTACTGTGCAAGTTGCGCACCTGCTAGGAGCAGGCAAGGACAGCGATGCCCGCAGCGTGCTGCGCCAATCGCTTGTGAGTTGCATGGTATTCAGCCTTGCACTCACCGCCATTGGCGTGGCAATAGCATGGCAACTCCCCCACTGGCTTGGAGGCCACGAGGACATTTGCCACAACGCATCGCTCTATTTCTTGATTTTAGCGCTCTTTCTTCCATTCCTTGAGGTGGAAATACTTGCCGGAGGGATGTTGCGCAGTAGCGGCAACATGAAGGTGCCTGGCATTCTCAATATATTAATGTGTGTGCTTGATGTGGTTTTCAATTTCCTACTCATTTTCCCAAGCCGCGACTTGACAATATCAGGAATCTCTCTTCATATTCCGGGTGCGGGACTAGGCGTGATGGGTGCCGCACTGGGCACCGTGCTTGCCGAGGTTGTGACATGCTCGCTGATGCTATATTTCCTGATTTACCGCTCACGCGAACTCAAACTCAGAGGAACTCGCGGCAGTTTCAAGCCCACAGCCCACTGCCTTCGCAAAGCTCGCACAATCAGCATCCCCGTCGCTCTACAGTCAATAATGATGTGCGGTGCCTACATTGCCACCACCGCCATTGTGGCACCGCTGGGAAGCGTTGCGCTAGCAGCCAATGCTTTTGCCATCACCGCCGAGAGCCTGTGCTACATGCCAGGCTATGGTTTCTCGGAGGCCGCAACTACTCTCGTGGGGCAAAGTACCGGCGCAGGCCGAAAAGACTTGTGCAAGCGGTTTGCCTACATCACAGTGTTGCTTGGAGTGGTGTCGATGTCGCTGCTGGGAGTGCTCATGTATTGTTTTGCTCCACAAATGATGGCCCTGATGTCGCCAGTTCAGGAGATTGTTGACCTGGGTGCTCAGTGTCTTCGCATCGAGGCATGGGCCGAGCCACTCTATGCCGCATCTATCGTGAGCTACGGTGTGATGGTGGGTGCCGGCGACACACTAATTCCCAGCATGATGAACTTGGGCAGCATGTGGATAGTGCGCATCACCTTGGCGTCGCTGCTGGTTGTATCAATGGGCTTGATAGGCGTGTGGACAGCAATGTGCATCGAGTTGTGCGTGCGTGGCACAATCTTCCTGCTCAGATTATGGTCGGGCAAGTGGGCAAGAAAAACATCTCTTTCCAATGCTTAATATCAAAAAAAAACGAAAAATAAGTAACTTTGCAAACAAATATCATCACAACATGAAAACTGTAAAAGACCAAACTTTCGGTGGCGAGCGACCACTATTCGCCTCGCGCGACACCCGTTTCGAGCACATTACAATCACCACCGGCGAGTCGGGATTGAAACAATGCCACAACATTGAGTGCGACCACTGCTACTTTGAAGGGAAATATCCCCTGTGGCACGTCTATGGCTCTAAAATCACCAGCTGCTACTTTGCCGTGGGCTCTCGTTCAGCAATATGGTATTGCGACGACATGGACATGACCGACTGTGTTATTGACGGTCCCAAGTTCTTTCGCGAAATGAACCGCGTCACATTGCGCAATGTTGTAATCAACGACGCCGACGAAACCTTTTGGAAGGTTAACGGCATCAAGGTTTATAACCTCAAGTTGCATGGCGGCACCTATCCTTTCATGTTCTCGCAAGACATCTATGTCGACGGCCTTGAGAGCGATGCCAAGTACGTGTTCCAGTATTGCAAAAACGTGGAGATTCATAACGCTAAGATTACCACCAAAGATTCCTTCTGGGAGTGCGAGAACGTGACAATCTATGACAGCGAGCTAAACGGCGAGTATCTGGCTTGGCACTCAAAGAACGTGCGGCTTGTGCGTTGCCGCATAAGCGGTGAGCAGCCTTTGTGCTACGACAAGAACCTCGTGCTTGAGGACTGCACATTCGACCCGGCATGCGACCGCATGTTTGAAGACTCTGAGGTCAATGCCAAGATAGTGGGCAGCGTGACCAACATCAAGAATCCACGCACCGGCCGCATTGAGGTGGGAAGCGTGGGCAGCGTCACCATCGACGAGAACATCCTCGAGCCCGCCGACTGCCAAATCATAGAGCTCGACAAGCAATAACACTGATTATAAACTCTCTAAATACCCATCCATGAATAACGAGAAATTCAATTTTGACGAGATTATTAATCGACACGGCACTCATGCGGTGAAATGGGATCATTGCCCCAGCGACGACGTAATCCCCATGTGGGTTGCCGACATGGACTTCAAGGCAGCGCCATGCATCATTGATGCTCTAAAGAAGCGTCTTGAGCACGGCGTGTTTGGCTACGTCAATGTGCCCGAGGATTTCTACCAGTCAATTATCAACTGGTTTAACCGCCGCCACAACTGGTCGATTGACCGTGACATGATAGATTATACCACCGGTGTAGTTCCTGCCATCTCGGCAGTCATCAAGAGCATCACCAAGCCCGGAGAGAAAGTGGTGGTTCTCACACCCATCTACAACTGCTTCTTCTCCAGCATCAAGAACAATGGCTGCGAACCAGTGGAAATACCGCTTTCACTTAATGAAGATTACAGCTACAGCATCGACTACGACGCGCTTGAGGCGGCTTTGGCAGCCGACGACACTCACGTGCTGCTTTTCTGCAATCCTCACAACCCGGCAGGACGCGTGTGGACCCGCGATGAACTACTCAAGGTGAATGACATCTGCGCCAAGCACAACGTGACCATCATCAGCGATGAAATTCACTGCGAGATGGTGATGCCAGGCGTGACCTATACCCCATTTGCCTCAATCTCGCAAGAAGCAGGCTCACGTTGCATCACTTGCGGTTCGCCCAGCAAGTCGTTCAACATTGCCGGCCTGCAAGCGGCATTCATCGTGAGCAACAACGCCGAGAACAAGGCACGCATCAATCGTGCAATCAACGTGAACGAGGTGTGTGATATCAATCCGTTTGGTCTCGAAGCTTTCATGGCAGCCTACAACCACGGAGAAAGCTGGATAATGCAGTTCAACGACTATATTGCCGCCAACTTCCAGCTCATGCGCGACATGATTGAGAAAGAGTTGCCTTCATTCCACTTCACACCCATCGAGGGCACCTATCTGGCTTGGGTGAACATCGCCCAGACAGGCATGACCAGCACTCAAGTCACTAAAAAGATTCTCGACGACGGCAAAGTGCTGGTTAACGACGGCGCAATCTATGGAAAAGCCGGAGAAGGCTTCATCCGCATCAACCTTGCCACCAGCCGCGCTGTGGTAGAAGAAGCAGCCCACCGCATTATCAACGCAATGAAATAGGCCACTGAGCGGCACGCTAAACACTAAAATCCCCCGATTCGCTGTTGAATCAGGGGATTTTAGTATAACAGGTGCTTAAGCGATTCAGTCGTCAATTATCGACTTGAGCACTTGGTAGAAATCGCCTGAAGGAATAGCCAGAAACTCGGGCTCGATGCGGTGGCCAAGTTGAGACGACGGGTGGAAACGGTCGCCCACAAGTGCACGGTACCGCTCACGCATGTCGCCCAGCAGTTCGTCATGGTCGCTACCGATGATGTGTGTCACCGGGGTGATAAATGGTTCTATGCCACGAAACTCATCCAGGTCGTCAGGCCGGCAAGTGAAGGTTTGAACTCCGTCTTCTCGCGGATTATAATACTCCACGGTGTGCCCTATCTCGGGCATGTATTGCATGCTATTCTCAGGGTTGAGGGCCGGGTTGACAGCAATCTTGGGAATTTCGACCCTTGCACACAATGTGTAATAACCACCAAGCGACGAGCCCGCCAGGATGTCGATGCCATGGGTTGCGACGTAGTCCTCAATCTTCTTTATCGACTCAACCGGATGATGTGTCACATCGAAGGCATGCACCTCAACATCGCGATATACCTCTCGCAACGTCAGGATTGTGCTACTGCGCGCCGAACTGCGAAAGCCATGGATGTAAAGCAATTTTTTCTTTTCAATCATTTCTTAGATGCTTTTTTCTTGGCAGGAGCCTTCTTGGCTGCAGGCTTTTTGACGGCAACTTTCTTGGCGGCGGGTGCAGGTTTTTCAACCTCACCTTCAACCTTCTCTTCAACCTTTGGCACAAAGTCGCCTGTCGTGTCCTTAACGATGTTGTTGCGCATCATCTCCACCTCGCGATTGAGCTCTTCAATCTCCTTTTCTTGATTGCGAATGGTGAGGAGCAGCGCATTGAGTTCCTCGTTCTCAATCTCCTCGGGGAACTGCTCACGCACGCGAATCATGAAATCGCTAAGCACGTTCATGTAGTTGGTAAATGCCGCATAGGGCGAGTCGTAGGGGCTGTAGTGCGAGTGTACCGAGCCATCGCTGCTGTGCTTGGTGCTCATGTAATAGAAGTGGTCGCTTGCCTGCAGGTAGTTCCAGTCCTGACGAATGCGGCGATCCTCAATAAGTCGAATGCGCTCGGCAAGGCAATATAGCTTGTTCACCGCCTCTTCTTGCAGGATGTTGCCCATCCACGCACTGGTGTCACGAGCCTCGTCGGCCCAGGAGATGGGGTGCATCACGCTGAGCTCGCTCACGGGTTTCATCTTGCTCACAACCTCGCTCGGTGTCATGAAGGTGATGCCGCGTTGCTCGGCAAAGCGTGGCAGCGCACGCATGAAGTCGAAGATGCCGCTCTCGCGAGGTTGCAACTCGCCAAAGGTCTCGTAGTTCATGAACAGGTTCACCAGCATTTCCTCCTCGGGCAGCGAGGCAATCCAGTCGATGTATTTGTCGGCTGTGAGTGGATAGGCTGCCCACTCGGGATTGCTGAAGCGGAATGCTATGTCGTCGCTCAGCTTCGAGTTCTTGAGTAGCAACCGCAGCTTGGGAGCCGCTGCCGACTTGTAGAGATAGTTGGGAGACTTCCAACCCAGGATGTGCTTGGCGCCATCGGTTATAGCCCCCTTGAAGCCCATTGATGCCACCATAACGGCAATGTCGTCGTCATAGATAAGCTCGGTGTTGCGGAACACCCGTGGCTTTTGGCCAAAGAGCTGATAAATTTTCTCATCATGGGCTTTCACTTGCGAGATGAATTCCTCGGGGTCGACAAGCGACGACAGCGAGTGTGCATAAGTCTCGCTCAAGAACTCCACGCAGCCGGTGTCGGCAAGCTCTTTCATCGAGTCGATGAACTCAGGCACATATTGCTCGAGTTGCTCAAGGGCAGTGCCACTAATCGAGAATGCCACCTTGAATTTCTTGCCGTTGCTGCGAATCATGTCGAGCAGCATCTCATTGGCGGGCAAATAGGATCGCTGCGCGATGCGAGTGATGATGTCGTCGTTGGCAAAATCGTCATAGTAATAATGGTCATTACCGATGTCGAAGAATCTATAAGTCTTCAGGCGGAATGGCTGATGTATCTGAAAATAGAAACAGATTGATTTCATGTTGATTGCTGTGTTATAGTGTGTGTGGTGGAATAAGTTATCTATTAATGAGTCGGTTGTAGATGTCGATTACCTTAGCGCCGGCTCGGTCCCAAGTAATCTTGCTCACCTCGTCGAGGCCTTGTTCACGCAGTTGCTTGTACATGGCAGGATACTTGATGATGGAGTAGATGGCATCGGCAATGGCGTTGGTGTCCCAGTAGTCGACCTTTATCACGTTGTTTAAAATCTCGGCGCAACCACTCTGCTTTGAGATAATCGACGGAACTCCCATCTGCATCGCCTCAAGCGGTGAAATGCCAAATGGCTCGCTAACCGAGGGCATAATGTACACATCGCTCGCCTTGAGCATCTCATAGACCTGCTTGCCTTTCAGGAAGCCGGTGAAGTGGAAACGGCCGGCGATGTGGCGGCGTGCCGCCAGGCGAATCATCTTCTCCATCATGTCGCCGCTACCGGCCATCACAAACTGCACGTTGCGAACCTTTTGCAGCACTTGCCAAGCGGCGTCGACAAAGTATTCAGGCCCCTTTTGCATAGTGATGCGCCCCAGGAAGGTCACCACCTTCTCGTGCTTGGGCGGCACCTCCAGGTCGAGCAGCTCTTGGCTCAAGGGCTCCACGGCATTGTGCACGGTTGTCACCTTGTCGGGGCTGATGCCATATTTCTCAATCACCGTTTTGCGTGTCAAATCGCTCACGGTGATGATGTGGTCGGCATTGTTCATGCCATCCTTCTCGATGCCGAACACCGTTGGGTTCACCTTGCCTCGGCTACGGTCAAAGTCGGTGGCATGCACGTGAATCACCAGCGGCTTGCCTGTCACCTGCTTGGCATGGATGCCGGCCGGATAGGTGAGCCAGTCATGCGAGTGAATCACGTCGCAGTCGATGGTGCGAGCAATCACTCCTGCCACAATCGAGTAGTTGTTAATCTCCTCGAGCAGATTGTCGGGGTAACGTCCCGAGAACTCAATGCATCCCAGGTCGTTGGTGTTCATGTAATTGAAGTCGCCGTAGATGTGATCGCGCAGGTCAAAGTAGGTCTGCGCATCAAGCACTTTTCCTATGCGCCCTTCCACATAGTCCCAGTTCACATCGCGCCAAGCCACCGGAGTGGTGTTGGCACCAATGATGCGGGCAAAGTCCTTGGGCTCGTCGCCCCAGGGCTTGGGAATGACAAAGGTGATGTCCATGTCGCCACACTGTGCCATGCCCTTAGTAAGACCAAAACTTGCTGTTCCCAGTCCTCCCAAGATGTGGGGAGGAAATTCCCAGCCAAACATTAAAGCCTTCATATTTTATAGTCCTCGTTATTAAGATTTTATAAAACCAATATTCTTAAACAAGCGCAACACACGCAGCACGCCACCCACATTGGGAGCATAGCTCACCGCACCACGGCCGATGAAGGGCGGATTGCCGTCGTAGAGTTCCGAGAGAGTGCCAATGCCTCCCTGCGACATCTCATCCTCAAAGCCTATCATCATGCGCTCGATGAATGAAGCTCCGTTAAGCCCGAACACCTTGATGTAGGCATCGGTATAGAAGCCCATGAGCCATGGGCGTGCCGAGCCGGCATAATAGGCCACCCAGCGCTCCTCGGGGTTACCCAGATACCAGGGCTTGTAGCCCCAGCTCTTGGGGCTGAGGGTGCGCAGTCCCTTGGGTGTGAGGAGCTCACGAGTCACCACGTCGAGCACGCTCTTGCGCTGGCGGCGGTCGAGCGGCGAGTAGTCAAGCCCAGCGGCTATAATCATGTTAGGACGCACACTGGGGTCGGCATAGGCTCCGTCAACGTAGTCGAAGAGATAGCCATAGTCGTTGAGGAACATCTCAACAAAGGCAGGCTTGGCTTTGCTTGTTATTTCCTTATAGGTTGCAACGCATTCTTGCTCTTCCTCAACATCGGCAAAAAGCTCCTGCGCAAACATCAACGCATTGTACCACAGCGCATTGAACTCAACCAAATAGCCTGTGCGCGGAATCATGGGAGTGCCGTCGGGGTGAGTGGAATCCATCCACGACATGGGTTTCTTGGTGCCATCGGTTGTAACCAGGCCGTTAGGCTGCAGGAACAGGTTGGGATGATAGCCGTCGATGATTTGCTTGAGCAGTGCTTTTATCAAGTCGCCATAGCGCTTGCGAGCTTCATCGAGCCCGGCATCCTTGGCATAGTGCTGAATAGCCCATATTGCCCACAGCGGCACGTCGGGCAGGTCGATGCCCTTGAGGTGACGGTCGAGCGAGCCATCCTTGACAAATCGCAGGAGTGCCTCCTTTGCGGTCTCCATTATCTTCTCAAAGTCGGGACGATGATGATTGGCTATCGTGCAACCCGGCAGCGCCATGAACTCGTCGCGAGCGCGAATCTTGAACCAGGGATATCCCGCCAAGATATAGTTACCGTCGGCATTGGTGAGATAGAACTGCTTTGCACTGTTTTTCAGGCAGTTGTAGAAACTGGTGCGAGGTGTGCGTTGCTTCACTTCCTCCTCGTGCATGCGGCTGAGGTTGTGAGTGTTGACCTCCTCGATACCTGCCGAGAACACCAGTGTCTCGCCCTTCTTGATGTCGATTTCAAAGTAGCCCGGAACATAGAGATCCTCGGTGTAAGGAATGCCGCGCTCCATGTCCTTGATGTACTCAATACCCTTGTACCAGTGCGGGTCGAAGACAAACTTGGGCTTGTGGTTGAACTGCATGTAAAGCGTGGGATAGCCATCATACATGCAGGTGGCGATGCCGTTCTTCACCTCTCGAAACTCACGACTTGCCACCGAGTTCTCGACACACAGGTCGTTGGCATTGCGAAATGCCAGGAACGGACGGAACTGCAAGGTTGTCTTGGAGTGAGCTTCAAGCAGAGTGTAACGAATGAGGATGCGATTCTCGTTGGTGATGAAAATTTTCTCACGCTTGAGAATCACGCCACCCACCCTGAAGGTGTGGGCAGGAACCCGCTCGCAGTCATACTCGCGGATGTACTTGTGGCCATTGGGACTGAAAACGTTGCCCTTGTACTTGTGCAGACCCAGGTTGAACGGCACGCCATGCTGAATAACCGTCTCATCGAGCGATGAGAGCATCACATGGCTGTTGTCGTCAATCTCAGGAATAGGAATCACCAGCAAGCCATGCTGCTTGCGGGTGTTGCACCCTACAAGTGTAGTGCAATGATAAGCCCCCGATTGATTGGTCCTGAGTATCTCCTTGGTGAGAGACTGCTCAAGATTTATAATCAAGTTTTTATCAAATTTTAAATAGCTCATTAATGATAATATTGTATTGTAATAGTTAATAAGTTACGCGATAGATTTTCACATTAGGCATTATAAAAAGACCTTTTCCAGTATTCGTGACGAATTTACAACTTTTTACCAAACTGAGCAAACTATTTCAAACATTTTTTTCAACAGATTTAAGATGTTATGCTATCTTTTATGACATCTTTGCATTTAGTTAAACAAAGAATCAACATTTTATATATCTTGACATCAAGAAGCCATATCGCAGCCTTAAAGAAACAAGCACATGAGTGCAACTGTGCAAAAGTTGTAACAACCATTCCCCTTTTCTTAACTTTATTTAATTTTGTTGTGCCCAATTTTGGCACTATAAGCAACTATCTTTGCCCAGAAAAAAAGAAAATAGTTTCACCATTATACTTTTTTTAGTAAATTTGTAAACTACAATAATAAATAGTTATGATAATCTCTCACATAAGGAAAGATGACTGGAAACTTCAATCGAATGAAGACCACTGCAGTAATGTAGCGCTACTTGCTGAAAAGTTCGCTTCTAAATTTGGATTTGGCCAAATAGGGAAGATTCTTGGACTGCTACATGACAAAGGCAAAGAACAAGCAGGTTTTCAAAATCACATTAAAAGTTCATCAGGTTATGACAAAAGTATAAAAGATGAACGTGTCCATCATGCATACGTGGGAGCATTGTTATGCAAGAAGCAGTATCCACAACTATGTGATATTATAGGTCCTGAAATTTATGGACATCATTCTGGATTGCATGATTACAGTGACTATGAAGATATTTTTTCAAAGGAAATTCCCAGTGACGTTGACACATCACCTATTGATGTTCACCTAGAAATGCCTCAAGGAATGGAAAAAATAAAAGAGTTATCAGATTGCAATCACCTTGTGAGAGTGTTATTTTCATGCCTTGTAGATGCCGACTATCTAGATACCGAAGCATTCATGAACGAGCGCAACTCGTCACAACGAGGAAAAGCCGACAAGTTAGAAATGCTTAAACCGATGCTTGATAGGTATCTTGAAGAACTTAAAGTTAATGCAAAAGACACACCGGTAAACATAATCAGGAATAAAGTTCAGCATCGCTGTTTTGAGACATCGAGTTGGAGTACAGGATTTTATAGTTTAACAGTCCCTACGGGTGGTGGCAAGACCCTATCTTCTCTTGTTTGGGCGATGAATCATGCAATTAAGTATAATAAAGAGAGAATAATAATTGCCATTCCCTATACAAGCATTATTACCCAGACAGCCGCAATTTTGCGTACAATATTTGGTGACAAAAACGTACTGGAGCATCACTCTAATGTTGATTTTGACAATGTAAAGGATAACGAACTCTCTGAACAATTGCGCTTAGCTACCGAAAATTGGGATTATCCAATAGTGGTTACTACCAATGTTCAACTTTTTGAATCAATGTTTTCCAATCGACCTAAGGCTTGCAGGAAATTGCACAACATTGTTAACAGTGTTCTTATATTGGATGAGGTCCAGTCTCTGCCACTCGAATTCTTGCAGCCAATAATTGACGGACTAAAGAGTTATAACCGACTTTTCTCTACGACAGTATTGTTCACAACAGCCAGCCTTCCAGCGCTTAAAGACGACCCTATTGTCAATAAGTTTAAATTCAGAGGCATAGAGAACTTAACTGAAATCATTCCACAT
The DNA here is from genome assembly GCA_002396125.1 of Porphyromonadaceae bacterium UBA4259. GTDB lineage: Bacteria > Bacteroidota > Bacteroidia > Bacteroidales > Muribaculaceae > Sodaliphilus. The sequence goes on from DGWL01000004.1 coordinate 27,308, forward strand.
GATTACGAACTTCACAAGAAGTTGAGGAGAGTTGAATTACACTTTGACAACGACAAATCAAATCACGAAGAAATTGCTTACCGACTAGAGCAAGAAAAACGAGTGCTGTGCATTGTAAACACAAGAAAGCACGCTCAGGCGATTTATGAGAAGTTAACTCATGATGAAATGACCTTCCACTTGTCAAGAATGATGTGTTCAGCACATATCAAAAAAACTATTGATTACATCAAGCAAGCGCTTAAGAATCCTGAAAATAAAAAAATCATTGTGGTTGCTACACAGCTCATTGAAGCTGGAGTAGATATAGATTTCCCTGTAGTTTATAGGCAAGATGCCGGACTTGACTCTATTCTTCAAGCAGCGGGACGATGCAATCGCGAAGGTAAACTAAGCCTTGGTCACACCCATGTATTCTCTCTTGGGCCAAATCCACCAGGTTTTATCTCAAATGCTAGCAATGCTCTTAAAAACATGGTTGATGTCAAGGATTGGTTTGCTCCAGAATCTATGATAAATTACTTTTATCAATTGTTCTCAAGAACTCCATCCTTTGATAAAAACAATATCGGCAAAAACTATTTAAATGATCCTAGTTGCATTTGTTTCCAACAGGCTGCAAAAGCTTTTAGATTGATTGATGATCATGGAATCAATATTATTGTCAATTATGGAAACAGCTCTCGGTTTGTAAATGAATTTATTGCGAACGGCATTAGCTATTATATTATGAAAAAGCTAGGACAATACACCGTTTCGGTTCATGAGAAAGATTTTAATGCACTTAAACAAGCGGGGTTCATCACCGAAATCGCCGAAGGGATATATTATCTTACTGATGCAAAACAATATAACGAGAAAGTAGGGTTAACACTCAACAATCATTGGCTAGACGAATTATTAATCAAATAACAACAATATATTTATGACTTATTTTGACAAAGAATATTGCATTGAAGTGTGGGGCGACATGGCTTGCTTCACACGCCCAGAGCTAAAAGTCGAAAGAGTAAGCTATGATGTGATTACTCCATCGGCTGCCAGAGCGATATTTGATGCAATCTTTTGGAAACCAGCCATTAGGTGGCAGGTGACAAAGATTGAGGTTCTTAGTCCCATCAAGTGGACTTCTATAAGAAGAAATGAGGTAGGGGCAGTGGGCTCATTACAAAAGAATCAGATTTTTATTGAAGACTCACGTCAGCAAAAGAATGCCTTATTACTTAAGGATGTTCACTACCGTCTTTACGCAACACTTGTCTATATCCCCCCTAAAGAGCGCAAAGGTGAATCACGCACGGCAGGGTCTGATGAAAATCCAGGTAAGTACCAGGCCATGTTTGAGCGTCGTGCCAGCAAAGGTCAATGCTTCAATCAGCCATATCTTGGAACTCGTGAATTCTCAGCATCATTCAAACTCATTCAAAACGATGCAGAGAAAATAATACAGCCAATAAACGAAGATAGAGATTTAGGTATAATGCTTTATGACATGGACTTCACCAACCCTGACAACATTCATGCTATGTACTATCGCGCCAGCATGAAGAAAGGTGTAATTATTGTTCCACCATTAAATAGTAAGGAGGTGCTAAGATGATACTGAAAGCATTATATGATTATTATCACCGCTGCGGAGACCTGGCTCCGAATGGCATGGAGTATAAGGAAATATCTTTTATCATTGTAATAGATAAAGAAGGACATTTCTTAAGACTTGAAGATTGTCGCATTGACAATAAAACCACTAAAAAATTTTTAGTGGTTAAGGGATCTAGAACTTCCGCACCCAACCCCTATTTATTCTGGGACAATGTTGAGTATGTCATGAACTATACTAAAGCTAATCAAGAGATACAATTAAAAGGTTCAGACAAGAAACTACTTGCCTCTATTAATAAATCTCAGATTAAACACAACCTCTTTGTAAAGCAATGCATAGATATTGCTGAACAATATAAAGAAGATAACGAATTCATGGCAGTTTCTTTATTTTACAAGAATAATGGTGTTGAGGCTGTTAAGAAAAGTGATTTATGGCCTGAGATTGAGAAGAAACCAACAATCAATTTATCATTTAGAATTAATGGTTCTCTTGATATTGTTGCTGAAAATAATAAGTTGCTTGAGTATTCACAGCAAAACAATAATAATAACGGCAACAGTGACAGAGCTATTTGTTTAATTACTGGCTTATCAACCAATTGCGTCAGTACGACATCAGCAACTCCCATAAATGGGAGCCAGGCAACTGCTAAATTAGTAGCATTCCAAGTAAATTCGGGCTATGACTCTTATGGAAAATCGAAAGGCTCAAATGCAACTATATCGGTCGAAGCCGAAGCCTGCTACACAACTGCGTTGAACAGATTACTGCAAAAGGACTCACAAAATAAATTTACCATAGGTAATCGAACTTTTGTTTTTTGGGCTTCTAACAATAGTGAAACCTCAAAACAAGTGGAGAATTGCTTTTTTAACTTTCTCACAAATCTCAGAAGTGATGATCCCAACCGCAAAATTCATGAAGTCAGACAAGTTTTCAATTCAATTTATTCAGGACGCCTAACAGTTCAAAATAAAGATAGATTTTACATTCTTGGGCTAGCTCCTAATTCAGCACGAATTGCTGTAATCTATTGGCAAGAGACAAGTACAAAAAACTTTGCCGAGAAGATTTTGAAACATTTTGAAGACTTTGAGATTATTGATACGCGGAAAGACCCCAAGCCATATTATGGTATGTATAATATCATAAGCTCTATTGCATTACAAGGAAAAGAAAGCAATATTTCTCCTAACTTGGTTGAAGCTGTTATGAAGAGTATAATCGAAGGCACGCCTTATCCATATAGCCTATTTAGTGCTTGCCTGAGGAGAATAAAAGCCGAAACCGACAAGGATATTTATATTACACGTGCTGCTATATTAAAGGGATATTTAAACAGAAATAACAATATTAACGATAAAAAAATAAAAGACATGTTAGACAAAACAAATGACAACATTGGTTACTTGTGTGGACGCCTTTTTGCCACGCTAGTAAAAATTCAAGAAGAAGCTAATAACATTAGCTCAATTCGTGAACGTTACATGAACTCGGCATCAACAACTCCTGCTACAGTTTTTGCCAATCTTCTAAATTTGTCGATTCATCATGAAGAGAAATTAAATCCTGGTCGAAAGGTTCAGTTTGAACAATTAAAAAGCGAGATTATTGACAAAGTTACTGTTGTAGGATTTCCTGCCCACCTTTGCATTAACGACCAAGCCCGCTTTTTCGTTGGCTATTATCATCAACGCCAAGATTTCTTCACAAGGAAGCCAGAAAAAGAGAATAACGAAACTATTATTAACAAATAAAATAAAACAATTATGGCAGAGTTAAAAAACCGCTATGACTTTGTGTACATCTTTGATGTACAAGATGGTA
>DGWL01000103.1 GCA_002396125.1 Porphyromonadaceae bacterium UBA4259
CCAATAACATAATTAAATAAAAAACAACCCATGACACTGAAATCTATAATAATGATAGCTACTGCCTGCTCACTGGCTATGGGAGCCAATGCCAAATCAATTAACAAACAACGCTTAGAAGAACGCATCGACTCGTTGATGACAAGCCACTACCGTCCCGACGCACCCGGAGCCGCATTGCTCATCGCCAAGTGGGGCAATGTGCTATATGACAAAGGCATAGGCATTGCCGACATGGCTACCGGTGAGAAAATTGACGGCAACACCGCGTTTAATATCGCCAGCATCAGCAAGCAGTTCACCGCCATTGGCGCGCTCAAGATGCAGGAAATGGGACTTATAGACCTCAACGCGAGTGTGGCGCGCTATTTTCCCGAGTTCAAGAGCAAGATATGGAAAAAAGTAAAACTCAAGCACCTGCTAAGCCACAGCTCAGGAATTCCCGACGCTCGCCCACGCGACGACCGCAATTTCACTTTATTGGCCACCGACAAGGAGAGCATACAGTACATGACCAACCTTGATGAGTTGCACTTTGAGCCCGGCAGCGCCTATGAGTATATTAATCCCACCTTCGATTTATTCTACCTGCTCACCGAGCGCAGGAGCGGCAAGAAATTTGTTGATTTCCAGCGCAAATACCTTTTTGACAAAGCCGGCATGATTAACGTTCAGTATTTCACTCCCGAAGCTAAGATTCCACACATGGCTCACGGCTACATCGTTAACGAAGATGCCGAGGTGAGCGGCGCCGATAGCGACTATGCCAAAAAGCGCGAGAAAGTTGCCAACGACTATGTTGACAGTAATGGCATTCACTGGGCGGAATGCGACTACGGCGAGGAAACATTTTTTGCCACCAAGGCCGATGGTGGCATCTACACCACCACTCACGACTTTCTCAAGTGGGAAAACGCGTTGCGCAAGAACATTCTTGTGAAACGATCATCTAAACGCCGCGCCTACACTCCTCACACACTGGTGAGCGGCAGCAAGTGGAGCAGTTATCAAAACCGCGACAACACATGGTACGGCTACGGCTGGTTCATCGACAAGACACCTGGCCGCGAGACTAAGATTTACCACACCGGCGACAACGGCGGTTTCCAAGCTTATGCGGCAAAATATGAGCGCAATGGCGTGAATGTGATTATGCTCGAGAACCAAAACACCGTTGACCGCTGGACTCTGCAATTAAAGATTGAGAAAATCCTTATTGAGGAAGGGGTAATAAATAATAAATAGGTTGCCTGATTATCAACAATCAGAACTGGAAATAGATGAATGGTTGTATTTCGCTGGTTTTCACTTGAATGATGACCACGATGATAAAAACCAGAGCGATGACATAGAGGAAAGCGGGCATCTTGACAAAGGCACGCTTGCAACGTTGCGACACTGCATCGGGCACAAAATGAAGGATATAGCCCAGCGCAATGAGGATGAACACGCGCCAATAGTTGGCAACAACGTCGACCAGCACCTCGGGATGGAAACTGGTGGCTATTTGCGACAGCATGATGCCCAAGTTGCCCCAATTACCCTCGTAGAAGAGCCCATGCCAAGTGATATCGGCATTGCGGAAGAGCAACCAGGCAAAAATCACAAAGTGGAAGGTGACAAAGACCATGAGCGAGTTCCACGCCTTGCTGTTGGTGAAGCTCCAGCCTTTAGAGATGCTCATCCACACCTTGTGCAACGCCAGCGCTATGCCATGCAATGCACCCCAAAAGACGAAGTTCAGCGATGCCCCATGCCACAAGCCTCCCAGCAACATGGTGATAAACAGGTTGAAATACTGACGCAACTTGCCCTTGCGGTTTCCACCCATCGAAATGTAGACATAATCGCGCAGCCACGTGCTTAGCGAGATGTGCCAACGGCGCCAAAAGTCGGTTACCGACACCGCCTTGTAGGGATTATTGAAGTTGATGTTGAAACGGAATCCCATGAGTAGCGCAAGGCCTATCGCCATGTCGCTGTAGCCTGAGAAATCGCAGTAGATTTGCAGTCCGTAGCCATAAGCTCCCAGCAGGTTCTCAATGCCGCTGAACTGGATGGGATTCTCAAACACTCGCTCCACAAAGTTGATGCTGATGTAATCGCTGATTACCGCCTTCTTGAACAAACCAATAATCACAAACCAGAAGCCAAGTCCAAGCATCTCGCGCGTGACACGAATGGGACGGTACATCTGTGGCAGGAAATCGGCGGCACGCACAATTGGGCCGGCAACCAGCTGTGGGAAGAACGACACGTAGAAAGCGTAATCGAGCAGATTGTCGACAGGCTTAATCTTGCGACGATAGATGTCGATGATGTAGCTCAGCGACTGAAAAGTGAAGAATGATATTCCCACCGGCAAGAAGATGTTGAGGTCGTGCCACGGATTTCCACTGATTTCGGCCCAAAGCTGACCAAAGAAATTGGTGTATTTGAAATATCCAAGCAACCCCAGGTCGACAAGCAAACTAGTGAGCACCAGCAACTTGCGCTTAACGCGCCCTTGTGTAGAATCGATCAGCTCGCCAATGATATAATCGCTGCACGTGACAATGGCTATGAGAAAGAAATACACCCCACTGCTCTTGTAGTAGAAATAGTAGCTGAACGCCACCACAAATAGCGTGCGAGGCAACGACTTCTTGCTTAACAGGGCATAGATGACAATGAAAATGGTAAACATGCACATGAACAGGCCGCTCGAGAAGATGAGCGGAGCCTTCTCGTCGTAGGCCAACTGTTGCAGCAACATGCCCGAATCGAGCGTGCCAAACTGCAACTGCAAGTAGCTTAATATGTCGTTCCACAGTTTTTCCATTGTGCCGTGTGTTATCTAGTTTCAAATCCCAGCATTAGCGCATCATACAGGTAGCGCGCAATGCGGTCGCCACCGCGGTGAGTGATGTGGGTGTAATCGCTGTTGGCCTCACCATTGCGCACCATGTTCACTATGCTACCCTCGCCACCCATGGCCTCATAGAGGTCCCAAAAGGCCACGCGGCTGTTGATAGCTACTCGTTTTTGTGCCTGAATGAGCCCCAGCACCCCAGGCATGGTCTTCCAACCACTGGCAGTTCTCTCCTCGCGGTCGCTACATCCCACCACCAGCACGCTGGTGCCGGGCATAGTGTTCTTGATATTGTTGATGGCTGCGGTGAGAGTGTTGCAGTAGGCTGTGTAGGCGCTGCTGTTGTGACCGGCAATGTTGAGACCATACATTATAATCACCAGGTCGTAATGGCGCACCTGATTAAAGGCACTCATCATGCTACCGGTTATTTTGCTCAAGTGATTGCCTCGCGAGGCACGCAACGACAGGTTGTCGACTATCACGCCACGGTCGCAGTCCATCGAAGTCCCAAGGAACACCATGTTGCCGGGGTTAGACACTGTCCATTTCACCTGCTTGATGTCGCCCTGCACCACAGCATGCCCAATGAGCGACGACGACTGCAGGTTGAAGTGAGTGGTATCGGTGCCGTTGACAACAGCAGTGGCATAGCACGAACCCGTGCCACTGACAAAATAGAACGACGAACTGGTGCATGAGGCCGCATGCTGGTAGGGATTGCCAATGCCTTTAGCCATTACCCAAGCTCCGGGACCGGCATTGAAGTAGTTGCCTGTGATGTTATTATAGGTGTCGCCATAGCCGCTGCGGTCAACAGCCTTGTGAGGAGTCCACCCACCGAATGTCTGCTTCACCGTGCGCCTGAAGTCGGCGGTTATTGAAGTCATGGGCAAGTAGCCCACGCCACAACCGCCAAATCGTTGCTGCAGCAACTCGCGAAGTTTAGACGTGAGAATGTCTCCCTCAATAAATGAGTCGCCCAGCACAGCGATGCGCACAGGTCTGCCCGCCGCTTGCGCCAATGCCTGATAAAATGCCGTCATGTTGCCTCGCCCTGTGTCATCACCCAAGTCGATGATGCTTGTGATTCCACTACGCGTGACGGTGACCTCGGCCTTGGCGTTGATAATGGAGTCCTCCACAGTAATCACGTTGCCATGCTTGTCGCGCGTGAGTCGCGAGCCCTCAAGCACAGGCAAATTGCTTGCCGAGTCGGTTTTAGCCATCCCGGCCGGTGAACTGCCATTCATTTTCACGCTGCTGATAGAGTCGAGCAAGTGAAGTGCCGAGTCGTTCCTGACATCGGCGAGCAGGTCGACTTTGCGCATGCTCCAGTCGCCCACGTTAATAGCCGGCAACCAGTACAAGCCCAGTAGCACCAGCACTGCCGCCAGCACTATCGCAACCACACTGCTCAGATAGTTTTTCTCCATTTACTCGTCGTTGAAAAATCGTGCAAAGGTAATGGTTTTTGAATGTTTGGCAAAGAAGAATTGCGACAAAAAAACAGTAGTTTTTTTAAACCACTGGTTGTCAATGACAAAAAAGATTGTTGCCCTGTAATGTCATCGTGCAGGGAAATGGTTGGCATGGATGAGCACCTCATTTACACTCCACGCCTGCGCCTGCTGCCGCTGCATCGAAGACAACCCCTGGAGCTCATCGGGCGATGTGGCGACCGATGTCACATCGAAGCGCAAGATACTGTGTCCGAGCCCCTTCCACCTGCTATAGGCATTAAGCCCCATCACGTCGAGCAAGGTGGGAAAGACGTCAACTTGCCCAATGGGGCCAGCCACATTCTTGCCACGCGCAGCGTTGAGCACCAGCAACACGCATTCATTGCCGTCGCGGCTGATTGCCGGTCGCCCTGCCGGGTCGTCGTCGACCCACTCGTTGTGGTCGCTGGCAATGACAACCACCGAGTGGTCGTAGAGGCCACACAGCTTGAGCCGGTGCAGGAAGATACCCAGCTGAGTATCGAAATAGTGGGTTTTCTCAAGATAGTTACGCACTGCCGGCGTGTACTGCTTGCTGCTCGAAATCCAGGTGGGAATGCGCCACTGGCCGTCGTAGGGGCTGTGCATCACTCCGGTGAACAACTGGGCCATGAATGGCTGTTGCTGCCTGGGCAGATAGCTTGCAGCAAAGTCCATCACCACCTTGTCGATGAGGTAATCGCAGGCCTCAAGCTGCTCATGAAGCTCGGGTGCGTGATAGAGAGTGTCGAAGCCATAGGCACGCGACATGCCTTCCACATTCCATAGCCCGGCCTCATCGCCACACATCTCCACCGTCTTGTAGCCTCGCGCCTTCAATGTCTTGGCCAGCGAAGGGAATGATCGATTGCTGAACTCCACCGCCACCGACTTGTCGAGCAGGGGAAGCAAGCCGGTTTGATAAATGAATTTTCCATCGCTCGAACGCCCGTTCTTGGCTTGTGACAGCATGTTGAGACACACAATATTGGCAGCAGTGTCGGCAGCCAGAGCGTTGAGAGTGGGCGTGACAGGACGACCGTCAATGTCGAGGTTCACCGCCCACGCGTTTAGCGACTCCACCATAATGAAAATAAGGTTGGGGCGCGAGATGGTTGTTGCGTAGGGGTTATCGGTGTAATGAGGGCATTGCCCGTCGACAAAAGCAGTTGCTTGCTCTATATCTTCACGGCTTGGCCCGCCAAGGTCAATGGCAGTGTAAAAGCAATAGAGCGCATAGGGCGTGGCACCGTTGTGCATCACATAGTTGCGATGACGGCCACCCAAGCGCGTGTAGCGGCTGACGAATGCGTCGTGCAGGTCGTCGTAGTTCTGCCGGTTGGTTAAGTAAATACTCGTGGTTATCACCAGCCGCATCACCACATAGACCACAAGGCTTGCCACCATTAGCCACCAGTGGCGGTTAGGAGCCTTCTCCACCAGTCCCTTGCGGCTCATTAGCCAAGCTGCGGCATGCGCAACCAGCGGCAACAAGAGCGCAACCAGTGCCCTCTTGGAAATGGTGCCCATGACACTGTGGAAAAGCGTTGGCGACATGTTTCCTACCATCAAGAACGACGAGAAAGGCATCAGGTCGTGATAGCTGGTGTAATACACAATCTGCGCAAAACCCCACACGGCCACCAGCCACAGCACCACCAGCGCATAGAGTCGCCGGCGACGGCGCAACGCCCAGTAGGGAGCGAGCAGCAGGATTGCATCGGCAAGAGCGTTGAAGAAGAACTTGCACAATGGCTGGTGAGTGATTGAGCCAAACATGTCGCGAGTGACGGCTAGCGACACCAGCATGAGCTGCACAATAATCACTGCGGTGGCAATCAAGTAGAACGCCACCACAGGTTTTTTAATATTGTGCTTTATTTGTTTCAAAACATTCTATTCAATGTTTTCAAGAATGTTCTGCCAGTGTCTTATTGCTTGGCTGCCTCAACCCAGCGCTTAACATCGTCGGGCATGGGGTTCTTGTAGCCGAGCTTGTACTTCTTGTTTATCTCGAGCAGGTCTTGGAACAACTTGCCTGGCTTCTCCAGCGAGCCTAGTGCCTCAACGGTGAGGATGCCAGCCTTTTGGATGGGGGCTACCCACTCGGCCGGCACGCCAATGGCAGTAAAGGCTTCTTCCTTGTCGCGGTGGGGCACCTTCTCGGGACGCATCTGCGGGAACAAGAGCACGTCCTGGATGTAGCTATTGCCGGTCATGAGCATCACCAAGCGGTCAATGCCTATGCCAATGCCACTTGTGGGAGGCATGCCATATTGCAGCGCACGCAGGAAGTCTTGATCGATTATCATTGCCTCATCGTCGCCCTTGTCGGCCAGTCGCATCTGCTCCTTGAAGCGCTCTTCTTGATCGATGGGGTCGTTGAGCTCACTATAGGCGTTGGCAAGTTCTTTACCGTTAACCATGAGCTCAAAGCGCTCGGTGAGGCCCGGCTTACTGCGGTGCATCTTGGTGAGCGGCGACATTTCCACGGGGTAATCGATGATAAAGGTGGGCTGAATGAAATCACCCTCGCAAGTTTCACCAAAGATTTCGTCGATAAGCTTGCCCTTGCCCATTGTCTCATCGGTCTCGATGCCTAGCTTGGCGCAAACCTCGCGCAACTGTGCCTCGTCCATGCCGGCCACATCATAGCCGGTCTTCTCCTTGATGGCATCGAGGATGGGCAAGCGACGGAATGGTGCCTTGAAGCTGATGGTCTTGCCATCAATTTCCACCTCGGGCTTGCCGTTGACTGCTACACAGATGGTCTCCAGCAACTGCTCGGTGAACGACATCATCCAGTTGTAATCCTTATATTGAACATAGAGCTCCATGCAGGTGAACTCGGGGTTGTGGTTGCGGTCCATGCCCTCGTTGCGGAAGTTCTTGCCTATCTCATACACGCCTTCAAAGCCGCCCACAATAAGGCGCTTCAAGTAAAGCTCGGTGGCGATGCGCATGTACATGTCGATGCCCAGCGCGTTGAAATGAGTGATAAACGGACGGGCACTGGCACCACCGGCAATGGCTTGCAGTGTGGGGGTCTCCACCTCGGTGTAGCCAGCCTCATCGAGCACGCGACGCATGGTGCGAACCACCGTGGCACGCTTGATGAAGGTGTCCTTAACACCCTCGTTAACAACCAGGTCGACATAGCGCTGGCGATAACGCAACTCAGGATCATCAAAGGAGTCGTAGGTCACGCCATCTTTAACCTTGACGATGGGCAGTGGTTTGAGGCTCTTGCTCAACACCTTGAGTTGCTGCGCATGAACACTGATTTCGCCTGTCTGAGTGCGGAACACATAGCCCTCAATGCCCACAAAGTCGCCTATGTCGAGCAACTTCTTGAACACCACGTTGTAGAGGTCTTTATTCTCATCTTGGCACAAGTCGTCGCGGCTAATATAGACTTGCACTCGGCCACGCGAGTCCTTGAGCTCCATGAACGATGCCTTACCCATGATGCGGCGGCTCATGATGCGGCCGGCAATGCTCACCTGGCGGGGCTCGTCATCGTCGTTGAACCGCTCCTTGATGTCATCGCTCCAAGCGTTTACAACCCATTCGGCTGCCGGATAAGGGTCTATGCCCAACTCACGCAACTGGTATAAACTGTTACGCCTAACTATCTCTTGTTCGCTAAGTTCTAAAATATTCATATTGTAGATTTTGAGTTTTAATCGGTAGATTTTCAAAATGCAAAGTTACAACATTTTTTTGTATACTACGCCACAAGTACTGCAAAATCAAGAAAATAAAGAAAAAGTAACTCCTGCACAAGCCACAAACACATCCGCAACTCAATAGAAACATAACAATCTATAGAATCTCAAAGGCGAAATGTAACCATTCTAGTCCACTCTGACATTATGCCTAAGATAAGAAATAAACACAGGTAACTCAACACTCCTAACACAAAGATCAGATAGGCCAACAAAAATCAGCACCCAATGTATTTATTTTTCCATTTTACTTAATCTTTTTGTAAAAGCCGTTTCCTTTAAATTCAATTATCCCTTTGTCACGTAGGAATTGTAGTTGCTGTCTAATCTTGTCATGAATGTGATTGTTTGCAGGATGCTTAAAAGACAACTCTGGAACGAATTCATACATTTGCTTTAGAGAAAAATCTGTATCTAGTTTTTCCACGCATTGAAGCACATCCACCAACCATCCTCGACCTTCAAGAGTCATTTTTTGCAGCGAATAAACGCGATTGTAGTCTTGGATCACATCTTCAATCTTGCGAACATTTCCATTATGGATAATGGAGATCTTGGCAATTTTTGGAATGTCTCCCAATAAGATATTACATCCAACCCATCCTGCTCTTCGTGCAGTCTCACGAAGTGGTTTGCGCTTAAATATTATACAAGGTGTAAAAAAGCATTTTGGTACAATAATGAGATTATTCACTTCGAATCTGTCGTAGTGCATAAAGAAAAAGCTTGGATTATCTAATGATGTAATTCGCTTAATCATTGTGTCATAAACACCATCAGCTACACTTTTTGGGAAAATATCACTTGCAGATTTCTGACTCTTCAACTCATATTGTGACTTGCATTGTTCGCACACATAATCTTTGACAGGTGCATTTGGCTCAGCTTGTCTAATTCTTGTTTCGCCACAAATTGGGCAATACATATTGCGTGCCAACCAATCTTCTGTCATTACCCTTACAATCTGGCTTGGACTTTTGTACCCTTCTGCTAATGAAGTATTGAAGCGCAAATTCATTTCTTTAAAAAGAATTTTAGATTTTCTGTTTCTCTAGATATCTTCATCTATTGAATTGCAACTTGGTTAATATCATTGATAACAGCGTGCTGAATATTTGGGTAACGCTCTAACATATATAAAAGCATTGCACCACCACCTACAAATGGTTCTATGTACGTAACATTTTCCCAATTATCAAAGTCAGCTGGAAGTTGAGCATCCAGTTGTTCAATGAGTTGGCTTTTTCCACCAACCCACTTGATAAAAGGTTTTGCTTTAGTCATAATATTCATCTGAAATTATCTTCAGTATCGTTATGCGGATATCTTACATCTACACCAAGAATTTCTGCTTTTTAGCAAATAACTATACCATATATTTTGAAATGGTAGAAATCAAACTTTGATGCAAAATTATAAAAATTCTCGGTTTCTGACGATTTTTATCAGTGGAAAGTGACATCAAGTATTATAATTTATCTTTATTGCCGTACAAAAACAACAATAATTGAAATTTAATTTGTTACAGTATATTACTCTATGTGCGCCGCAATAACTTTACCCATTGACGGAGATTAAAGACACTTTTACTTATTAAGAACCCTTTGATAATAAAATAGCTCCTCTTTGAGGCAATTTGTTGATACACTATAGTCTAATGATTTATATTGCTTAACTACACCAACGTGTATGTGGTGATTTAGGGAAGAAAAAATTTGGTGAAGACACAATTAATTCGCAACTTTACAACCCAAAATCACCTTTCAATATTCATGACATGACGAAACCGGTTTTCTTAATAGGCTATATGGGTTGCGGCAAGACTACGCTGGGTGAGCCGCTGGCTAGAGTGCTGGGCAAGGAGTTTGTTGACCTTGACCATTATATTGAGCGGCAGTGCGGCATGACTGCCAAGGAGGTGTTCATGACTCATGGAGAATCTCACTTTCGCAAGTTGGAACGCACCGCCCTCGAGGAAATTGCCGCCAGCGGAATTGATGCCGTGGTGGCTTGTGGCGGAGGCACTCCACTGCAGCCCGGAAACATGGAACTGATGAACGACCTGGGCATCACCGTGTGGCTGCAGGCTAGCGTTGACCGCATCACATCGCGCCTGGTGCTGCCCGAGCAACGCGCCAAGCGCCCGCTGCTTAGCGGCATGAACGATGAGGAGATTCGCCACTCGGTGGCCGCGGGACTAGCCACCCGCCGCCATCTCTATGAGAAAGCCCAACTTCGCTTCGACTCCACCTGGCTCGAAAGTCCTGCCGAAATCGAAGCCAGCGCCCTGCGACTGAAGGAAATTTTAGTTAAACGCACATTGCTTAATGCATAATTATTGGGCACTTAACCTCACTCTGCCACTTGTGGTAGTTCGCTATCCTCGGCCTTATTTTCATCGTTTACTTGATTGGTGGAGGTTTTGTCGATTACAGGGGCGTTGCCGGCAATCTCTTGTTCAGTATTCTCTTGCTCCCGCTGCTTCTTGGCATCTTTCTTCAGCTGGTACTTAATGCAGGCTAGGCTTATTCCGAAGATTATGAAAATGACTATTAAGAATGGCAATGGTAATGTTAACGCGCCAAAAATGTAATGGATTGAAGAAACGTCAGGGGTACTTGTTTCAGTTGGAACGAATGCAACGACAATGCACACAAAAAATAACAGGGCCATAATCATCAGCAAAATCCCCACAGCAACCACCACTATCAGTCTCCAAATGGTGCCCCACACACTGTGACCGAAGAGTTGCTTATAGGACCGATAAAACTGTATCACCAAGACAACAATGAAGAAGTAGGCTCCCAAGCCTCTTAACATATCGGTTTCAGTCTTATTAATGATGATTGCAACCAGCAACAGTAGCAGCATTTGCACGCTGTTAAACACTTGGATGAAGAATCCCTCGGGCAGCGTGTGATGGTCACATCTGGGCGAAATGCGGAAGAGTACCCATGTGGGCCAAATCAAGAATGACTGCAACAGCAAGAACCCCCAGTCATAATGCTTGCTAAACCATTTAAGCACATCCAAAACAAAGTCTTGAGCGTTTTGTCCTCCCTTCCCGTCGATTTTAACATTTTCCATCATTTGGCCGGAGTTCTCGGGGTCTAAAAGGTTATTGGCAATGAGCACAATCACGCCTATTATCACTAGCATTTTCACCGGAGGGAAGCTAACCTGGCGGCGACCGCTAATGTAGTCGGCAATGAAATAGCCAGGCCTGAGCAACAGTTGCCACAAGGAGTAGGGCATGGAACGGGTGTGCATACCCCACAGCTCAAGAAACCCAAGCCAAACGCTATTCCACGTGATGCGTCCCATCCCGGCACGCTGCGAGCAAGTGGGACAATAGTTGCCCTCAAACTCCTCGCCACAGTTGTTGCACTTGTGAGTGGCTGTGTCGCGCGTGTAGCTAAATGGTTCTTGTTGCCATTGGCGAAAACGTTTCAATCGTTGCTTATGATTCATGATTGCTCACTTATTTATAATTACGCAAAAAACTCGATTTATCGATACTTTAGTCTGTGCTAATTAATTATCACCGAGGCTCATCTTTTTCCAGCCAGGTCGAGAACCACTTCACCGCCTAGCACTATTCCTGCAGCGGCAGGAACAAAGGCGTTGCTGGCTGGAACCGGTCGCTTGCCCTGCTTCACAGTCTCGCCCGAGGGCAACGGTTGCTGCGGTTGCTCCTTGCTGAAGACACACTTGAAGTGGTTAATTCCTTCCTTGCGCAACTTCTTGCGCATGATTCGAGCCAATGGGTCAACATCGGTATCGCTAATGTCGGCAACAGTGAATGCACTGGCATCGAGCTTATTGGCGGCTCCCATGCTGCAAATGATGGGCACTCCCAACCGCGTGCAGCGCCTCACCAGCTCCATCTTGGCACTAACGGTGTCGATGCAGTCTATCACATAGTCATATTCACTCAAGTCCACCTCGTGGGCGTTGCCCACAACATAGAACATCTTGAACACCCTAACTTTGCATGATGGGTTAATATCGGCAATACGCTCGGCTGCCACATCCACCTTGTAGCGACCCACAGTGGCAGTGGTTGCAATAATCTGGCGATTGATATTACTCAGGCTCACCACGTCGTTGTCATAGAGGTCAATGGCCCCTACCCCACTGCGAGCAAGCACCTCCACGGCATAACCGCCCACGCCGCCCACGCCAAACACCGCCACGCGACTCGCAGCCAGGCGTTCAAGCGCCTCGTCGCCCATGAGCAGTGCTGTGCGAGTGAATCTCTCATCCATAATGCGCACCCGTTATTTAGTCCAAGCGCCTATCACCTCGCCCACATACATAGTGTGCACCCCGGCAGGGAAGTTGCTGTAGCGTTTGCGAGGCACATCATTCTTAAAATACTGTGGGTCGAAAGGTGCGGCATACATCGTTTCGCATTCAATCACAAGCGTGGCCTCGGTATAGTAGGGCGCGCCGTTGGCTGTATAGGCCGTGTGAAGTCCCAGCGCCGCGGCTTTGTCGCCATTGCGGCCGCTGTTGTTGCCCATGTAGCGCAACACGTTGCCGTCGGGCATAGCCATTACAGTGAAATACTTGGAGCCATCCATAAACTCCTTAGTATAGCGCTTCTCGGCAACATAGACGGTGAGCGCGGTGCGCCCCCACAGCGTGCCTATGGCACCCCAACCAATGGTCATGGCGTTGCTGGCTTTCTTGTTGCCAGCCGCCAGCAGTAGCGGTGAGTGGAACCAGTCGAACCCGTTCTCCTTGAACTCACTGCGAATGTCGATAGGCTTGAATCCATGTTTTTCCTGAGCCTTCACTTGCCCGGCACAGCCCACTGCCAGCATCGCAACCACAGCGATGATAATAGATTTTAGTCTCATTGTGAAAAATTTTTTTATCAAAGGTACAACTTTTTTTCATGCGCACTCTAAATATCAACATGTTTTTGTTTAAAAATGCGGAAAATGTCAAAATATTGCCCTTTTCAATGCCTGCTTGTTTAAAATGAAAAAAAGATTTACCTTTGTCATCATCTTTATTTTCAATCATGGCTTTTTACAACGGCATAGAGATTGTGAGGCAATTCTCGCTGGGAACGTGCAAGGTGAGGGTGGCGCAGGTGGAACCGCTGGGACAACCCGGCAAGCTCGACGAGGCTTTGAGGCTACTCTCGCTCGAGCGCCGCGACAAGACGCTGCGCTACCGCTTTGAGCGAGGTAAGTGGCTCAGCGCCGGAGCGGGATTACTGCTCGACAGCATGCTCTCTGAGCACGGCTTGAGAGAGCGCGACATGCAACTGGTGATAGGCAATCATGGCAAGCCCATGCTGGCAACACACCCCGAGCTGCATTTCAACCTCTCGCACAGCGGCACGCTGGTGGCATGCGCCATGGGTGACCGACCTGTGGGGGTGGATGTGCAGACCATCGTCGAGGCTCGGCGCAGCCTCATCAATTACATCATGAGCTCCGAAGAGATTGCCGCCCTCGACGCCACCACAACCGACCTGGAGCGGCGTCACCTTTTCACTCAGTTGTGGACCCTCAAGGAGAGTTATGCCAAGGCTACCGGCAACGGTCTAAGTCATGAATTTCCCTCTTTCTCAATCGACTCCACCGGTACGATCAAGCCACTCAAGCCACTCACCCCCCCGGCTGCCTTCAAGACCGTGACCCTGGGCGGCTCCATCGTCACTGTTGCTGTGCTAAACCGGTAACCTCACCGGCGCTTCTTTGAAAAAGTTGTTTAAATCAATGCTGACTTAACGGTTTTTTCCACGCTTGAGGGAGATTTTTTTAATTTCATTTTTTTGTGCTACCTTTGCAATCTCATGTTTTTGTCACTAACGATTAACTATGTCGAGCAATAAGAGAAAATGGTATGTGGTGTGGGTAGGCACCGAGCCCGGAATTTGCGACACGTGGACCGAGTGCCAACTTCGCACAAAGGGCTACCCCGGAGCGCTCTACAAGAGCTTCGACAACCAGGAAGATGCCGTGCAGGCCTGGCGCAACGGCTACGACGAGGAGGCACGCAAGGTGCTGCGCGCCATTGCCAACGCGCCGCGCCGCAACGACGAAGTGGACTACACGCAAATTCCCGAGATTATTCCCGGCAGCTGGGCTGTTGACGCGGCATGCAGCAAGAATCCGGGTGTCATGGAATATCGTGGCGTGGATGTTTACACCGGAGCGCAAATATTTCACCAGGGACCTTTCCCTCAGGGAACTAACAACATAGGCGAATTTCTGGCCATAGTGCACGCGCTCGCCATGCTCTATAACCGCGGCGACGGCACCACTACCATCTACAGCGACAGCCGCACGGCTCAAGCATGGGTGAGGCGACGCAAGTGCGCAACCAAGCTCGTGAGAACCGAGCAAAACGCCAGGCTGCTCGACATCGTGGCACGGGCCGAGCACTGGCTGCAGACTCACTCGACTACCAACCCTGTGCGCAAATGGCAAACTGACAAATGGGGCGAGATTCCGGCCGACTTTGGCAGAAAATGATTATGGCACAATTTTTGCGGCTCTGCACCGTGTAACCAAGAAACTGACAAAATGCACTCTTTCAAGCAGCATGGCATGAAATATCGCAGCGAGAACGACAAAGCCTACGGAGTGGCCGGGATGGCACTGGGGCTGGCGGTCTTCGACGTGAGCGCACTCTCGCAGGGTATCGACCTCGATGCCACAGGATTTGAGTGCTTGCAGTTTGTCCCCGACTTCTTCATCGCAGGTAACCCTCTCATGAGCGCCAAGGACTCATGGAAGCACACCTACAGCCATTTCCAGGTGATGATGGGTCTCTCCATCGCCAATGCCATGTGCCGCAAGATGCTGCTCGATCATGGCAGCATCGACCGCAAGTTGCGCACGCTGCTGCTCGAGGCGGCATGCAACGAAGGAATGGTCTCGTGCCAGCTCGAGAAAGAGGAGGTGGAACCTCTCTTCGACAAGTATTTTTCCCACCTGATGGGTGTATTCTCCAATCGGGATATCGCACAGGCCGTCGCCCGCTTTGCCCACATAATTCAGCAAGAACGCACTCTCTCCAGGCAAGACATGGAAGATTATTTTAGCTCAGTGCTGTAGATGAGAAAGCGCTCTAAACAAGCAATGCCACAACCTTCCACTACATTAATTCAAGTTTCCCATTCCATCCATTTTGCTTAATTTTTATCGCCATTAGTTGAAAAAAGTTGTGAGTCACGCCTCAATGTAATAGTTTTGTAATTTGGTGACCGAACTAAATCAATAACCACAAAATAATAACAAAACTTTATGCTTATGAAAAAAGCAATATTGACTATTCTAATTTCGGTAGGCGTGATAGCTGCCACTGCGGCGATTTACCCCTACTTGAACGTGGGACTCGACAATGGCTCCGAAAAGTCATACCCGTCGACGGGCCTGACATTGAAATTTGAAGACGGAAAGCTTGTTGCCAGCAATGGCGGCACTCTTGCCGGCAATCACAACCTGGACAACGTGCTCTACATGATGTTTGGGCTTGGTAAAGAAAGTGGTGGCGGGGAAACCACTCCAGTGAACGGCGACGTGAACGGCGACGGCATCTGCAACAGTGCCGACGTCACCGCGCTCTATCAGTTTATCCTCAACAATGATGACAGCAAGATTGTTAATGGCGACCAAAACAACGATGGCAACATCAACTCGGCCGACGTCACTGCTGTGTATAAAATCATCATGGGCGAAAGCCAGGAGGAACCTACAACCAACGAAACTATTGAAGTGGGCGAGATTACCGAGGGCGACCAGACGATGTGGGTCGTTACGGGCGACGTGAAGTGGGCTTTCACCACCGAGCAGCTCGACACCATGACCTACAATGCAACATCGTTTACAGCGCTTGGCAAGACATTCTTGCTTACCGAGGTCGACAGCATCTACATCGACAACACTCCTGTGGCCGACAACACCGTGAACGTTGCCTACAACGGCACCACTGCCAAGATGATTGTGGCAGGTAACATTGCCAAGAACATGACCGCCAGTGTCAA
>DGWL01000043.1 GCA_002396125.1 Porphyromonadaceae bacterium UBA4259
TTGTTAGTAATTGTTTGACAAAAAAACAGCAATTGCCTTTGATAATATATGCGACAAGGATTTTGTCGGTAATTGTATTGAGTGGTCAGCCTATGGGAGAGCAAACTTTTTCACGTTTTTATTTGCCGTGTTCAAGAAACATCACTACCTTTGCCGTGTGAAAACTCTTGTACCGAACAAACAAGTTTAGATTAATCTATATAACAACATTAACATTATTCTTTTAAAAGATGAAGAGAGACGATTTATTGTTCAGCATCATCGAGCGTGAACACCAACGTCAACAGCGTGGCATTGAACTCATTGCCAGCGAGAATTTCGTGAGCGAACAGGTTATGCAAGCTATGGGTAGCTGCCTGACCAACAAGTATGCCGAGGGCTATCCCGGCCACCGCTACTACGGCGGCTGCCAGGTGGTTGACGAGGCTGAGACTCTGGCACAGGAGCGCATCAAGCAGCTCTTTGGCGCCGAGTATGCCAACGTTCAGCCTCACAGTGGCGCACAGGCCAACATGGCAGTGTTCATGGCATGCCTCAAGCCGGGCGACAAGTTTATGGGCCTGAACCTTGCTCATGGCGGTCACCTCTCGCACGGAAGCCCAGTAAACTTCTCGGGCCTGGTGTTCCAGCAGTGTGAATATAATGTTACCCCCGACACCAACATCGTTGACTATGACATGATGGAAGAGGTGGCAATGCGCGAGCATCCCAAGCTCATCGTGGGTGGTGCCAGCGCCTATAGCCGCGAGTGGGACTACGAGCGCATGCGCAAGATTGCCGACAAGGTGGGCGCCATCCTCATGATCGACATGGCACACCCTGCAGGACTCATCGCAGCAGGCTTGCTCAACAACCCATTGAAGTGGGCTCACATCGTTACCAGCACAACCCACAAGACACTGCGCGGTCCTCGCGGCGGTATCATCTTGATGGGCAAGGACTTCGACAATCCTTGGGGCAAGACCACCAAGAAGGGCGTAGTGCGCAAGATGTCGTCGCTGCTCGACTCGGCAGTGTTCCCCGGTGTTCAGGGCGGTCCTCTCGAGCACGTAATCGCCGCTAAGGCTGTTGCCTTTGGCGAGGCTCTGCAACCCGAGTTCAAGGCCTATCAGCAACAGGTAAAGGCCAACGCTCAGGCAATGGCACAAGCTCTTCTCGACAAGGGTTACAAGATTGCCAGTGGCGGCACCGACAACCACTGCATCCTGCTTGACCTGCGCGGCAAGTATCCCGAGCTCACCGGTAAGGTTGCCGAGAACGCTCTCGTTTCGGCCGACATCACCGTAAACAAGAACATGGTTCCTTTCGACGACCGTAGCGCTTTCCAAACCAGCGGTATTCGTCTGGGCACTCCCGCCATCACCACTCGTGGTGCTAAGGAAGACATGATGGGCGAGATTGTTGAGCTCATCGACACCGTTCTCCAGAAACCCGAGGACGAGGCAACAATCACCATGGTTCGCGAGAAAGTCAACAACATGATGAAGGACTTCCCAATGTTTGCCTGGTAAACCACCAGCCACGACATTAGCATAACACAACGAGGGCGCCACCCGTCAACACGGCGCCCTCGTTATTTTTTATTGGTGTCAAGGATTGTTTTTTAAGCTCTTGTTTCCAGCAATTTATCTCGGCCCCATGCGTTAGTTTCACCCCACATTTCCTCAATTCAATAATTATCGCTATCTTTGCAGGCACAAAACATTATTTTGTTTTTGTGCGACATGGTACTCACTTTGAAGTATTTTAAAAACAATAATAACGAAAACACATGAAATTACTCGAAGGAAAGGTGGCACTCATCACTGGTGCCGCACGTGGAATTGGCAAGGCTATCGCCTTGAAGTTTGCCAGCGAGGGCGCTGACATCGCTTTCACCGACCTCGTTATCGACGAGAACGGTAAAGCTACCGAGCAAGAATTCGCAGCCTTGGGTGTTAAAGCCAAAGGCTATGCAAGCAACGCTGCCGACTTTGCTCAAACCGAAGAGGTAGTAAAGCAAATCAAAGAGGAGTTTGGCAAGATTGACATCCTCGTCAACAATGCCGGTATCACCAAGGACGGACTAATGCTGCGCATGACCGAGCAGCAGTGGGACGCCGTGATTGCCGTGAACCTCAAGAGCGCGTTCAACTTCATCCATGCCCTGGTGCCCATCATGATGCGCCAGCGTGGTGGCTCTATCATCAACATGGCAAGCGTGGTGGGCGTGCACGGCAATGCCGGTCAGAGCAACTACGCCGCCAGCAAGGCCGGCCTCATCGCTCTGGCCAAGAGTGTGGCTCAAGAGATGGGTAGCCGCGGCATCCGCGCCAACGCCATTGCCCCAGGCTTTATCGAAACTGCAATGACAGCAGCCCTGCCCGAGGAAGTGCGCAACGACTGGACCCAGAAGATTCCATTGCGCCGAGGCGGCACAGTTGACGACATCGCCAACGTGGCCACTTTCCTTGCCAGCGACATGGCAAGCTACGTCAGCGGCCAAGTCATCCAAGTGGACGGCGGCATGAACATGTAAGCCTCCCGGCGAGCAGTTACAGCAAAAAAGCTGGCAGAACGAGCATTTCCTCAAGTTCTGCCAGCTTTTATTATCTTTTTCTAGTAGCCCAGCAAAGATTTAAACGTAGATTCATGGCGTTTCATGAGTTTTAGCACATCGGCCGGCTTGGAGATAATGAACGGATGCAAGCTTTCCGGGTCGTCCTTGTCGGGCCATTGCTTCACATCGGGCACGGTCTTGATAACCTTGCCATTCTCGAAGTAGAAACGATATTCCTTGCGCGCATCGCCCTCGGTGCGCACCAGCAGGGCAAACATGGGGTCTCCCTCCATTGAATCCCACAGGAACTCCCATTTGTAGCCATGAATTCCATGAGCGTAGGTGCCATTGCTTGTGGCGAAATAGAGCGTGCTCTCCATGTCGCCCCGGTCGCTGTACTGCTCCTGGGTGAAGTAGTACTTGTCGTGACGCTCATGCAATCCCGAGCCAGGCATGTTCTCGGCCACATCAACGCCCACTTGGTTAAAGGGTTTACCCGATTCGGCATAGGGATTGTTCTTCATTATCTCAAGGCGGTCGGCATAGGCCTGACGAATCTGTTTCATGCGTTTCTCATGATTTTGCGCACCACAAGATAGGGCTATTGCTACTATCGCCAGCATAATAAAAGTGAGTCTCTTTTTCATAATCGTGTCACGTTTTAGGATAATACAGTTTACAAATTTACACTTTTTCTTTCAATTGCACAAGAAAAAAACGTGGACACCAGCCCGAAAAAATATTCTTGCAAGTGCCCACGCTCTGATAATGCTCGACCAGTAGACTATTTCACAACCTTGGCTGTGGTCTTGGAGCCGTCGCTGTAGCGGGTCACAACAATGTTCATGCCATTGAATGGCTTGCTGCTTCTCATGCCGGCAAGGTTGTAGTAGTCAACGCCCACTACCTGAGCGGCATTGTCGATTTTTTCCACGCCGGTGCTATGAGAGAAGTTGGCAGTGAGCAGCACGTCGCTGGCGGGCATGATGAAGCTGAGTTGCCCGGCTCCACGCGTCGTGAGCAGGTTGGTTTCCTCGCCGGTGGTGAGATTGGTCAACGTCAGGCCAGTGAGTTCATTGCCCTGCGCGGGCTCGGCAGTGAACAAGACGTTCTCTCCTTCTTGCGACTTGCCGTCAACCACACCATCGCCCAGGGTGACAGTGCCGCCATCCTCGGGAACACACAGGGTGCTCACTTGATAACTCTCGGCAAGTTTGTAGAGCCACACACGGCCGTCGGGGTCGTTGCTGATACTCTTAAACATGAACTGCTCGTTGTCGTAGTCATAACGGATGGTGCGCGTTGAGCTGCCCACGTTCTTGAACCAGCACAGATAGTTGTTCTCGACATTACTGATATACATGATTGCCCGGCCGTAGTCGTTGGCGGTAGTAGTAACAGTGAGATTGTCGCCCTGGCCACGCAGGAAGCCGTTACCCAGCTTGAACCAAGCCACAGTGCGGGTGTTGCTGCCAATTGTAGAGTCTTGCACACCGGCCATGCGAATTATCATGGCATCACCGTCGACCTTGACGCGTGTCTTGGAATCGTTCATCCACTGGAGCACATCCTTAGCAGGAGGAGTGATATCGGCCGCTTCCTTGAAGCGCATCACTTTGTCCTTGTATTGGCTCACAATGATGTAGCTCTTGCCATCAACAATCTGGCTGCGCTGCGTCACAAGCTCATAGATGTCGCCCTCGGGCTTCTCATAGGTGATGTCAATCGAGGCAAAACGCACACCATGCCCCTTAACGGCAAAGTTAAGACTCGACGACTCACCTTCCCAAGTGCCAATGAATCCACTGCTGGTGTAGGTGCCAGGATTATCGGGATGGGTATGGTTGGCAAAGAGAGTAATGGTCGATGGTCCCCAGTAGCTTGCATCCAGGTCTCCCTCAAGCGCATCGTCGAGGCAGTGGAACACGATTTTCTTTATCACGTAGTTGTAGGACAGGATGGTGAAGTTGGTGTTAGGATTAGCCAAGAGGTAGTTCACGTTGTTCATACCGCCTGTCATGGTAAGAATAATGCAATCCTTCACGGCATAGTAAACGGTACTGGCCTCGGAATACTCGCCCTCGTTGCGCGAGATGGTCACAGTTTTTTCGCTAGCGAAGCTAGGCATAGCCATAGCAAGCAACATAATTAAGGTAATGATTTTCTTCATGGGATAAAATGTTTTGAAAATGCGTATTAACAAAATGAATAAAAAAAAGTCAATTATGATTATTAGATTGCAAAAATACACATTATTCACATAATTATCAAGAGAATAGACAAAAAAACAGCAAAATGCAACCCGCTTAGCACCATTGTGGCAACAGATTGCATTTTTTAAATAATTACTGTAAGTTCACGACAACCGCCAGCGTTACATGTAGAGTTTTTTGTTCTCGAAGTCGACTTCACCCTCGAGTTGAGTGATAAAGTCATCGAGAACATCGCGGTCAACGTCGCCCAGGTCAAACTCCTTCTCGGCATCCTTGCGGATGAGTGATATCCACTCGCGGCGAGCGGTGACATAGTCGGCATGGATGCGCTCAACAGCGGCATCGTCAAGGTGGTCGATGTGGTAGTAGTTGAGTATCATGCGGTAGGTCCATGTCCAGCGATATTCATTGTAGTTGCGGTGAATTGTAAGGAACCGCTCAAGCACATCGCTCGTGGTAGCCAACTTGCCATCAATAATATCATTGATGAGTTGTCGCTCCTCGCTCACCGGCATCAACAGGCCAGCCAAGTCGATCCAGTCGCCCTCGCCCACACTCACCTGCGGAACCTCGGGCTTGTGACGCTTGAGCACGGCTCCCATGTAGATGCGCAGCGCCAGGTCGTAGTAGCGTATTCCCTTGCGCAACAGCGGAGCTTTTATCACATATTCGTGATAGTTGTAGGTGCTAACGTTGTCACCACTGGCCTCGCGCAGCCGCTCCAGGATTTGCTTGCCTCGCAACACCTCGCTAATGGAGAATGGACTTAGCCAGTCGAAGTTGACAATACTCTTGCGCGCAGCCAGGCGCCGCTTGTCGCGCTTGGGCCACTTGCGAATGTCGCGGTAAAGCCCCACCGTGGCGAAGTTGCGCCCCGGCACAAGATACATGGTGTCGCCTCGAGCAATAAGATAAGAGAAAGGCAAGTCGCGTGTGTCGGGGTGATACATCAGTTTGCCGAAGAGCACACTGAATGTGCCTATGTTGGCTGGCATCAACAAGTAGGCGCCACTAGCCGTCTTGGTTCCACGCTCCAAGATGCCGTAGTGCATGGGACCCATCTTGTAGGCATGGTTGCTGAAGTTGGTTGCCGAGCCTGCGTTGTAGAACGAGAACATGCCGCCAATAAGCAGCGAACTCTTGTGGTGGCTCACGGTGAATGGGCCGCAAAATGCGGCGCACGCCTCACCATTTGACATGTAGCTGTTGGCAAAGAACACACTGCTGGCGGCAGTAAAACCGTTGCTAAGCTCACACGCCTCGCCCACCATGCAGTCCACAATCTTCACGCTGTTGATAATCTTTGACCCGCCACTGATGATTGAATTCTCGCATATCACGCCGGTGCCTATGCTGATGGGGTTGTCATCACTGCTGCACACGGTGCAGTCGCTTAGCCGGGATGCCCCCACAATGTTACTGCCGTCGCCAATCACGGCATTGGTAATCTCATTAGTGTTGATGATTCTCACCTTGTTGCCAATGGTGCTGCACGCCGGCTTGTTTTCTTCGACATGCCGTTTCACCATGGCCTTTACTGTTGCCTGAAGCATGGAGTTGCTGTAGTGCTTCACCATCAGGGCTGCAAACTGGCTGTTGAGCCCGTCGAAAAGCAATAGATTGCCCTTGCCCACCTCGTTGAGCACCGATATCAAGTTGCATTGGCCATAGTTGGCATTGGGCTTAGTCTCGATGGTGCACACGTTGGAGATGTGGCACTCGTCGCCCACTGCCACATTATTCATGAAGTTGCCTATATTCTCGATTAAGCAACGGTCGCCCACAGTCACATTCCTGAGAGTGGCATTGTTGATGCCGCAGCGTTTCACAAAGCCGTCGCTAACCTCAATAGAACCGTTGAAGCTACCCAGCTGAGCCGTGCCATAGAATGTGACTCGGTGCAGACTATCGGGGTCAAAATCATCACTCACACTCACCAAGTTCCAGTCCTGGGCTTGGCAACCGTTGTTTTCGAGCCGGTCAATCTCCTGTAATGACAACTTGCGGTAATTTCTCATTATTTAATTTAAGAGCATTAACTTGATAAAAGGGTTTAGTAAATATTATAGCTTTATTACATCAAAAAAATAGTAACCATTTGCCTGACAAAATTAATGAAAAAGAAAAGATATACATGGTATTTTCCCGCCTTTAACCTTCATTGCGGTTCTTAACCATTTTTTTAGCGATTAAGGTGCCTATTCACGTGAAAAGGTGTGATTATTGAAAAAAAAATACTAAATTTGCGACATAATAATTAAATAAAAATCTCAATGAAAAATCACATTCTACCCGCTGTTGTGGCAGTATTGATCACTTGCTGTGTCACTGTGGCACTCGCTCAAGAACCTGTAGCTTCGAGCCTGAAGGTGAGCTCGGGGTCAATTGAGTTCTACCCACAATTCAAGTCGCAATATATGTCGGCTCGAAACGTCACTGTGTGGCTGCCCGATGGTTACCGGCCGGGAGAACCATGCGATGTGCTTTACATGCACGACGGCCAAATGCTATTTGACGCCGGCTCTACCTGGAATCACCAGGAATGGATGGTCGACGAGGTGCTGGGACGCCTAATCAATGAGGGCAAGACACGACGCTGCATTGTGGTGGGCATCGATAATAGCCCTGAGCGCCTCAACGATTATTTCCCCACCAAGTGCTATAATTTCGTGCCTGGCGACAAGCGTGGCGAGGCCGATGCCACAAGCAGCAAGGGCGATGAATATCTCAAGATGCTAGTTAATGAGGTGAAACCTTTCATCGACAACCACTACCACCCTCTCACCGGCCGCGAGCACACCTTTGTGATGGGCTCCAGCATGGGCGGGCTCATCTCGCTCTACGCACTGTGTGAATACCCACAGGTGTTTGGAGGTGCGGTGTGTATGTCAACCCACGTGTCGATGCAGTTTTTCAATCCCAGCTTCGACAGCGATGCTTGGGCTCAAGGTTTTAGAGATTATGTAAAGAGCCACCTGGCAACGCCCAACAGCGCCCTCATCTACATGGACCGTGGCACCGTCGAACTCGACGGCACCTATAAACCCGCGCAAGACCTGATGGATGCCACTCTGCGTGGCCTGGGATGGGATGAGAAGCACTTCACCAGCCGAGTGTTTGAGGGACACAAGCACATGGAAACCTTCTGGGCCGAGCGTCTCGACCAGCCACTTCTATTTATTCTTGGAAAATAAAAACCACAACAATCAAGTGCAATGCGATATTTCTTGAAGTTATCATTCAAGGGAGCTGCCTATCACGGATGGCAAGTGCAGCCAAGCCAAGTGAGCGTGCAGGAGACCATCGAGAAAGCTCTTTCCATGGTCATGCGATGTCCCACTCCCATCACCGGAGCAGGGCGAACCGATGCCGGCGTGAATGCCATGACAATGTATGCCCACTTTGATTCCAAGTTGCCAATCGGCAATCTTGACCTGCTTCAACGCAGCCTCAACGGCATCTTGCCCCCCGACATCGCCATTCACGATATTATAGCAGTGCACGACGAAGCCCACGCACGCTTCGACGCCACCAGCCGCACCTACCGCTACTTCGCCCACACGGCCAAGTCGGCTGTGCTGCAAGGCTTGAGCTGGCAATGCAACCCACGACTTGATTTTGACATGATGAACGAGGCGGCTCAACATCTATTGGACTATGAGGATTTCACGTCGTTCAGCAAACTGCACACCGACGTCAAGACCAACAACTGCCACATCACCCATGCACGGTGGGAAAGCCACCGGGGCATCGACAACCATGTGAAGCAATGGGTATTCACCATCACTGCCGACCGCTTCTTGCGCAACATGGTGAGAGCCATCGTGGGCACACTGGTCGAGATAGGCAATCACAAGATTTCGGTCGATGACTTTTGCCGCATTATAGAGCAAAAAGACCGTTGCGCGGCAGGCACATCAATGCCGGCTCACGCCCTATACTTGTGGAACGTGGAATATCCTTATATCTAAACACATCCCTACCACCAAATAAATAATGCCCGATGCGGAAAAAACAACCACACCGGGCATTAATTATTGCTTTTAAAATAATTTACACAGCACTTTGCGCTCTTAACACTCACTAAAGCTCCACATTGAACTTCTTGCGGCGGAACACAAAGTTGCGGCCCAAGTATTTCTCTCGAACAACAGGGTTCTCGGCAAGCTCCTCGCTCGTGCCTTGATACAGGATTTTCCCTTCAAAGAGCAAATAGGCGCGGTCGGTGATACTCAGCGTCTCGGGAGCGTTGTGGTCGGTGATGAGAATACCAATATTCTTGTGCTTCAGGCTATATACAATGCTCTGGATGTCTTCAACAGCGATGGGGTCAACACCGGCAAATGGCTCATCGAGCATAATGAAACGTGGGTTGATAGCCAGGCAGCGAGCAATCTCGGTGCGGCGGCGCTCACCACCACTGAGACGGTCACCCAGGTTCTTGCGCACTTTCTCCAGGTGAAACTCAGCTATGAGTTCTTCGAGCTTGTCGCGCTGATATTCAGGGCTGGTTTTGGTCATCTCAAGCACTGTGCGGATGTTGTTCTCCACAGTGAGTTTCCTGAACACCGATGCCTCCTGCGGCAAGTAACCAATGCCAAGCTGAGCTCGACGGTACACGGGAAGCTTGGTAATTTCCACATTATTTATATACACGCGCCCCTCATTGGGTGTCACCAAGCCGGTTGTCATGTAGAACGTAGTGGTCTTGCCGGCACCGTTGGGTCCCAGCAATCCCACAATCTCACCCTGACGCACATTAATCGACACATGGTTGGCAACCGTGCGCTGGCGATATTTCTTCACCAGATTATCGGTCTGCAACACCATTTCACCTTCATCTCCCGTCTTCTTGAGTGCTTGCACCACACGGTCGTTGAGCTCGGTGATTTTAGCGGCATTCTCCAGCGCCTCGCCAGTGGCTATCTCAATGTTTACAACAGGCTTGGGCTTTTTATCGCGGTTGTGGAAAAGTTTCATTTCTTGTTCTTTTTCTCCAGGCGGCTCTTGATATAGTCGGTCAGCAGATTGATTGCCACCTCGTTGTGACCGCCCTCGGGCACGATGATGTCGACATAGCGCTTGCAGGGCTCTATGTGCAACAAGTGCATGGGCTTGAGCACTTCCTGGTAGCGGTCGATAACCTCCTGAGCTGTGCGGCCACGCTCAATGCAGTCGCGGGAAATGACACGAATCAGACGGTCGTCGCCATCAGCATCGACAAAAACCTTGATGTCCATCATATTGCGAAGGCGCGGGTCGCTCATCACCAGGATGCCCTCTATCAGCACCACGTCGTGTGGCTCCATGTGAACGGTCTCTTCCTGGCGGGTGCAGGTAAGATAGCTGTAGGTGGGCATCTCAATGGCCTTGCCCTGCTTGAGCATCTTCAAGTGCTCGAGAAGCAGGTTCCAATCAAATGCCGCAGGCTCGTCGAAGTTTATCTTCTGACGGTCCTCAACGGGGATGTGACTCGAATCCTTGTAGTAAGAATCCTGCGAAATAATACCCACTTCACCCTTTGGAAGGCGCTCCATGATTTTGCGTACTACAGTGGTCTTGCCCGAACCGGTTCCGCCTGCTATACCAATAATAAACATGATAAGAAGTCTTTAAAAGTTTTGAAATTATCTGTCGCTACCAGGCCAATAGCTTTGCACCCCATAAGGCGCGAGCCGCAAAACTTAAGCCTAAAATCATACAAAGGTAAAGCATTTTGCGAATAATTTCAACACTTGAGCCAAAATATTTTTATTTACCTCACGATTTATTCTTCACACATACTAAACATGAGAGTAACCACAATAGTAAATAGCATGCCTCAACCAGGTGCACACATGATAGAACACATCTCCCATCACATCGCCTGAAGAATACCTCACGCGGCATCGCAACGTCAACTTGTTGGAAATATTGCATAAAATGTTATTTTTTTCAATTATTTCCTTTGATATTATCAAAAATATTTGTATCTTGTGGGCGATTTTTAATGACTACAATAATTCACGTTCATGACGAAACTCAACATTAGCGACGACTGGTGGACCGCACCAAGCGAGGACAGCGACGGCAACACAGTGCTCGTCACCGGCAGGCGCGCGCTTGACAATGTTATCAACACGGGTCGATACAAATATCGCATCGAAATGACTTGGCTCTACTCACCCGACTCTTCAGGCATGCCCGACTACCCTACCTCACGCAAAATGGAACAGGTCACCGATGCACTCCACGCCACTCTAAAGCGCGACCCCGTGGCTGTCATGACAGGCATTTACACCGGTGCCGGGGAACGC
Organism: Porphyromonadaceae bacterium UBA4259; assembly: GCA_002396125.1. Lineage (GTDB taxonomy): Bacteria > Bacteroidota > Bacteroidia > Bacteroidales > Muribaculaceae > Sodaliphilus. The sequence continues at coordinate 11,049 of DGWL01000043.1, forward strand.
AACTGGGTCTTCTATGCCGTCACGCTCAAGGCCTTCCAGAGCGCACTCAACTCAGCCTTGAGCGACATACCCGAGCAACTGCCACTCTCCTTCCATGCCGAGGAAGACCCCACCTGGGAAGAATATCGCGAAATGTGTCAAAACGAAATCGCACGAGAAGAATAGCAACTTGGTTTACAGTTTATGGAACACAGCGCCAAGCTAAAGCTGAAACATATAAACCAATAATTAATAATAATATCTAACTAGCATCGCTATGGGATCAATTGGAATCTACGCACTGCTTGCATTAGGCATAGGACTTGCCTGTGGCCTAATCACCAACCTGATTACCCGAATTGTGCGACGCCGCAGTGCCGCCGCTGCCAATTCGGCCGACGACTTTGATGAGGACGACTACAACAGCCATTTCCTCATGTACAGCCTGGGATTCACCCTCGTGGCATTTATCGTGATTTGCTTCGTGGGTGGAGTGTTTGAAAACATTGGTTACTAACTCTTTAAAAACTCATTGCCTATTAAACATCATTACTCATCTTGAAATTTGACAACAGTAAAGTAAGGAGGCAAGACCGCCTCCTCGACGAGCGACGACTCAGCAAACGGTGGGCACACTAATTTCGCTAATTTAGAATGGATGTGATGCTCACTGAAGTGAAACATTATTGCGCCATCAGCGTTAAAATTAAAAGTAAAAATTTTTAAAAGAGACTAGTTTTAGCGAAGCTTGCTAAGCTTTAACATTTAGCTTGAGGGAGTGAGCGGCAAAAGTTGTGCCGCAGGCACGGTGTGCGAGCAGCGCCCCCTCCACTCCATTTCCGCCCCGCAGGGCGGCAACTTTGCAAGCGCCAAGCACAAGAAAGTGAGATAACCTTCCTTTTTTAACACTGCTCTAAAAATGAAAAAACCAGCCGATGGGATGCCCCATCGGCTGGCGTTTTTTAGTAAAATGAGCTATTGCTGAGAAAATTGCGATTACTCCTCGCCGTTCTCGAGCTTCTGCTTGAGCGCTGCCAGAGTGTCGATGTCACCCAGAGTAGCTGTCTTGGTGTTGCTCGACGAAGCTACTGGCTGCTCCTCGGCCTGCTGTTTGCCGGCAGCCTTCTTGGCCTTGCGAGCCTCGGCCTTCTGCTCATCCTCAAAGATGCGGCTGTGGCTCAAGATGATGCGCTTAGCATCCTTGTTAAACTCGATAACCTTGAACTGCAATTTCTCGTCTTGCTTGGCTGGAGTTCCGTCTTCCTTAACAAGATGCTTGGGAGTTGCGAAGCCCTCAACGCCGTAAGGCAGGCTGATAACAGCGCCCTTGTCGAGGAGCTCGGTGATAGTGCCCTCGTGGATGCTGCCCACGGTGTAAATGGTCTCAAAGTTGTCCCAAGGATTGTCCTCGAGCTGCTTGTGACCAAGGCTCAGGCGGCGGTTGTCCTTGTCAATCTCAAGAACAACAACCTCGATGTCGGCACCAATCTGAGTGAACTCGCTGGGGTGCTTAATCTTCTTGGTCCACGACAGGTCGCTGATGTGGATAAGGCCGTCAACGCCCTCTTCAAGCTCAACAAACACACCAAAGTTGGTGAAGTTGCGAACCTTAGCGTTGTGCTTCGAGCCAACGGGATACTTCTCTTCGATCTTGTCCCAAGGATTCTCACGCAGCTGCTTGATGCCAAGCGACATCTTGCGCTCGTCGCGGTCGAGAGTGAGGATTACTGCCTCTACCTCGTCGCCAACCTTGAGGAAGTCCTGAGCGCTGCGCAGGTGCTGCGACCAGCTCATCTCGCTCACGTGGATAAGACCCTCAACACCGGGAGCAATCTCAACGAATGCGCCGTAGTCGGTCATAACCACAACCTTACCCTTAACCTTGTCGCCTACCTTGAGGTTCTCATCCAGCTTGTCCCATGGATGTGGTTGCAGCTGCTTCAAGCCCAGGGCAATGCGCTTCTTCTCCTCGTCAAAGTCGAGAATTACAACGTTGAGCTTCTGGTCGGGCTCCACGATGTCGGCGGGGTTATTTACGCGACCCCACGACAGGTCGGTGATGTGGATAAGACCGTCAACGCCACCCAGGTCGATGAATACACCATAGCTGGTGATGTTCTTAACAGTACCCTCAAGCACTTGACCCTTCTCGAGCTTAGCGATGATTTCCTTGCGCTGCTGCTCGAGCTCGGCCTCGATGAGTGCCTTGTGCGATACAACAACGTTCTTGTACTCTTGGTTGATTTTAACAACCTTGAACTCCATTGTCTTGTCGACAAATACATCATAGTCGCGGATGGGCTTAACGTCAATCTGGCTACCTGGCAAGAATGCCTCGATGCCAAACACGTCAACAATCATACCACCCTTAGTGCGGCACTTGATGTAACCCTTAATGATCTCGTCATTCTCAAGCGCTTGGTTAACGCGTTCCCAGCTCTTGGCAGTGCGAGCCTTGCGGTGCGAAAGCACGAGCTGACCCTTTTGGTCCTCTTGGTTCTCAACAAACACCTCAACGGTGTCGCCAACCTTAAGGTCGGGGTTGTAACGGAACTCGTTGAAAGGAATAATACCGTCCGACTTGTAGCCAATGTTAACCACTACCTCGCGCTTGTTGATTGAGATAACAGTACCTTCGGTTACTTCTTTGTCCTTGATTGCGCCAAGCGACTTGTCGTAGGCGGCTTCCAGAGCCTCGTAAGACTCATTTTTTTTGGTTTCACCCTTTTCAAAGGCTTCCCAATCGAAGTCCTCAAGTGGTGAAATTGGAGAATTTTTTAATTCTTCGCTCATTTAAATAGTTAATAATAAAGTTAATAAACACAGGTTTCTCAGATTCGTTCCCGAGAAACGCGACTGCAAAGGTAAGCATAATTTTCTAATCCACAACCAATAACGGCAAACTTTTTTCATCCTTTACCGCATTTTTCCATTTTCCCCTTGATTGCGCCACTTCCATTAAAAGAGAAGCAGTTAGGCGCAATCAGGCAGTGGCTATCATGACAGTTGCAAGGCGGTGAGCGTCGAGGGCTTTAAAAAGGAGAAAATCAGTAACGCGATTAGCATTCACAAGCCGCCTGCCACTCACAATTATTCATCAAGTTCCTCGGTTTTCAAGCCTGCCAGTTTCTTGATGTTACGGCCCTTGGAAATCAACCCACCTCGACCTTCCAAGCGCGTTTTTGCACTATTGAAGGCGTTTTGCATAGTGTTGATACCGTTTTGTATTTTGTCGAGGTCGGTGGCAAAAGCATCAAGCTTGGCAAGCAGTTTCTGCACCTCCTTAGCAATCAGTTCGGCATTTCGGCTCTGCTTGTCGCGCGACCACAGTTGCATGAGCAGCTGCGCAACACTCAGCAGGTGGGTGGGACTCACAATCACAACGTGCTTGGAATAGGCATATTCCCACAACTGCTGGTTCCCTTGCATGGCGGCGAGATAGGCAGGCTCGCTTGGAATGAACATGAGGGCAAAGTCGGCGGCATTTTTCACATTGCCGGTATAGTCCTTCTTGGCAAGAATATCGACCTGGGCCTTGACCGAGGCAATGTGGTCGCGCAACCGTTGCTGCTGCTCTTGCGGTGCAGTGGCGTTTACATAGTCGACAAACGCCGTGAGCGAGACTTTGCTGTCGATAACCAGGCTCTTGCCGTCGGGCATGAAAAGCGTGAAGTCGGGCCGCAACCGGTTACCTTCATCACTGGTGATGGTGTGCCCTTGCTCGTCGCGACTCACCTGAATCTTGTAGTGCACGTCCTGCTCCAGCCCCGAGAGATCGAGGATGCGCTTTAGCACTCCCTCTCCCCAGTCGCCCTGAATCTTGTTGTTACTCACCAGCGCCGTCGACAATCTCGACGCCTCTTGAGTTATTTCCTTGTTGGCATCGACCAGGCGCTGCAGTTCCTTGCTGAAGAGCTGCGAGTTCACATCCTGCTTGTCTTGATATTGCTTAAGCTCGCGATTAAGACCCGTGATTTGATCGCGCAGCGGTGAGAGCAACTGGTTGAGCGACGACTTTCCCTCCTCGCTGATAGCTTTGCGGCTGGCATCCAGCAACTCACCGGCGACAGCCTTGAATGCCAGCCTCGACTCTTGCTCCAGCTGCTCGCGGGTGCGAGTGAGAGCCTCGAGGCGCGTGGCCAACTCGGTGCGCTCACGATCGAGCTGATCCTTGACATCATCAAGTTGTTTTAACTCGTCGCGCAGTGAGTCAACGGTCGTGGTGAGTTCGTCGGCACGTTCTTGCAGGGAGCGAACCCGCTCGGTTGCGGCAGCATTCTGCGTGTGCAGGTTCAAGTTGTCGGCTGCCAATTGCTCGGCCCTGGTGCTAGCATCACTCAGCTGGCGCCGCGACATCCACACCAAGACAGCCGCCAGCACTACTATTATCACCAGAGATATAATAAAAATTGATGTATTTACCATAGAATGATACAGTATTTTACTTAATACATTTTATAAGGGTTACAAAGATAGCTTTTTTTGTTGAGACGGGCAACATAGATTCACAAAAATATTTTTTTGCACCATTGTGAAAAATAGTGTATCTTTGCAGAATTGATTAATAACAATACACATTATAATACTATTTTCACAACTATGGCAAATATTCCAGAGTTTAAGTATGCTCCCATGTTTCAACTGGGAGAAGATAAAACCGAGTACTATCTGCTCACTAAGGACTACGTCAGTGTGAGCGAGTTTGAGGGGAAACCTATCTTGAAGGTAGAACCCGAAGCATTGACAATGCTTGCCAACACTTGCTTCCGCGACGTTTCGTTCATGCTGCGTCGCAGCCACAACGAGCAAGTTGCAAAAATATTGAGCGACCCCGAGGCCAGTGAGAACGACAAGTATGTAGCACTCACTTTCCTGCGCAATGCCGAGACCTCGGTGAAGGGTCAACTGCCTTTGTGCCAGGACACAGGCACTGCCATCATTCACGGCGAAAAGGGACAGCAAGTGTGGACAGGCTTCTGCGATGAGGAAGCTCTATCGCGCGGCGTGTTCAAAACCTATACCGAGGAGAACCTGCGTTACTCGCAGAATGCACCTCTCTCGATGTTTGAGGAGGTTAACACTCGCTGCAACCTGCCAGCGCAAATCGACCTTGAGGCCACCGAGGGTATGGAATACAAGTTCCTGTGCGTTACCAAAGGCGGCGGTAGCGCCAACAAGACCTATCTCTATCAGGAAACAAAGGCTCGCATCCAGAATCCCGGCACGCTCATTCCATTCCTGGTTGAGAAAATGAAGTCGCTGGGCACAGCGGCATGTCCTCCCTATCACATCGCCATCGTGATAGGCGGCACCAGCGCCGAGAAAAACCTGCTCACAGTGAAACTGGCATCAACCCACTACTACGACGAGTTGCCAACCACCGGCGACGAGACCGGTCGCGCCTTCCGCGACATTGAGCTCGAGAAGCAATTGCTTGAGGAAGCTCACAACATTGGGCTTGGCGCACAGTTTGGCGGCAAGTATCTCGCTCACGACGTGCGCGTGGTGCGCTTGCCCCGCCACGGTGCAAGCTGCCCCATCGGCTTGGGTGTGAGTTGCAGCGCCGACCGCAACATTAAGGCAAAAATCAACCGCGACGGTATCTGGATTGAAAAACTCGACGACAACCCCGGCGAGTTGATTCCAGCCGAATTGCGCCAAGCCGGCGAGGGCGACGCAGTGAAGATCGACCTCAACCAGCCCATGAGCGAGGTGTGCAAGATTCTGTCGCAGTATCCCGTCAGCACCCGCTTGAGCCTGAACGGCACAATCATCGTGGGCCGCGACATCGCTCACGCCAAGATTAAAGCCCGCCTTGACGCAGGCGAGGGCATGCCACAATACCTGAAGGACCATCCCATCTACTACGCAGGTCCCGCCAAGACCCCTAAGGGCATGGCATGCGGCTCAATGGGTCCCACCACCGCCGGACGCATGGACCCCTACGTTGATGAGTTCCAAGACCACGGCGGTAGCCTAATCATGCTGGCCAAGGGCAATCGCTCTCAAGCCGTGACCGACGCTTGCAAGAAGCATGGCGGCTTCTACCTGGGTTCGATTGGCGGCCCGGCAGCCATCTTAGCTCAAAACAACATCAAGAGCATCGAGTGTGTTGAGTATCCCGAGCTCGGCATGGAAGCCATCTGGAAGATTGAGGTCGAGAATTTCCCGGCATTCATTCTGGTTGACGACAAGGGTAACGACTTCTTCAAGCAAATCAAGCCCCGCTGCCCGCTCAAATAACGCTTAATGCACAATAAAAAATAATTGCGTGTGTAACAAAAGTTGCTAGTGCAACCGTTACAACCCCACTACACTACGCCCGGCATCCACAGCCGGGCGTAGTGTGTTTTCATAATTCTCTCGGATGTGGTAAGAAATCACTATTTTTCGTAAAAATGAGGAAAAATCAAAATTAATTACTACTTTTGCAAGTTGATAACTACACCGCAGTGTTATCACTCGGCTGTGTAACTCACAAGATTAAGAATTAAGAAAATATATAGACTAATGGCAAACAAAAACCTTGAGGCGCGTAACCGCACAATTATCAAGTGGATGTGGCGCGGACTGGCACTATTTTTCGCTGCAGTGCTTGTTGTATTCTTCCTCATTTACAACGGTATCATTGGCTACATGCCACCTGTGGCCGAACTACGCAACCCTACCGACAATTTCGCCTCGACCATGTACACTGCCGACGGCGTTGAGATGGGAAAGATTTTCCAGAGCCGTGGCAACCGCTACTATGTTGAGTTTGACCAAATTTCCAATTTCCTCAAGGATGCTCTCATCGCCACCGAGGACGAGCGCTACAACGAGCACTCGGGAATCGATGCCACAGCCATTGGTCGCTCAATCATCAAGCGCATCATCTTGGGCCAGAAGGAAGCCGGTGGCGGCAGCACCATCACTCAGCAGCTTGCCAAGCAACTCTACACTCCCACCTCGCGCAATATTTTTGAGCGCGCTATGCAGAAACCCATTGAGTGGGTAATTGCCATGAAGCTGGAGCGCTACTTCACCAAGGACGAGATAATGCAGATGTACTTCAACCAGTTCGACTTCCTCAATAATGCCGTGGGCATCAAGAGCGCCAGCTATGTGTACTTCGGCAAGAACTCGCCCAGCGAGCTCAACGTGCAGGAGGCTGCTCTGCTGGTGGGCATGTGCAAGAACCCGGCCTTCTACAACCCACTGCGCTACCCCGAGCGAGCCAAGGAACGCCGCAACTTAGTGCTCCGCAAGATGGCCGAAGCAGGCTTCCTGACCCAGGAGGACTGCCAAAAGGCTCAGGCCACCGAGCTGCTGCTCGCCTATCACAAGGTGTCGCACAACGAGGGCTTCGCACCCTATGTTCGTGAAGAGGTGAAACGCATGATGATGGCAAAACGCCCCATCTACACCGACTACCCCGCCTGGAACAAGCAAGCCTTCTACGACGACAGCACCCAGTGGGTCGACAACCCACTCTACGGCTGGTGCAACAAGAATCACAAGTCCGACGGCAGGCCCTACAACATCTACACCGACGGCTTGAAAATCTATACCACTATCGACAGCAAGATGCAACGCCATGCCGAAGATGCAATGCGTGAGCACATGATGAGCCTGCAACGCATCTTTTGGAGCGAGAAGGGCATCAGCAGCGGCGAGACCGGCAACAAGGACCCCTACACCACCAGTCGCAAGGAACTTCCGCTAGCCGTGAAGGATCGCCTTATCAAGAACGCCATCCACAACTCGCCCCGATACAAGACCCTCAAAGCACGCGGCATGACCGAGGCCGAGATTATGAATAATTTCAACACCAAGCAGCGCCTCATGGTCTTTGACATCATCAATGGCGAGCGAGAAATGATGATTACTCCACTCGACTCACTGCTCTTCGCCAAGAGCAACCTGCGCTGCGGTGTGATGTCGATGGACTCGCGCACAGGATATGTGAAAGCCTACGTCGGTGGTCCCGACTTCGACCACTTCAGCTACGACATGGTGTCGGTGGGACGCAGGCAGATTGGTTCAACAATGAAGCCCTACCTCTATTCGCTGGCCATGGAATGTGGCTACAATCCATGCGACCGCATCTCCAATGCACGCATCAACATCAACGGCTGGAGTCCGCGTGGCGGTGGCGGTGGCGGAATGCTCACGCTCAAGCAGGCACTCACCACATCAAACAACACCTGCTCGGCGCGCCTGGTCGACCTGCTCAAGGTAACCAACCTCATTACCATGCTTCACAACTATGGCCTAACCAACGACTTCGACACAGTGGCCCCATTGTGCTTGGGTCCTTGCGAGATATCGGTAAAACAACAAGTGAGCGCCTACTCGGTGTTCTCCAATAAAGGCATTCGCAGCGATCCCATATTCGTGTCGCGCATCTGCGACAGCCACGGCAACGTGATTGCCGAGTTCACCCCACGACAGAAGGAAGTGCTCAGTGAAGACTCCTACCTCAAAATGCTCACTATGCTTGAGAGCGTTATCAACGCCGGTACCGGACGCCGCTGCCGCAGTTATGTGGGCAACATTGAGATGGGCGGCAAGACAGGCACCACCAACCTCAACTCCGACGGCTGGTTCATGGGATTCACACCCGAGCTGGTTACAGGAGTGTGGGTAGGCGGTGAAGAACGCTACATCAGGTTCTACAACGGCGGCATTGGTCAAGGCGCCGGACAAGCATTGCCCATCTGGGGACGTTACATGAAAGCCGTGCTCGAAGACTCGAGCCTGCCCTACAAGAGCAGCGCATCATTTAACGTGCCTGCCAACTATGACTTCTGCGCGCGTGAACGCGGATTGACCATTGCACGTGACGACATGTGGAACTCAATGGGAAGCGGCCGACGCTCAGGCGGAGGTGCGGCATCAGGCGGAGGTGCGGTAAGCACCCAGCCATCGCGCGAAGAGCCCCATCAGGCCGAGGCCATGCAAGGCGTATTTGACTAAGCATATCCATCCCCTATAAGAAAACAGGAGGCGATTTTGTTAAATTTTGTTTAAAAATCGACAAAATCGCCTCTTTTTTTTGGTGATTCAAGAAAAAGCAGTACCTTTGCATTCGCAAATCGCGGGGTGGAGCAGTGGTAGCTCGTTGGGCTCATAACCCAGAGGTCGTTGGTTCGAATCCGGCCCCCGCCACTAAGATTAAGAGTTTCAGCAACTTAACGCTGAAGCTCTTGTTTTTTTATGCCTACCCTAACAACTGATTAACCCACGGATGCTTGCTTTTTAGGCAACAGTGAGCTTCACTGCGCCAAGCTTGCAACTGAATGGCCAGCCCTTGGCAGGCGACATCACCGCCAACATTTATCGCGATAGTGAACAAAGTGCAGTTGCTACAATACCGGTAGTTGCAGGGCAAAATGCCTCATGGACCGACAACACCGTTGCCGGCGTGGGCATTCACACCTACACTGTTGCTATCAAGAACGAGATGGGCGAGGGTAAACGTGCTCAGGCATGCAAGATTAGAGTAAAATAAGGTTTTGGTAAAATAAATAGAATCCTACTTATTGCTTGTCTTTTAGCTTGAACCGGTCATTAGAAGTTTGTTTAGCTATCTAATGACCGGTTTGGCTTAAAGTGAGAGAGTCACGCAATTCTCTCATTTTGCATTACAGGTGCGCTTAGAAAGCCACATTAGTACCAAATAGGACACCATCTCCACCAAACATGCTTGAAATGAATGCAAAAAAATGCAAAATAGAACACAGGCAGAAATATATACCACTTTTTTGGTGTTTTGTACCTTTGGGAAAGTATGAATAATGTATAACTTTGCACCGCATAATAATTAGGACAGCAATATTATATTGCACTTTTCTATACAGATTCTATTCATAAATTTAAAGTCCCACTCGTGAGAGCCGGGCTTTTTTTATATGCCTTCTGTTCATTTGCGATATCCATTTACATCCTGATTATGAACACATGACAGCGCAAGATTATACAAAAACGCCACTTCTGTACCTTTTTTGATAACATTTTATACTATACAAAAGAAAAAAAATTGTATATTTGCCTACAAATTTTCAACATTTTGCAAAATTTACGTACCAGACTCATTTAAAAATCAGCAATCCACGTCCAGAAACTAAATACTACTAACGACGTTATGAAACTATACTTGAGACTTTTTGCCACAATATTGCTTACCGGCATTGCCACGCTTGCAATTGCACAAGAGCAGCAGCCACCAGCTGATGCCGACTCGCTACACGCCATCGAGGTTGGCTTGCCTGCTCAAGAAAACTTATTGCCTGCCGAACCGCTTCTTCAAGAAACCGGTGTTGACTTAATGGCAACTTCATTGAGAACACCAGTGCTGAAACTCACAAGCGATGACGATGATGACAACAAGAGTCCAAGCAAGCCCCTCAAGCTCTACGAGCCCCCCAAGGCTCCCGACTTCAACTTTATCAAAAGCCGCACCAATCCTGAGGTGAAACCCTACAAGTTTCTTGACGACCAAACGTGGGTGGGCATTCCGGTGTTCCTGTCGGGATTAATTGCCAAAAGTGAGAAAACCGCTTTCAGGCAAGATTATAATAACCCCAACACCAAGATTCGTCTCATCAAGTATAATTTCCACAACGAGATTGATAACTACACCCAATATGTGCCACTGGCTCTTGCTATTGGCTTGAAGATAGGTGGAGTGGAGAGCCGTAGCGACTGGCCCAGATTTTGGGCCTCGTCGGCAGCCTCGGCAGCCATAATGGCCGGCTTGGTAAACGGCATTAAATACACCGCCAGCGAGATGCGCCCCGACGGGTCCACGCGCAATTCATGGCCCAGCGGCCACACGGCCACCGCATTCATGGCGGCAACCATCCTGCACAAGGAATTTGGCCTCACTCGCTCACCATGGTACTCGTTGGGTGCCTACACCCTTGCCACAGCCACCGGCGTGATGCGTGTTCTCAACAATCGCCATTGGATTAGCGATGTGCTCTCGGGCGCGGGAATCGGTATCCTGTCGGTTGAGCTGGGTTATGGACTCATGGACTTGCTTTTCAAGCATCGCGGCTTGCAACGTGGCGATCTTAGTATATATCCTGATTTGCGCGAGAATCCGTCGTTCTTCGATATTTCGATGGGTATAGGTTTGGGCAACAAAAACCTGGAATTGCCAGCTTTTGACTTCAACATCCCCGCCGAGTTTATCGATGAGGGTGAGTCGACGTCAACCGAGCCGTTGCGGCTCAAGTTCCGCTCGGCTACTGTGGTGGGAGCCGAGGGAGCCTATTTCTTTAACCCCTACATTGGTGTGGGCGGGCGCTTACGCGTAAAGGCTACCCCAATCAATGGGTGGAGCCAATTTGCCTTGAGCGAAGAAAGTGATATCCAGCAGTTTTTGAAAGACCCATTACTTAGCCAGTCGGTTCAAGCAATAGCCCTCACTATCGAGAGCGACCACCTCACTGAGTTTGCTGCCGATGCAGGTGTATATTTCAACTGGGCATTCTCGTCGCGCTGGGCACTGGGTGCCAAGGCACTGATTGGTCGTAGCGTGATGAATGCAATCGACATCAACGCCTCCTACACAGGACAGCAACTTGCCTTTAACAGCGAGGCGCTGGAAGATGACACTGCCCCCATGTTCAAGCTCACCGATAAGATAATCGACCACAAGTGGGACTACATCAATGTTGAGGCATCCAACTCTATAAAGTTTGGCTCGGGCGTCTCACTCACCTATGCCCACAAGAACAATTTCGCCTGGAAAGTGTTCTGCGACTACGACTACGCTCGCAAGACCTTCACCGCCACCTATCATCCCTTGGGACTGCTGCAAGGTCTCTCGCCCGATTTGGTGGATTTAATGCAAATTTTCAGCTGGGACATGACAAAACCTGCAGTTTCGAGCGTTAAGAAGTCGCTCCACCAGTGGGTTCTGGGTGGTGCCTTGAGCATTCATTTCTAAATGGGAGAATATTAATTTTATAATTATAATACTCAATGAAAAAATTATTACTACTCTTGATGATTACCGCCACTAGCCTGTGCGCATGGGCTCAGGATAGTTATATTCCCTACAAGGCCTACGATGGAGAGCACAAGCACGAGGCATCGGCCTATGTAATGGGTGGCGACAATGTGGTGAGCGGGAAATTTGGCGGGCTCGCCGTTTCCTATAACCACCATTTCACTCCACGATGGCATCTTGGCGGTAACGCACAGATTCAAATGTGGAAACGACTTTACTCATTCAATGTGACTGGCGGCTACCGCTTGCCTGTTAAGTTTGGACACCTCTACTTTGATGGAAAGCTCATGCTTAACCGCTATAATCGGTGGGGATTCAGCGAGTTTATCGCCAACGCCTCGGTTACATGGGAGAGTGCCTACGTCGACCTTCGCCTAGGCGAGTCGCTTATCCACTTTTGGAGTAAAGATGTCTATTTTGAAGATCGCTATGGCTACACCGAGCCACTTACTCTCACTTTTGGCTTTGGTGTGAACATTCGTCACCGCAACAACCCGTGGAACATTGGGTTCTTCTTTCGCAACTACGACGACTTTTACTACGAAAACTGGAACATCAACTGGGGTTTACGCTGGTATGCCCGCATTTACAAGCAGTGGCGTCTCTTTGGTGAGTTCAACATTCGCCCTGCAGGCTCTATGAGCCAGCTGGCTAGTAGATATGAGGGTTCGGTGAAATTAGGTGTTAAATATAAATGGTAAATCTCATGAAAACGAAATATATTATTATAGCAGCTTTGGCAGCAATGGCGCTGGCTAACACATCATGCGAGAAGGTGAGCCCTCAAGGCGTGCTAATGGCTGGTACTGCCGTCGAGGATCGTGTTCAAATGTCAAATCTCTACTACAAGGAGCATCTCTTTGAGATGAAATTCAACTACGACCTCATGAATAAGCATGACGAGTACACCTTCCTGGTGGGCGGTGACAGTCACGTCACCACCGATCCAGGGCGCATGGACGAGATGTTCGCAATTGGGCTGGAGGGCGACGACTTGTTCTATGCCCATCTGGGCGATATTGCCGATACCAAGGCCGAGTATTATATTGTCCTTGACTCACTATTAGATGAAGCCAAAAAACGTTATGTAGTTGAAAACTATGTGCAAAACGAATATGGTCGCTGGGTACACAAAACTCATCCCGAAGATATTATAGGTTCTACCTACGAAGAAATAAAGTTCCCATTCTTCCCTGTTGTTGGCAACCATGACCTCACCCACAACGGATGGGCATTGTGGAGTAACATTTTTGGTTCCTCGTTCTACACTTTCGACGTCATGATAGATGACGGTAGCGAGGGAGGCGAACCCATCTATGACCACTTCATCTTCCTCGATACCGCGAGTGGCACACTAGGCAAGACGCAAATTGACCTCATTGAAGACGGTGTGCTCGATGGTTGGTACAAGTATCGCCACACTTTCGTCTTCAGTCACACCAATCTGTTCAGGCCATCGTCAATGCAGTTTGCCTCAACGTTCTCACGCGAGGAAACATTCTTCTTGCTCCAGCAGTTCGATGAATGGTTCACCACAGCTGTGTTCTGCGGCCACGTTCATGCCTGGGACGATCGCGTCTACAACGATGTTACCTATCTCACCCTCGACTCTATGAGCGAGCGCAACAGTCCTGAACCGGGCGACTACCTGGTGCGCGTGCACGTGAAGAAGGACGGCGATTGGTCGTGGGAAAAGGTGCACATGGATTACGTCTCTCCCAAGAAGAAATAATCACATGCGCTCTATTTAGAGCGGTTGTCACCCTATGCAACAATCTAATCGCCCCGCCTGAGACATGCTCAAGCGGGGCGATTTTGTTTTATTAATGTGAACCTCAGGCGGTGTCACTCACCGTTGAGGCGGTCTTCGTCCTCCTGGGTCCACAGTGGATTTTCATCGTCCCAGTCGTCAAAGCCGAAGAAGGCCTCATCGGTAAACTCTTTCATCTCGCGACCTTCCTTCTTGGTAGGGCGTCCCATACCCTTTTGTCGGCGCACGAAGCCACCGATGCGGGCCATCTCAAGCAGCTTGTACTGGTCGGCCGAGGTAATGTTCTTCAAGTAGTTAGGCACGAGCTTGGCACCCACGCGGTTGTTGAGCAATCCCACCACTTCAAAGGTGAACGTGATGGGAGGTTTGCGCACCTCAATCACGTCGCCCACCTTGATGTTGTGCGACGGCTTCACATTCATCCCCTTGATGGTCACTCGCCCCAGCTTGCACTGGTCGGTAGCCAGTGAGCGAGTTTTAAACACCCGCGTGGCCCACAGCCACTTATCAATTCTCATCTCACTCATAGGAGTTGTCATTTATCAGTTATCAGTTGACTGCCCGCAGTGGGCTTCACCACAGCACTTCAATCACTTATTATTATAATGTGTCATGGCAAAACTCAGGCCGCTCAAGCAAAAGGCCTTGATAGCCTCCACAGCCTTGTCCACCCGCTCGGGAAGAAGTTCTTGTTCCTGAGTTGTCAATGGGCCTAGCACATAGTCGATTTGTGCTCCCTGAGGGAAGTCACTGCCAATGCCGAAGCGCAGACGGGCATAATTTTGCGAACCCACCAGCTGGTTGATGTTTTTCAAGCCATTGTGGCCCCCATCGGCACCCTTGCCACGCAAGCGCAGCGTGCCAAAGGGCAATGCCAAGTCATCAACCACTACCAGCACATGATCAAGCTCGATTTTTTCCTTCTGCATCCAGTAGCGCACCGCCTCACCGCTCAGGTTCATGTAGGTCGATGGCTTCAAGAGCAGCAACCGCTGGTTCTTGAGACGCACCTCGACCACTGCGCCATAGCGCTGAGAGGTAAAAACAACATTGGACGCCTTGGCAAAGGCATCCAATATCGTAAACCCAATGTTGTGACGGGTGGCCTCATACTCAGCACCAATGTTTCCCAGTCCAACAATCAAGAACTTCATAGCCTGTTCTTCCTTGGGGGTTGTTTCGTTAGCTTCGCTACTCGATTTAGTTGAGAAAATGCGCTTGAGCCAATTACTCAGCAGCACCTTCCTCGCCCTCCTCGGTTGCGGCAGCTGCAGCAGCTGCGGCACGTGTAGCGCGAACGCCGGTGATCACGAGATCCTTAGCGTTAGCAAGCTCATAGTTGTCAAACTTCAAGTCACCAACCTTGATGGCGTGACCAATGGCGATGTTGTCAACGTTAACAACGATGCGCTCTGGAATGTTGGTATAGATACCCTTAACCTTCACCTTCTTCATGCTCAGGAAGAGTTTACCACCAGCCTTAACACCCACTGCGTGACCCTCAACCTTAACGGGAATCTCAACAACAACAGGCTTCTCCTCGTTTACCTCAAGGAAGTCGAGGTGCAGAATGCTGTCGTTAATGGGGTGCCACTGGATGTCTTTCAGCACAGCCTTCTTCTCTACGCCACCAATATTGAGGTCAACAACGTAAACCTCGGGAGTGTAGATGAGCTTGCGAACGTCGCCAATGTTAACGGTGAAATCGGTGGTGATAATGGCCTTGCCATCGCGACCGATGGGAACAACCTTCTCGCCTGCGGCGAGGGTGCCCTCATACTTACCATCTTTCAACTCTACCAGCTTGCCTCCGTTCAGGACGCAAGGAATCTTGTGCTCGGCGCGAATCGCCTTTGCAGCCTTCTTGCCAAGGTCGGTTCTTGGCTCGGCATTTAATTGGAATGTCTTCATTTTTAATAAATTGTGTTACTCAAAATTAAGTTATTTAGCTTAATTTCCCATCACACGGGAGCTTAAAGCGGGGCAAAGGTACAACTTTTTTTCTAAACACACAAATCTTTTTTCACAACAACCCGAGTTAAAATGTAGATTTCTTGTTTTTCAACCCATTTCTTGTTTATCAGGCAATTATTACCTAAATTTGCAATGAGTGAATAAAATCATGAATAAGAATTTATTAATCAACATCATCAATTTTCAATTGCTATGGAAAAGATTTCGCGACAGTTAGCGATGTGGACCCTATTGCTGGTGGCGGCTGTTATGTCGAGCTGTAACAACGAGGGGGAATATGTTGTGAGCGGCAACAATGTCACCTTCACCTATTGGACTTTCAGTTTCGGCACTGTCAACGACACGCTGCCCGGTGCCAACGCTTCACGCTTTGAAGCTGTCAAGGACTGGCTTGGCCGCGACGACAAGCATGTATATTTCAAGGAGAAACTCATACCCGGTGCCGACCCATCCACCATCGAGGCTAAAAAATATCCGCTGTGCTGCGACAAGCACGATTATTACTACAAGGGAGTGCCAATGCACGTGTCGAGCGTGAAAAATTTCGAAGTTGTGAAGTGGAATGAGGATGACCTGTGGGCCGTCGACGGCCGCTATGCTTTCTACGACACTATTCGCATTGAGCCCAGCGACCTAAAGACGTTCAAAATCAAGGAATATAACGTTGCTGTCGATAGCAAGCATGTGTATCGCTTCGGCAAGATTCTGCCACTGGCCGACCCTGCCACCTATGAGGAGAACTGGAAAGGTTTCTACAGCCGCGACAAGGCCCACGTGTGGTACATGGGCGACCTAATCGACGTTGACTATGCCACTTTCACCATCGACAAGGATGGAGCTCACGACAAGCATGGCCACATCTACCGCGGTGAGCGCATAACACAAGAGCAGTGGGAAGAAATCAAGGCCCAAAATGAGGACTTGTTTTAGCCGCTGCCATTTGTTCTACCTGCGGCAAAAGTCACGGAACTTGCAGTAGCGGCACGGGCTTGAGGACAACGGTCCTGCTGGAGCTTGCCTGAATGGCTCATCGGGATTGAAAAAGCCTTGCATCACAATGCCCATGCGCTCGCAAAACTCTTTGTTATAACCTTGATAATCAACCACCTGCCGATTCTTAATTTTAACTCCGGCCTGACTCATGTCGCGCAATGAATAGATAACGGGCATGATGGGCCCGTCCAGGTTGTTTTCCTGGGCATAGGCGTTGCAATAGAGCATGAGCTGCAGCACAGCCTTGCGACGATTTTCACCCTCAAAGAGATTGTCGATGTCTGCAAAATCGGTCTTGTCGCGACCGGTCTTGTAGTCCACCATGCGCAGCTCACCTGTGGGCAGGCGGTCGATGCGATCGGCAGTGTAGCGGAAGTTTAATTTCACCCCACCTAGCGTGAGTTCCACCCCCTCGTGCTCACGTTCGCACTCAAGCACTGTAAAGAAATTAGTTGCGATGCCCTGCAACAGTTTCTTATCATAGTCCAACGCCGCGACCACAAATTCCTTGATTGCAGTTGCCACTATCGAGGCCTCGCCCGTTAACGAAGCGCCGGTTGAGGTTGCCGAGCGCAGATATTTCTCATTCACCTTGCCATTTATAACCCTGTCGAGGTCTCGCTTCTCAAAGTCCTCAATCATGGATAGCGTCACTTTGTACTCTCCCTCACGGTCCTTTCCGTCCTGCTTGGGATAATAGAGTTCTTGCAATGTTTCATGAACAATGGTGCCAAAGGTGCTGGCATCCATGAAATCGGCATCGTCGCCCTCGCTGCGCAAGTGCTCAATGTGATGAAAATAGAACGACAACGGGCAATTAATGTACTCGTTAATCGAACTCGCCGAGAATGCTTTGGCATTCATTCCATCCATGCGATAGGACTCAACAGCATTGAGCACCCGCTCGTTTTTGGGAATCTCAATATTAATTGACTTGCTCACCGGAACAGGCATCGACAGGGTGACATGTTTCATCTTGCAGCCGTAAACCTTCTCAAGCTGCTCAATGAATCGTGAGTGCTCGCTCGAGCCCATCGACTGGGCACTGGTATCGTAGAGCATATACACCTTGCCGGCACGGCTAATCAGGCGATAGAAGTAGTAGGTCCACATTGCTTCCTGATGGGCTGTCGTCGACATACCATAATAAGAGCGCAGGAAATTAGTGATAAACGTGTTGGTGCGGAACTTGCGCGGCAGCACACGCTCGTTGGCCGAAGTGATGATGAGATTCTTGAAATCAAGGCAACGTGTCTCGAGCAGTCCCATCACCTGCAGTCCTTGCAGTGGTTCCCCCTCGAGAGGAATACTGAACACACTTGCCAAGCGGTCGAGCAAATTGAACACCGTGGTCTCACACTGCGGCACATCGTGGCGTGCAATGGCATCGATTAAGCGGTTGAGCACTTCAACGTACTGGTTGAGGAATGCCTCCTGCAACAGCATGGTGCCTCGTGGATGGCCACCGTCGCTGTCATTTTCGTCGGCCTCTTCATGCTCTTGTGGAGCAATAAGTTCCTCTACCCGGTTGCAGAAGTCCACCAGCCGCTGCAAGAAGTCAATTACAGCCTGGCCACCTTGTGCCGGCTCAAGCGTGTGAAACAGCGGCTCAAATCCCAAGCCCACGGCCGCGTCCTCGGGCACCATAAACAGATTGCAGTCGGTTATAGTTTTTATCAACTGCAGTGCCTCTCGACCATAGCAACTCTTGATGAGGGGATGGGAGAGCAACGACTTCACGTCGTCACGATAAAAGCGCCACGTGCCATCGCCATCGCGCCGCGCCTGGCTGTGCATCTTTGCCACAATGCGCATGAGCGAGGCTATATCACTGTCGCTCAGCTGATACCCCATTGTAATATTGATAGTGTGCTTAAGGTCGGGGCTGATGGAGTTGAGCAAGGGCACAAAGAGGTCCTCGTCGGGCAACACGATAGCAGTGTCGATAGCCGCATCATCGGTTGCCATTTCGCCGTTTTTATTCAAGTCATCAATGATAGAGAAAGCACATTTTGCCTGACCCGCATTAGAAGGAACTCCCACCACCTCAATAACGGGAAATTTCTCGATGGGTTCGGCAGTAAAGTCGGCTGGCTCGGGAAACTCCCGTTGATAGAATTTCACCAGTCGTCCTCCCCTATTGTCCTTATATTTATCATTAAAAGCCGGCGACGCGGCATCCCAAAAGAATTGAGCCACATTGCGATTGCTAAGGCGCTTGAAAATGGCCAGCTCGCTTGTTGAGAGCATGTTGAAACCCACAAACACATAACGCTTGTTGCCAATGCTATTGCCGGGCTTGAGAGCTTCGACCGCCGTGCGGTAGATGCGACCCATTGTGCTCAGGCCACGCCGAGCCAGGGCCTCGTTGTAGCTTGTGTAGAGCTCAAGCATGCTCTGCCACAGCTTCAGGTACTGTCCCCGCACCGTGAGCTCCTCGCCGGGCTTCAGCTCGCTGTAGTTTTTCTTCCACATCAGCTCCTCTTCCTCACTCACCGGCGTGTCAATCTCAAGCGAGAAATAATGCGACATCACCTCGCGCAGGTCATCGCCAATGTAATTGGCCTGAATCTCTTTATACTCACGCACATTAGTAAAAATTTCCTTTGCGTCGACAAGATACATGTCAACGTCATTGAAGTCGTTGAGCACAACGTTGCCCCAATACACAAATTGGTCAAAAGAATAATCCTCGTTACCTGAGATTGCAGTGTAGCACTTGAACAGTTCAAAAAGCGCGTCAACAGGCGACACCGCCACCAGTCCCGAGAGCGAAGTCACAAAGTCGGTAATTGTCTTAACCTCGGGCATGAGAATTGGGCCGTTACTTGACAGTTCAAGCTCACGCTCAAAGAACTTGCAACTGCGATGATTGGGAAGCACAAAGCAATAATTGTAAACATTGCCCTTGCTGTGATAATATTGCGCCACCTGGCGAAGAAAAGGTGTCATGCGTGAGTTTTCATTTTTCGGTTTTCAGTTCCGGTTCAGGATTATCGTCCATAAACCACGTCGCTCTATTTCTTAATAAGTATAGTAGTTTTCACCGCCACGTCAAAGAGGACAATCTTGGCGTTGGCATTGCCTCGGATGTCGCGGGCGGCGTCGCTAAAGAGGCGTAGCATTCGCTCCACGTTTTCCTCGTTGATGAAACGGGCAAAATTCTTGCTGAACTGCGACTCCTCTTGCGTCTCATAATTGAGCGCAGGCATGTGCAGGTTATAGATGTAGTTCTCACGCACCATGCGTGAGGCATAATTGAGAAAACGCTGTGATTTCTCGCGCTTGTAGTCGGCAATTTCTTCGCTCCACTCCTTGAGCGAAACAAGGTCGCGCTGGTAGGCAAGCCGCATCAGGCTCACAAACTGCTTGTGAAACTCGTGAGTCTCGCTTCCGGCCTCCATGTTGCGCATTGCCTGAATCACATTACCGTCGGCAGGAGCGGCGAGAGCCAGTGCCTCGGTCATGTCGAGGCCATGCACTCGAGCCATGTGCTCGGCAATCTGCTGTGTTGATGGTTTTCGCAGTTCTATGCGCTGCGTGCGCGAGTAGATGGTGGGCAAGATAGCCTTGGCATTGTCGGTGGTAAGCAAGAAGATGCAGTCGGGGTCGGGTTCCTCGATTAGCTTCAGCATCTTGTTGGAACACTGCTGGTTCATCTTGTCGGCCTGCCACATGATGAGCACCTTGTATTTAGCCGTGTAGGCACTCATGCTCATCTTTCTAATGATGCTGTCGCTCTCGCTGGCATAGATAATGGGCTGGGCATTGGTGTTGCCTATTATCGACAACCAGTGCTCATAGTCCTCGGCAACAACATCGTCGGCCACAAACTCCTTCCATTCCCGGTCGAAATCCTCGCTCACCGGGCGCTCGCCCTTCTTGGTGATTGGATAGGAAAAGAATGTGTCGGCATGGTTCATTGACTGATGCTGCAGGCACTGCGGGCACATGCCACACGAGTCGCCGTCGATGCGATTGGTGCAGTGAATGTATTGCGCCGTCGCCATCGCCAGTGCAAGCTTGGGAACACCCGGCTCGCCATGAAAAAGCAGCGCGTGGGCTATGTTACCGCTGTCGACCATGCGCCTCACTTGCTCAATGGCACGCTCGTTACCTATTATGTCGCTAAATTTCATCGATGTGGGAATGATTGCGTTATTGACTGCAAATATAGCAATTCTTTCCCGCACACGCAAGAAAACCTAAAACGATTGCGACAACCGTCATAAAGAAACCGGGAGATTATCATCACCCCCGGTTTCTTGTTGTTTTGAGCATTTACTTTGAGCGCCGCCCGCATTACTCACCTCGATTGTTATACTTGAAGCTTGATCCGCCCAAGAACTCTCGCATGATGCTGGTGGGCGGAATTTCCTTGTCGTCAACAGGGATGAAGTAGCGTATTAGCTTAAGCAAGCGGTGAGCGTCGGTATATTCCTTGCAGTTCTTGGGCACCGACGACAGGATGAGCTCGGCATGGGTGCGCAACACCGGGAACTCGATGTTGAGCGCCGAGTTGAACATAACGTCGGCTGTCTCCTGGAAGGGCGAAATCCACTTCTCCTCGGCATCACACACGTTTTTCCAGTGACTGATGGTTTCGCGTGCGCTGAAAGCCCCCTTGTTGTAGTCGCGGATGATGCGGCGCAACAAGCGATTATCGCTGGTGGGCACCCAGTTGTGGTCGTCGAGCGAAATGCTTGTGAGGGTGGAAATGTAAATCTTGAATTTCGCACTCTCGGGAATGCGCTGGGTGAGGATGGGATTAAGGGCGTGGATGCCCTCGATGATGAGCACGGTGTCGTTCTTGAGCTTGAGTCGCTTGCCGTTGAACTCACGCTCGCCGGTGACGAAGTTGAACTCGGGTATCTCCACGCGCTCACCGTTCATCAGGCGCATGAGGTGGTCTTCAAGCAAATCACAGTCGACGGCACGAATGTTGTCGAAATCATATTCGCCATTGGGCAATAATGGAGTATCGACACGGTTAACGAAATAGTCGTCGGTCGAGAACGAAAGCGGACGCAGGCCGCAAGCCAGCAACTGCACCGACAAGCGCTTGCAGAATGTGGTCTTTCCCGAACTTGACGGGCCGGTGATGAGCACAATGCGAATTGGGTTCTCCTCGGCACGGAAACGGCGGTCGATTTCCTCGGCAATCTGCACTATTTTCTTCTCCTGCAACGCCTCACTCACTTGAATGAGCTCGGAGGCGTGCCCCTTGAGGATGGCTTTGTTGACGTCGCCGGCATTGCTCTGACGCATGATGATGTCCCAACGCACTTTCTCGGCAAACATCTCAAAGGTGCGTGGCATGTCGACTGTGGGTGCGATGCGGGTGGGGTCGTGCTTATCAGGCACGCACAGCAAGATTCCCTCATGTGACGGTTCAATGTCCCACACAGGCAGGTAGCCTGTGGAAGGCACCAGCGGGCCGTAGTAGTAGTCGGCCGTCTCGCCCAGTTTGTAATAATCGCTGTAGATTTGTCCGCTGGTCTCAAGCAACTTAACCTTGTCGGCAAAACCGCGCTCGGCAAAGACCCTCACAGCCTCCTCGGTAGTGGCCTCAAAGCGGTGGAACGGCATGTCGTCATCCACTATCTCCTTCATGCGTTGCTTGATGAGCTGCACGTCGGCCGCAGTGAGCGGGTCGTTGATGTTCTTCTTCTTGAAGTTGCAGTAGTAGCCCTGAGATAGCGGGTGCTCAATAAAGAGCTTGCTGCCCGGGAACACATCGGTGGCCGCCTTGTAGAGCACGAAACACAGCGAGCGCACATACACGCGGTGCCCCGACCCCTCACGGGCATCCATAAATTCCACGTCGCGGTTTTGGAACAGGCGAAATTTGAGCCCCTGCGAGGCGTTGTTCACCTTGGCCGACACCACAGGATAAGGGAATTTCAATTCATCGGCAAATTCCTTGTACACATCCAGCAGCGATGTGCCCTCAGGAAACTCTTTCGTCACGTTGTTGTTTTTACATCGGATTTGAAGCATGGGTGTAAAAATTATATAGGTTATAAAATCTGTTTTGTCAATTTATCACTATCAGTTGATTGCCATCTACTTGGAAATGGATGTCATGGTCCAGGAATTTCATGCCGTAGACCTTGGTGGCGCTGTTGTGGTAGTGCGGCCGCGGGTCGAGGGCAAGAGTGTGGCGCAAAGCTGCAAGTTGCTGCCCGGTGAACCGCTGTGCCACTTCTTGTGGAATCTCAACGTCGAGCGACTGCCATTGCGTTGTATCGACAAAGCCGCTGCGAGCATCGGGATGGCTGTCGGCATAGGCAACATAGGGCTTGATATCATAGATGGGCGTGCCATCCATCAGGTCGGCGCCTTCAACGTGCAATACAGGTCCCTGTGGCGTGTCGAAGTCGATGCGGCTGAGCTTCACAGCCGAGAGGCCTAGCCGGTTGTGACGATAGGGCGAACGCGTGGCATAAACCCCTACCCTGGTGTTTCCTCCCAGCCGTGGCGGTCGCACCGTGGGCCGAACTGCCTCATGCCTGTTGGCCGAGAATTCCCAGATGAGCCATAAGTAATCAAACTGCTCCAGTCCACGCAGGCTGTCGGTGTTGCGAAACTCGGGCAGAAAGACAATGTGCCCCTCAAGCTCGCTCACAAGCCCGCTTTGGCGCGGAATGCCAAACTTGTCGCTAAATGGCGCGTGGAATGTGGCGATTGGGGTAATTTCCATAGTTTTTTACTATTTTTTAGTTTGTTCGTTTGCTCTTCAAAATTTCAAAAGCCTTTTCCAGAATCGTGTCACGCCCTTGAGCCACATCGGCCTCGGTCATGTTGACCTTGACGTCGGGTTCAACGCCAAACTCGGTTAACTCGCCATCGGGACCGGTGATTGGCGCAGCCGAGAAACGTATGCTCCAGCCATTAGGCAACTCGCCGGTGAAAGGCAAGCCGCATCCGCCGCCGGTCACGTCGCCAACAATGGTGACATTGGGAAGTGATTTCATGATTGACACAAAATTGTTGGTAGCGCTAAATGAACCTCGATTGGCAAGCACCACCACAGGCTTGTTGTAATGAACCCGGTTGTGGGCGGGCTCAAAGTAGTAATCATAGGGATTAGAGAACTCGTTGTGCCCGGTGCCGGTTTTGTGCTGAATGCTACCGGCATAGGTACGCTCGTCAATGAAGCGTCCAACCAGAGTCTCAACATTAGTGAGATAGCCGCCGCCGTTGCTGCGCACGTCAATCACCAAGCCGTCGCTGCTGGCAAGCTGGCTGAAAATCACGTCGAGATTGCCGTCGCCAATGCCGCTGGCAAAGTCGCCGTAGTACATATAGGCATAATTATTGTCAAGCACTTGATACTTGATGCCGCTGGCACGGCGATAGTTGAAGTGGAGATAATGCTCGTCGATGAGGCGCTCGTCGTAGTTGACAGGATACTGCTCCCAAATCCAGTAGCGCGACACGTCAAACGCCGAAATCAGGTTGGTGTGGCCGTCCTGCAATTCCTTGAGCATTTCGCTACACAGGTCGAACAGCTCGCGGCTGGTGATGCCATTGTGCACCTTGGCGCGATAGCGCAGCCTCACCTCTTGCCAGTCCACATCCTTGTAGGCAAAGAAGCAATAGTGCTCATCAATAATCTGCCACAGTGCATCGAAGTTGCCATAGGGGTCGTTTTTCCACTCGGGCTGGTCGTGACATGATGCCAGCGGCAGCAGCGTGAGTAATATCAATAATATGTGCAGTAGCTTCTTCATTGGTAAATCGATGAAATAATATTGCTCGACTCGGCGCGTTGCTTGCGGCCCACGCTCAGGAACTCGCCACCAATGCCAATCACCACACAATGGGTCACCTCGCGGCAGTTGATGTTACTCACCCACGACGAGGCAATGCGATTGCGGTAGCCAACGCGCAACGACGTGCCTCCCAAGTGCAGGTCGGCGGCAACAAAGTTCTCCATGTCGAAGCGATTGCCCCACCAGCCCATGTGCACCAGATTGCGATGGTTTCCCAGGTAAATTTCGTAGTAGGCCTCATCATATTCGGGCGAAAAAAACACACCCGCCACAGGCAGTGTAGCCTGGTAGCGGATGGTGACGGGAAGGCGCTTAATGCGCGTGTTAAGCACAGCTTGGCCCATGAAACCCAAGCTCCAGTGTACTCTGGCCGATGCCACATTGTTGCTGTTGTTGGCATTATAGAGTGCTCCACCTGTGAACTGCGTGGAGCCGCCTGCCATGAGCTGCAGGCCAGGGGTGAGCACTCCTCGCCAGCGGTGCATCATGCCCCATCGGGCATCGATAGTGAGGGCATGCATCGTGTGATTACCGGCAGGATTGTGAGTGTAGTTGTAGTTGATGCCCAAGTCGAGTTGGCGCGTCCACCGCTCCGGGTTGAAACCGGTGGCCTGTTGAGCTTCATAGCCCAAGCGCATTGCCGTGCCGCCATAAGCAATGGGCGTGAGATAAGAGTCGAGCACGCTGGCATGCCCCACCTCGGCAGTAAACATGCCGGCAACCGGCCTCAAGGGCTTTTCGCCTGCATCATGTGCCTTAGCGGCAGCGACAGCCAGCATCATTACCAGCAGCGCTGTCACCAGTCGCCTTATGCCCGTCTCAATAATTCTCATAGTTTTCTATTTTCACTTGTCTTGATTATCTTCGCTATCATCGTCTTCAAATAGACGTGTCTGCCCCGTGAGCTTGTCGAGCACCTCTTGCTGATTGATTGCGGCATCGGTCTCCTCCACCTCGGCATCGGCAGTCAGCTCAGGCTCTTGGGTTTCCTCCTCAACCACACGCGGTTCCAGTTCTATTACCTGGTCGACGGTGTAGTTGCTCACACGCTTGCCCTTGGCATGGATGCTTTTGACAGCAATAAACTCCTCGGCATCAATCACTAACGGCTCGCGCACGCTATCGTCGCCGCCAAACTTAACCTGCAATCTTGGATATTTCTCACAAGTGAGCAGCAGCAGGCGCGACTCAGGATTATCGCCAATGAAGCGCTGCTTCTTGGCACTGTCCTCGAGGGGAAAACGCTTGAGATAAACGTAGCCCTGATCGGCATCGTAGACCACCGCGGTCCACACCAGGTTGCGGTCATACTTCATGATGCGCAGCATGCCTTCCTCGTAGTGGTTGGTCGACTCACTGCTTGTGGTGTAGAAGTCGCCGTTTTTCATAATTACAAGGATGCGGTCGTCGCCGGCAAACTTGCCAAGCGACACGCCATGGCCTTCGTAGTTGATGCGAAGGATATCCTGATCGAACCACACCTCGCGGTCGCCCAGAGTGCTGCGGCCGTGCTCCTTGAGGGTGATGCGGTGAATCTCATTCTTGGTAACCATGTTGCCGCGAGCTGTCTTGCCCTTGATGGCAAGCTCAGCCAAGTCGACGTCAAACTGCAACACCCTCAGGTGCTTCTTGGGCTTGAGCGTAACTCGCAGCACCTCGGCCTCGCCATTGGGGTTAACGGTGAACCAAAGCACCCGCGAGCCGGGCTTTCCTTGAGTGATGTCATATTCCTTGTCGCGAGTGACGCCAGTCACAGCAAAACGTTTCATGTAGGTGGTGCCGCCACGCCCGTCGGTGTAGATGGCGTTGAAGATGGTGCGGCTGTCGTTGCGCTTATACACACTCACGTGCATGATGTTCTTGCCCACATAGATTTTCTCGGCAACCTTAATCACCTTGTACTTGCCATCCTTGTAGAAGACGATGATGTCGTCGATGTCGCTACAGTTGCAGATGTATTCATCTTTCTTGAGTGACGTGCCAATGAAGCCTTCCTGGCGGTTGATGTAGAGCTTCTCGTTGGCCTCGGCCACCTTACTGGCGACGATAGTGTCAAAGTCGCGAATGGTGGTGCGACGAGGATGCAGATGCCCATATTTTTTCTTCAGGTTCTCATACCACTCGATTGTGTGTTCCACCAGATGGGCGAGCTTATAGTCAATGTCCTGCAGACGCTCATTGAGCATGGCTATATAGTTGTCGGCCTTGTCGCTGTTGAACTTGACTATGCGCTTCATCTTGATTTCCATCAGGCGCAAAATGTCGTCGCGCGTGATGGCTCGGTAGAACTGTGGCTTGAACGGATCGAGGCGCTTGTCGATGTGACGCACTGCGGCATCCTCATCCTTGGCTTGCTCATAGCCACGATCCTTGTAGATGCGCTCCTCGATGAAGATTTTCTCGAGCGAGGCAAAGAAAAGAGCTTCCATGGTGTCCTGGCGCTGAATCTCGAGCTCGCGACGCAGGATGTCCTTAGTGTGGTCAACGCTGAACTTGAGCAGGTGGGTTGCGGTGAGGAATTGCGGTTTCTCGTCCTTGATTACACAAATGTTGGGCGAGATGCTTGTCTCACAGTCGCTAAAGGCATAGAGCGCGTCGATGGCCTTGTCGCTTGATGTGCCGGGTTGCAAGGTTACTATGATTTCGGCTGTCGACGAGGTGTTGTCGTCAACCTTTTTAATCTTTATTTTTCCTTTCTCGGCTGCCCTCAAGATGGAGTCGATGAGTGTGCCGGTGGTCTTACCATAGGGTAAATCCTTGACAAGCAGCGTCTTGTTGTCGACTTTCTCAATCTTGGTGCGTACCCTCACGCTACCGCCGCGCTCACCGTCGCGATAATTGCTCACGTCAACATAGCCGCCTGTGGGGAAGTCGGGGTAAAGCTGAAATTCCTCGCCCTTGAGATAACTCACGGCGGCATCAAGAATTTCGTTGAAGTTGTGAGGCAATATTTTGCACGACAATCCCACCGCAATGCCCTCGGCACCCTGTGCCAGCAACAGCGGGAACTTGACAGGGAGAGTGATGGGCTCGCGGTTGCGGCCATCGTAACTCAATGTCCAGTCGGTAACTTTATTGTCGAAGGCTACCTCAAGGGCAAACTCGCTGAGCCTGGCCTCGATGTAACGAGGAGCCGCGGCACCGTCGCCGGTGAGGATGTTACCCCAGTTACCCTGAGTGTCAATGAGCAGTTCCTTCTGGCCAAGTTGCACCAGCGCATCGCCAATCGAGGCGTCGCCATGCGGATGATAGTGCATGGTGTCGCCCACGATGCCGGCCACCTTGGTGTAATGGCCGTCGTCGCTCTCTTTCATCACGTGCAGGATGCGTCGTTGCACGGGCTTGAGACCATCCTCAATGTGAGGAATGGCGCGTTCGAGAATCACGTAGCTGGCATAGTCGATAAACCAGTTCTCATACATCCCCGAGAGACGCAGCTTCTTGTCCTTGAGCTCGGTGTTGCTCGCGGGCTTGACCTCGGCGGCATTATCGTCGTCGGCGGCTGGCTGCTCGCTTGGAGCTGCCGCTCCGGTTGCGGCAGGTTCTTGAGCCTCAAGTTCGGCTGGCTGCTGGTTTTCGCCCTCCAGCGGCTGCCCCTCCTGCTCCTCGGGATTGTTTTTATCTTTGCTCATAAAAAATGAATGTGTTGTGCGTTTCAATCAAGTGTAATTGCCCAAAAAGCAATTAATCGACAAAGTTAGTAATTTTTGCCGAATTAATCACCTTATAAAATTCAAAAACAAAAAAAATCGACGCTTTAACAAAAAATGTAGCATATTATCATTGATTTTTTTGAAAAGTTTGATAAAAAAGATTTATATTTGCACATTCACTGTCAACAACTATTGTCTAAATTGCACATTTCACTATAAAATTAATTAACTATGGCAACTACCAAAAAAGCTAAACCAGCAACTACCAAAAAAGCAACTACTAAGAAAAACGTCATTGGCGAAGCCAGCAAGCGCTGCATGGCTATGGAAGACCGCTACGGCGCCCACAATTATCATCCACTGCCTGTTGTCCTGCACAAGGGCAAGGGAATCTATGTGTGGGACGTTGAGGGCAAGAAGTATTTCGACTTCCTCTCATCCTATAGTGCCGTGAACCAGGGTCACTGCCACCCACGCATCGTCAAGGCCCTCAAGGACCAGGCCAGCAAGCTGTGCCTCACCTCACGCGCATTCTACAACGACGTGCTGTGCGAGTATGAGAAATTCATGCATCAGTTCTTTGGCTACGACAAGGTGCTGCCCATGAACACCGGCGCCGAGGGCGTAGAAACAGCTCTAAAGCTCGCCCGCCGCTGGGGAGCAGTGAAAAAAGGCATTCCCAACGACAAGATTAAAATAATCTGCTGCGAAGGAAACTTCCACGGACGCACAGTGACCATCATCACTATGAGCGACGACCCGAGCTCGTTTGCCGACTACGGGCCACTCACTCCGGGTTTCATCCGCATCCCCTACAACAATCCCGAGGCACTCAAGAAGGCCCTTGAAGAGCATGGCGACGAGGTGTGCGCCTTCATCGCCGAGCCAATCCAGGGCGAGGCTGGCGTCTTTGTCCCCGACGATGGCTACCTCAAGAAATGCTTCGACCTGTGCCATGAGCACAACGTGCTCTTCATTGCCGACGAGGTGCAGACCGGTATCGCCCGCACCGGCAAGATGCTGTGCTCAATGCACGACGGCATCCGCCCCGACATCGTGATTCTGGGCAAAGCTCTGGGTGGCGGTGTACTCCCGGTTTCGGCTTGCCTTGCCGACGACGACATCATGCTTAACATCAAGCCAGGCGAGCATGGCTCAACATTTGGCGGTTTCCCACTGGCTGCTCGCGTTGCCATCGAGGCTCTAAAGGTGGTTAAGGAGGAGAAACTCACTCAAAACGCCGAGAAGATGGGTAAGATATTCCGCGAAGAGATTAACAAAATCAACTCGCCATTCATCGTGCAAGTGCGCGGTCGCGGCTTGCTCAACGCCATTGTCACCAAGCCCATCGAGGGCAAGACTGCTTGGGACATCTGCCTCAAGCTTCGCGACAACGGCCTCCTTGCCAAGCCCACCCACGACCACATCATTCGCTTCGCTCCTCCCTTGTGCATCAACAAGGAAGAAATCCTCAAGGCTGTCGCCATCATCAAGAAGACCTTTGAGGAAATGTCGAAGTAACACCATTGCGCTGCAACAGCTATAATAAATCCTAAGAACCAAATAGTTATAAACCGATGTGCTCACAATCACGCACATCGGTTTTTCTTTTGCGTTCAGCAACGGGCGACGACAGCAGGGCAACAACCAAGAGCAATTGAACGCAAGGTGGCAAAGAATTGACGCCCGCGCTTGCAAATGAAGAAAAAAGGTTGTAACTTTGCACCATGATAATGTGGTGCCCATCGCCGGCAATCGCCGCACCGATGGCTGAAAAGGGAACACAGGTGAGAATCCTGGGCAGAACCCGCTGCTGTATTTTCCCATCTACAATATCGCTTGCCGAATTTCTCAACTCGGTCACTGCCAGCCCAATGCGCTGGTGGGAAGGCCCTACAAGGCGAGCGATGGGAATGAGCCAGAAGACCTGCCTCGTTATCGTTAAAAACAATTTCGAGCTCTCGTGGAATTAGAGCGCGGAACACACATGCATAGCAGGTTTTCACCCTCGCCCCCTACTTGCGCACCCAGAATGTCATTCACGGGTGCCACCAGGGCCAATGAAAGCACACTTGCCGCCAGTGGCAATGGCAGCAGTGTAATCTCAATCATGAACCGTATACTGGTTGTGTCGCGTTATTTCCCAATGAGAGAAGAGAGACTCGGGAAATGACGTTTTTTCGTTTTTTAAGGCATGCGCATGAAAAGCATTGAGACGCATGCCCACGGCGCAAATGCAATCTCAGTCTGACGAAGATTCAGATTCTCGATTTATATAGTAACAAATAGATAGTCACCCCTCGGCGTGATGCCCACAGGGGTGGCTTGCTTTAGAAGAGGTTGTAAATCTCACCAATTTATTATAACTTTGCCTGCTGTTTCACTGGGGCAAACCCGCCGACATTACACACAACATTCACATCACAATGGATATCGACAAAATAAAAATCAGAGGCGCACGCGAGAACAACCTCAAGGACGTATCGCTCGACATTCCAAAGCACAAAATCACTGTTTTCACCGGCGTTTCGGGCTCGGGAAAGAGTTCGCTGGTGCTCGACACCATTGCGGCCAAGTCGAGGCGTGAGTTGAACGACACCTTCCCGTCGTTTGTGCAACAATACTTGCCAAAGTACGGACGCCCGCATGTCGATGCCATTGAGAACCTGCCCATCGCCATTGTCATCGACCAAAAGAAGCCTGCGCCCAACTCCCGTTCCACAGTGGCCACCTACACCGACATTGCCGCGCCGTTGCGCCTGCTCTTTTCCAGAGTGGGACAACCCTTTGTGGGCTATGCCGAGTCGTTCAGCTTCAATCACCCCGAGGGTAGTTGCGCGCGTTGCTCGGGCCTGGGCGAAATTCGCGAGCTTGACATTCACAAGCTTGTTGACTTCGACAAGAGCCTCAACGACGAGGACACCATTCACTACATCGCCTTTGGCAAGGGTGGATGGCGCTGGATTCGCTATGCCCACAGTGGTCTTTTCGACCTCGACAAGAAAATTAAAGACTACAGCCCCGAGGAGCTTGACCTTTTCCTCAACAGCCCGCAGATTCGCCTCAAGAATCCTCCCGCCAACTGGCCAAAGAGCGCGAAATATGAGGGACTCATTCCTCGCATGTATCGCAGCATCATCAACAGTGAGGAGGGGCTGTTGCATGCCGCAGTGCTCAACCCCATGCTAAACATGGGCACTTGTCCCGACTGTGGTGGCACACGCCTGAGCCCTCGCGTGCTATCGTGCAAGATTGAGGGTATAAACATTGCACAGGCATGTGCCATGCCCATCACGCGGCTGAGCGAGTGGATCAAGTCGCTCAAGTCACCACTGGCCGCCGACATCAAGCAAGCCATAGGCGCACGCCTCACGGCACTCGAAGAGATTGGGCTGGGCTACCTGAGTCTCGACCGCGCCGTGGGCACACTCTCGGGCGGTGAGGCACAACGATGCAAGATTGCAAAATACATCAACTCGTCGCTCGCCGATGTGCTCTACATCCTCGACGAGCCCAGCACTGGCCTGCACGACCACGACATTGAGAAAATGAAACACTCGGTGCGTCGCCTGCGCGATGCCGGCAACACGGTGTTGCTGGTGGAGCATCACCGCGAGATGATTGCCATTGCCGACCACATCGTCGACCTGGGCCCGGGGCCGGGCAGCCGCGGCGGCGAGATAGTTTTCCAAGGCAGCTACAACGAACTGTTGCACAGCGGCACCAGCACCGGCATGATGATGAGTATGCACGGTGAATTTAACCCGTCGCCGCGCAAGTCACAGGGCTCGCATGCCCTGCGCGGAGCATCACTTCACAACCTCAAGAATGTCGACATCGACCTGCCGCTAGGCGTGCTGGCGGTGGTGTGTGGCGTGGCCGGCTCGGGCAAGAGTTCGCTCATGGAATGCTTTCGTCGCGACCATGCGGGAATTGTGTTCATCAGCCAAAAGAACATTGGTGCCAGCCTTCGCTCTACCCCTGCCACCTACATGGACATTGCACCCGACATCCGCAAGCGCTTCGCGCGCGCCCACAAGATGCGTGAACAGTATTTCACCTTCAACGGCAAGGGAGGATGCCCGGTGTGCGGCGGCAAGGGCGTGGTGATTGCCGAGATGGCATTCATGGACAATATCGAAACCACCTGTGAGGCTTGTGGCGGACTGCGCTACTCGCAAGAGGCGCTGCAATACACCGTCGACGGTCTGAACATAGCCCAAGTGATGGACCTTAGCGTGAGTCGTGCCAGCGAGTTCTTCAAGGGCACGGTAATCGAGCAAAAGCTGCGTCCTCTCATGGCGGTCGGGCTCGATTACCTGCATCTCAACCAGGCTCTGAGCACGCTCTCGGGAGGCGAGCTGCAACGCATGAAACTTGCATCCTATCTCATGCCTTTCACCTCGCCCGTTGTCGAGGGAGGACAGCGTGGCGTCTTCATCATCGACGAACCCACCGACGGCCTTCACCTGCGTGATGTGAGTCACCTCATCAATCTTTTCAACAAAATGGTCGACGAGGGCAACACCGTCTACGTTGTGGAGCACAACACAAGCGTGATAAAAGCCGCCGACCATGTGATAGAGCTTGGTCCAGGAGCTGGCGAGCATGGAGGCCACATCATCTATCAAGGTCCACCACAAGGCATGCTCAACTGCCCTACCTCAGTCACGGCTCATTATCTATAAGAGCAAAAAAACAAAGGAAATGCTGCACAATACATTATATAGAGAAAAGACGTGAGGCATGTGAAAAAAATTTCTTATATTTGCGAAATTTTACAGTTATAATTTTTGATATCTATTTTTAATGATACCACGTCATTATCGTCTTATTGTTATGATAAAGAACCTTATTGTCGCCATTACACTACTTGTTCCCTCTATGTCACCGGCACAAGAAGCCGGAGAAAACAGTGAGAAACTAAATCATTTCGCTATCGACGCCGAGCTCATGACTCGTGGCGAGATAAGAATAGGCGGCTTGCCAACCGATGAAGAAGATATTGACAACAAAGCCACTTTTATCCTCGAGCGCACCAGGCTGGGACTCGACTTTGAGCGCACCTTTATCAAGGCGCACGTCACCGCTCAGCACTCGGCTGTGTGGGGGCAGGCAGGCAAGGGCTCATTTAACATCTATGAGGCTTGGGCGCAATTCACAGCGCGGAATGGGCTCTTTGCCAAGGTGGGGCGGCAGGTGCTCAGCTACGACGACGAGCGCATCATCGGCTCCAACGACTGGGCCATGACCGCACTCTCGCATGACCTGCTCAAACTGGGCTATGAGAGCGACAAGCACAAGCTGCACCTGATGCTGGCCTATAACCAGAACAGCGAGAGCGTGAACGGCGGCACTGAATACCGTGGCGGCGACAAGCCCTACAAGACCATGCAAAACCTGTGGTATCACTACCAGCATCCACGGGTGCCCTTTGGCGCATCACTGCTGTTCATGAATCAGGGGTTGCAAAGCGAGAAGGATGGCGATTTGGGGAAAACCTACTATCAACAGCTCATTGGCACCTACATCACCTACAAGCCCCGAAACTGGAGCCTGGAGGGATCGTTCTATTACCAGATGGGAAAGAACGAGGAAAGAGTGGACATCAGGGCATGGATGGCTAGCGCACGAGGCACCTACTCCCCATCGAGCCAATGGAAACTAATTGCCGGCTACGACATCTTGAGCGGTGATGAGTACTTTGCGGTTCCCACAGGAGGCGGCATAGGCCTGGGGCTTGTTCAGCACAAGACCATCAAGGGATTCAGTCCGCTCTATGGTTCACATCACAAGTTCTATGGTGCCATGGATTTCTTCTATGTGTCGACCTACTACAATGGCTTCACACCAGGTCTGCAAAACTACTATGCCGGCGTGAGCTACAAGCCCATCAGCAAATTGAAATTTGATGCGGCCTACCACTATTTCGCCATCGCCACCAACACCAAGACCCTCAAGAAGCCGCTAGGTCATGAGATAGAATTAACCGCAGCTTTCACCCCCATCAAAGAAGTGACAGTTTCGCTCGGCTACAGCTACATGCATGGCACCAAGACTATGGAGCAACTCAAGCGTGTCGACAGCGACCGACACTTGCATTGGGCATGGCTCAACCTCATCGTGAAACCTCGATTCCTGCACATTAAATGGTAATCATGAAAAAAATTCTTGACAAAATAGGGAAAAACTCTAATCGCCGCACTTGGATTACCCTGATAATAGTGCTGGCGGCATTGTTGCTTGAATTGTTCTCGGCGGCACAGTATCACTACACCAAGCAAATTCTCGAGAACGAACTTGAGAAGAAAGCATCGATTGAGATAACGATGAAAGCCATCCTGGTCAAGAGCATGCTCAACTCCACCGAGCAAGTGCTCAACAGCCATGTAGCCGAAATCACCAAGCTCACCGAGGACACCGACGACATTGACGACGCACTGCTCACCATCCTGCAAGCCAACCCCTATTTCCTGGGAGTGGGACTGGCTTTTAAACCCGGTTATTACGACGACGATGACGATCTCTTTGAGCCTTGGGCCTTCAACCAGAAAGGTAAATTGGAATTTCACGGTGACATTGCCAAGCGAGGCAGCCATGACTATACCAACTTCAAGTTCTACACCGAACCCATATCGACAGGCAAGCCCTATTGGAGCGACCCTTATATCGATAGCATTCAAAACTTTTCATTGATAACAACCTACTCTATTCCCATTATTGACCATGAAGGCGACACAGCGGGAATAGCAGGTATCGACCTGTCACTGGAATGGCTAAGCGACAGTCTCAACAATCGTCACATCTACCCATCGTCTTATTGCCTGCTACTCACCGACAGCGGCAAGCTCATCTCGCAACCTAGCAAAAACCACCCGCGCTACAAGGACTTTGATGATGCTATCAAGCTAATCAAAGACTCAACCAACACGGCACGCATTGTTGCCAAAAGCAAAATCAAGATAATTGAGTTCACCACCGAAGACAACCAAGACGCTTGCGTATTCTTTCACCACATGAGAGGCAATCCTCACTGGTTGATTGCAGTGGTGTGCTACGACAAGGAGGTGTTTGGCGAGCTCACCAATATGCGCTTGCGCACCTGGCTACTCATGCTGCTGGGATTCATGCTGCTGGGTTATATTGTATACCGATTCCTGAAGAACAACAAGCGCATGGCCCAGAACGAGCTGGAGCACGAGCGACTTAACACCGAGCTTCATGTGGCGAAGCGCATCCAGAGCGAGATGCTGCCGCAAGCCGGCATCGAGCACGGCAATGTTGACATTGCCGGCAACCTGGTGGCTGCTCGCGAGGTGGGAGGCGACATCTACGACTACTTCGTGCGCGACGAGAAGCTCTTCTTCTGCATTGGCGATGCCAGCGGCAAGGGAGTGCCCTCGGCGCTGGTGATGTCGGTCACCCACTCGCTGTTCCGCGCCATTGGTGCCCGCGAGAGCAATCCTGCGCGCATCATGCAGCTCATCAACCATGCGGTGTGTGAGGGCAACGAGTCGAGCATGTTTGTCACGTTCTTCATCGGCGTGCTTGACCTACCCACGGGCCGATTGCACTATTGCAACGCCGGTCACGACACGCCCATCTTGATAGCCAACGATGCCGTCAAGCTCGATGTAAAGCCCAATCTGCCTCTTGCTGTAATGGGCGACTGGCAATATGAGGGCCAAGACACCAATCTGCAGCCAGGCACCACATTCCTGCTCTACACCGATGGGCTCACCGAGGCAATGAATGTGCACAAGCAGCAGTTTGGCTTGACTCGCCTGGTCGACATCGTGAAGTCCACTCCAGGCTCATCCACTCAAGAGTTGCTCGAAGCGGTGCTCGATGGCATGCGTCACTTTGTGGGCGATGCCGAGCAGAGCGACGACCTCACGATGCTCGCCATCAAGTACACTCCCGTGGTTGAAGACATTGAGCTCGAGCGTGAAATCACAGTTACCAACGATGTTGAGCAGGTCACCCGCCTCAACGACTTTGTCGACGCCTTCTGCGCCGAGCTCGGCATACCATCAACCGAAGCCACGCAGATGCGCCTCTCGGTTGAGGAAGCAGCCGTCAACGTTATCAACTATGCCTATCCCGAGGGCGAGATAGGAGAGCTCAACGTCAAGGCCACTGCCACGGCAAGTGCTCTCAAGTTTGTGCTCATCGACAGCGGCATGAGCTTCGCTCCCACCGATGCCCCCGACGTTGACACCTCGCTCAGCGCCGAGGACCGTCGCATTGGCGGCCTGGGAATATTCCTAGTGCGCCAGCTCATGGACACAATCAACTATGAGCGCATTGATGGCCACAACGTGCTCACCCTCAAGAAAAACCGCAAGTAATCACGCTGCTTGCTGCGCAAGTGACAAAAGTGTCCTCAAAAGAATGCCGTCCCTTTGGGGACACTTTGAGGACACTTCTTTTCAT
Organism: Porphyromonadaceae bacterium UBA4259; assembly: GCA_002396125.1. Taxonomy (GTDB): domain Bacteria; phylum Bacteroidota; class Bacteroidia; order Bacteroidales; family Muribaculaceae; genus Sodaliphilus. The sequence goes on from DGWL01000043.1 coordinate 47,634, forward strand.
TTCATTCATCCTTTGCTGCTCTAAGTGCGGTTAGTGACGATAGCACTTATTTTCATTGATTAGTTTGTTTTTCATAATGACGATGAAGGGGACAAGAGGACAAGAGGACGAG
>DGWL01000090.1 GCA_002396125.1 Porphyromonadaceae bacterium UBA4259
ATGCCCACATGCATGCCGCTCACGGCCGGCGAGCACTTGTTGAACTTGCTGTGAGCCACCCAGGGAGTGATGCGCAGCGACGATGTCCAGCGCTCGCGGTGAGAGTAGCCGGTGAGAGAAGTGTTGGTGAGCTTGCTGGTGAAGTTGATGTCGAAGTCAATCGAGGCCATTGCGCTGAAGCAGTGCAGGTTGCGACCCTCGGTGCCGAGCGTGGTGCGGATGTCGTTGCCATCGTCGTCGGTGCTCCAGCTGTAGTTAGCAATGTCCCAACTGTAGCGGTCGTAGAAGCCACCCACGTTAGGGGTAATTGACAGGCGGCCGTGGTTTAGCACGGTGTAGCCCAGCTGCACGCCCACGGTGATGTGGGTGGGATTGCTCGAGCTGTTGCCTTGCAGTGGGCGTCCTTGCTCGTCGGGGAGCACGTTGAAGATGTTGGAGTTGCGATAAGATGGCTGGCCAAATGCCACCTCGGCCTTGAGCCTAAGGGCTTTGTAGCCGCCGGTGAGACCCACGTGGAACATGGCGCTACCGCCAAAGTTGTCGCGCAGCGAGCCGGTGGGATGGTCGTAGCCTACGCCAGCAATCACGCCATAGAAATACTGCTTGCCGGTGACTTGTGGCACTCCGGGCACGCCTATTTCCTGCAACTGGCTCTCGACCGAGCTTTCCCAGCGCTCAAGAGCCGCAAGGTTGTTGCCACCGCCGGTTTCACGTGCCAGCTGTCGTGCGCGCTGGCGATACAGGTCTTGATAGTGGCGCAAGCGCCGGTCAACTTGGGCGCCATCGATGCCGTTGTTGATTTCTTGCTGCAAGTGCCGCCGCATGAGCTCCAGCAGGTCGAATTGCAGCTGGTGGTAGCGCAGTCGCTCGGGAGTGCGATGCGCGGCACTCGATGCCGAGGCGTTGCGGTGCATGATGGCTCGTGCCGCCAGTTGCACAGCTCCGCCGGTGCCTTCAAGAGGGGTGGCGCTTAGTTCCACTTCGAGCATTGAAGGCTCGCTGCTGGTGGGGGGCAGTTGCTTGAGAAAGTCGCTCCAGGCGATGGGCCCGTCGCTCCACAGTTTCACGTCGGTGGCGGCATTAGCTGCCATCGCCGGCAAGAGCATGGCGACACACATTATAGTGAGAATTATAGCACGTTTCATGATTGAGTGTTGTTTTTTACCTATAAAACGTAACAAGGCGGTGTAATATTGTGGAAAGCAATCAAGGGCCGTGCCCCAGTGGCGCGACCCTTGATTGATATTAAGGTGGACTTTTCCTGATTAAGAAAAGACGTTAGCGTTGTTTTTTACATTTCGTCATTGACGAAGCCTGTGTAGCGATGGCCGCTCACCTTAATCTTGCAGCCTGCTGGCAGCTCGGGGTCGATGATAAATGGGTCATCGCTGAAGCTGATGTAGAACTCAATGTAGTCGGCAGGCATGCCGCTTTGAGTTTTAGCGCCTCCCTTGACGATTTTACCATCAGTTACCGTAACAGTTTCCCCGGCAATCATCTCATAATTCTTATAGAGATAAGCACTTGGGCCATAGAGGTTCTCGCTGTTGCTGGCGCTGCTGAATGTCATGGTGCTTGGGTCTGCGTTGATTTTCACTTGATAGGGGAAGTAGTAGCAAGTGGGATCAACGAGCCACATCTCGGTGGCGATATTGGCGGCAGTGTTGCTGGTGGTGATGTTGTAATAGCCGTCGCCAAACCAGTCGGGGTCGAGCTCTTCGCCATTGGGGGCAACAAGCGACACATGCACATACCACTCGCCGGCCATGTCAACAGTTGCGGTGTTTTCAATCTCGTCTTTCTCGCACGATGTGAATGCAATGAGCATTGCCATCAGCGCTAGTATTGAATATAATGACTTTTTCATATCTTATTCTCCTTTCTTTAAATTATTTAGGAATAGGAAGTCCATCGGGGTAGTTGTCCTCGGTAATTGGTGTGAGGATAGCACCACCGCCAAGGTAGTAGTTCAGGCGATAGGTAAAGATGCCTGTAGCGGGGTTGAACAAGCCGTCGTACATCAGCTCAGGATCTTCGGGGTCATAGAAGTAGAAATCGCCTTCTTCAATGAGCTCTACACTATTGTCGTCGTTGAGCAAGAGAATCGACTCGGCATCGAAATCATAGGGATAGCCCGGATAGACGCCATAGGTGTAGTAGCCACACAGCAGGTCGCTAATCAGGTAATAGCTGTCGCCCAAGTCCTGGATTGAGATGGGAGAGTTGTAGTAGTGGCGGGCAGCGTTGGTGGCATGCTTACATTCGCCCCAGTAGATGTTGTCGAAATGACCGGGATTGTTAACCCACACGTTGCGCTTTTCGGTGGCTGTAAACCCCTCGGGGTTCTTAACCGAGTAAAACACAGTGTAGAAGCCGGGATTTTCCATGTCAACGTTGGAGGTGACCACCACATTAGAGGTGTAGTCCTCACCGTTGAGACTTGCACTGTAGCCCGGATCAACATATTCATCCCCCACACTAAGCAAGATGTTGCCACCCTCAAGCGTGATGACGGGATAGTAGAGGATATCAGTCACGCCTTCGGTAGTCTTGTCGCATGAAGTGAGCGAGAAGGCAACCAAAGCACTGAAAGCTAAATATTTTAATATCTTCATAATAAAGTCGTTTTAAGTGTAAAAACCTTAACTATAATCATTTTGCCCAGAATACAGGCGCGTTGTCGCCCGGATAGGTGGGTGTGTTCTGGTTGCGGTTGGCCGACGACTCGGCATAGGGGAAGCGTTGCAGGATTCCATTGCCAAGAGCCGAGTTGACAGAGATGGGCGTGTAGAGTGTGCCGGGGACGAGATACTCGGGATGGTAAGAATCGGTTGCCGCGTTGTAGATTTGCTCACCGGTAACAGTGCCCATAGCCGGATACTTGAGACGGCGCATCTCGCACCAAGCCTCGAAGCTGTTGTAGCCCGAGAGGTCAACCCACTTTTGGATGCCGATGGCCTCCTTGTAGTTGCTGATGGTGAGAGGATAGGCTGCGATAACGGCATCAACACCTGTGACACCAGCCTTGGCAAACGAAGCCTCGATTGCTGCTCGGTAGTAGGCCTGAGCCTGAGCGGCATTGTTGTTCTTGGCATAGTACTCGGCAATGAGGAAGTTGATTTCCGAGAGGCTGATGAGCACAACTGGGTCGTTGTAGTGAGCGTTGGGGCGGCACCAGTAGTTGGCCTTGTAGCTACCGGTGGTAGCAAAGTTGGTACCACTCACACCACCGGTGAACTGACCGCTGCTGTTAGGAGTGAAGTAGGCTGCCAGGCGGGCATCGGTTGCATCTTTCATGGTGCTCAACAGCGCCAGGTTGAGAATGATGTTGATTTGCGAAGCGCCATAGCTTGCGAATGCGTCCTCCATAAAGAATGGGTTGGCCTGGCCTGCCTCATTCTTCCAGCAGCCTGCAAACTGCACGTCGGCTGTTGGGAAGTTGTCCTCGTTGATGAGGGCGGCAATCTGGCTGTTAACGTCCTTAACACCGCTCTCGCGGGTGAGGATGCGCAGCTTCAGTGCGTTGGCAAACTTAATCCAGTTGCCGGCGTTTCCATTGGGGAACAGCAGGCTGGTAGCCACTTGGTCGCTGCTGCTGGCCTTTGACAAAGCCTCGTCGAGCTCGGCAAGGATGCCGTCGTAGATTGCCTGTCCGTCGTCATACTTGGGAGTCAAGATGTCGAGGTTGTGCGACTCGCTATAAGGAACTTCGCCATAGCAGTCGACAAGCACCTGATAGATAAATACCTTGAGAGTGGTGGCTGCCAGGTAGGTTCCCCAGTCTTCACTGGCCGAGGAAAGCTCCATGATGCTCTTGATGTTGTTAAGGGCTCGTGTATTGAGCTGGATGTACATACTGCTGGAGCGAGTGGGACTCTGGTTGAACTGGCTGTAGTCAAGATAGTTGCTTGTGCCAAATTCTTGAGAGAAGTGCTGTGCGAAATAACCTCCCACGGTGCGCAGGTAGTCGCCATAGCTGTGAGCGAGGTTCATCTCGGCGGCAGGCAACATCATCGAGGGGGTCATGTTCTCCTGTGAGGGAGAGTTAGGGTCTTCGTTAATGTCGAGGTAACTATCGCATGAAGTGGTTGCCAACCCGAGCACCAACAGACCTGCTAATAATATCTTTTTCATAATCTTATTCTCCATTAAAAATTAGTACTTAATGCTAAGATTTAAACCAAACACGCGGCAGCTGGGGTTGGTGTAAAGCTCACCGAAGTTACCCTCGAGGTCGGTACCGGTAGTGGTAGTCTCGGGGTCGATGTAGTAGTTGTCGCGAGCTGTCCAGGTGAACAGGTTGTTGGCAAAGAGGGTGATGGCCACGTTGCTGAGCTTGGCGGCGTTAACCCACTTCTTGGGAAGCTCCCAAGTGAGGCTCAGGTTGCGCAGCTTGGCAAAGGTGCGGTCAACGAGATAGGCCTCGCCACCGTTGCCCCAACCATAGAGGTTGAAGTAGTCTTGCAAGCCCTGATCGCTCATGATGATGGGAGTGGTGTTCTCAACATACTCGTCGCCAACCTTCACAACACTGTTGGGGATGATGAATGGACGACGCTGGTTGTAGGTGGTGATGATGCCGTTACCGGTGAACTGCATCAAGTTCTTGGTGCGTGAGAACAGAGTTCCGCCCCAGCGCACGTCGAGTTGAGCACTCAGAGTAACGCCATAGGCGCTAATCGAGGTGTTAACACCACCGGTCCACTTGTGGTTCATGTCGCGGCCGGTGTCGAGAACCTCACTCGAGAGAACGGGCTGGCCATACTGGTCAACAACGGGGTGAACCACGCCTTGCTTGTCGGTGTATTTCTCGGGCAGATAGGTGTAGTAAGAACCCATGGGCTTGCCTTCCTCGGCATACATGTAGACGGCGTCGTCGCCGGCCGAGAAGCTGTAGATGGTAACCTTGCCGCCCTCAAGACTCTCGGGCATCGAGAGCACCTTGTTGCGGTTGATTGCCAAGTTGAAGCCCAAGTCCCAACGGAAGTTGTTGGTAAGAAC
>DGWL01000094.1 GCA_002396125.1 Porphyromonadaceae bacterium UBA4259
GTGCCATAGGCCTGGTAGGAGCAACCAGGCTGTGGGGTGACATTGATGACCGATGCCGTGACGCCGCTGGTGGCACCGCGACCAATGAGCGAGTGGCTGGCGATGTCGATGGTCGATTGGCTATAGAACCCATACTCATTACCCACAGCCAAGACATTGCTATTCTCGGCATTGCCAAGCAACTGGGCACTCCACGTCATGACACCATTCTTGCCGCCAATGGCCCTCACATTGGCATTGTTAATCACCAGCGGGCCTTGCACCCTAATGGCATGGCCGGCAGCCGAGTTGGCTTCGAGCTGGCAATAAGAGATAGTGGCATTTTGAGTGGCAAAAAGACCGTGAGCGTCGGTATATTGCGGTGTGCCACCAGTTTGGGTTACATAAACCTTGCCACCGGTGATGTTCACATCGTGGGCATGAACCGCCGTTTCCCGGTTATTGCCAATGATGTTCATGTAGCTGCAGCCCTCCACGTTAAACGACTGGATGGTGCAATCACCACCAATGCTGCCACGCACTTCCACATTGCTATAAGAACCCTTAACAGTAAATATGCCAGTTACAAAATTCTTATCCCAAGGTTTGAACGCATGGGTAGCACCCTTGAGTGAAAGCAAACCATTGTTTACCTCAAGCACAGAATTGTTTTGAGCAATCACTGCACTCGCTGTGTGAGAGGTCACGCTCAATAGCGAGAGATAGTTCACCTGCACCTTGCCGCCTTCCTGAATGGCTATGCCGTTGTGGGGAGCGGTGACAATCACGTGCCCCTGGCTGGCACCGCTACTGTTGGTGATAGTGATATTCTTGCAATTAACGGCGGCATTCTCGTTGTCGGCATCTTGCTCAATACGGAACATGGCGCTATTGCTGAGCACGATGTTGACTGTTGCAGTTGGAGCAAAAAGTTCCTTGATGTTGAGTTCGCCACTCACGTTGAGCGTCACCGTGCCGGTGCCGTTCACCGTCACATGCTTGCCTGTGCAGTTGCTCACCAGGTAGGAGTGGGTGTAGCCAGTGCCTGTGTTGAGCGTGACGTAGTCGACAGCTTGTGCCACTCCCGAACCCATGAAGAGCATGAGCAACACTAGCAGCCACCACGACCGCAACTTGCACTGAAGAAATGAGTAATTGTTCTGTTTCATAAATATCAATGTTTAAGTATTACTATTTTTAAGGCATAAAATGATTATGATGCAAATCTATTAAAAAAAATGCACCTTTACAAGTTATTTATAGAAAAAACAATAGCTTTTTAGAACTATTTCTAAAAAATGATAACTTTTTTTTACTGGCTTTAGGATCTTGAGAAACTCTACTTGGGCATGTAGTCGCTATATTTCTCTTCCTCAGAAGAATGTTGTGGCATGTAGCGCGAGTCGTCGTCGGCTGGTTGAATGGAGGGCTCGTCGGTTTTGGGCATAAAGCGCGAATCATCTTCAACATTTTCCTTGATGGTCTCGGCTGGTGCAGCTGGCACCGCCTCTTGAGCCGGCGCGGCTGTCGCATTATCTTGCTTGCCGTGGTGATGCCCTATCTTGTGAATCTCACCCTGAATGCCGTGCCCCACCCTGGAAATCTGCTTCTTTCCTGTTTCGAAGCGGCGGTCGATGTTCTCCTCAAGGCGCTTGTTGAACTTGAACGGCATCATCGACACCAGCGCCGACACCAGCGCCAGCACCGTGAAAACAAAACTCGTGTAGTAGCCTATTCCCAGTCCTGCCACCGGCAAGCCTTCGCCCATCTCGGAGTTTGGCACCACCTGCGGGTCATGAGTGAGAGAGAATCCTTGAAACATTGTGTTGAGGTTCACGAAGAAGTATATCGCGAAAAATATGAGCACTGTCACCATCACTCCCCAGTAGCGGTTTTTCAAGCAGTTGAAGCCAATGGCAAGGAAGATGGTAATAAATGGGATGAGGGCAAAGAAGGTGTATTGAATCCCCTTGTTCTCAGTTATCATGCTGGCTGTGAAATTGAGGCCCGAGAGATTGCCCAAAAAAGAAATCTCAAAGAGCGGCAGGAACACATAGCACACCAGTGCCAGCAATAGCAATATGTTAGTTATCGGTTTCATGTCATTTACTCTTCAAAAATAAGTGGTTATTAAGGCTATAAAAAAATATCAACTGCGAATTTAGCAATTTTACTCCAAACCACACTAATATATTTCCTCAATTAATGTTAATAGTGTTTATTAAACAAGTGAGGAGTAGAGTTGTAAAGGAATAGAGTTGTAGACTCAAAGACGCGCTTACAAGTGGCAACTATTTAAGTTTCTTAATTTTGGCTTTATCGCCCACAATCCACACCTTGTCGCCGGCTTGGAACACGACATCGGGGGTGGGAGAAATGAAGTCGTCCTCGCCACGCTCAACGGCAACCAGCATCGACTTGTAATCCTCACGCAAGCGAGCGTCGGCAAGGCGCTTGCCAACAAGTGGCGACTTCTCGCTGAGCACAAAATGGGTAAACTTCACCTCGCTAGTAGTCTCTGGCTTTGCATTACGCGCCTCAAGTAGTGGGAGGAGTGCCTGAATTTGCTCATCGGTTCCAATGACACCAATCTGATCACCCGGGAAGATGCGCATGTTACCGGTGGGCACCGGGTAGCGAATCGAGTTGCGCTGAATGTCAACTACATTAACGCCATACTTGCGCCTAAGGTCGGCATTTCGCAAACGTTCACCCACAAATGGGCAGTCATAGCCCACTGTCATGTAGGCCAAGTGCATGTCGCTCACCAGGTTGTGCTCCTTGCCCGTGCGCCGGTTCTCTCGCTCGTTGACGTTGCTCATGAATCGGCGTTCCAAATTTTCAAGCTGCTTGTGCAGCACCGGCGAGAACAGCAACAGCACAGCCAAGATGTAGACCACGGCCACTATCACTGCCGTGAGGCTGGAGTAGAAACCATAGAGCAACGTGGTGATGAACCCCATCGACAGCATTCCACCCACCACCATCATGGCAATGCGCGGCACCATCTCGATTCCTGTCACGTTAAGATTGTTGAGCATCTTGAGCTCCTTGCGCGTGAGCTTGGGTGTGGTGATGGCATAGAAGAACGGCGACACCACCAGCAAAGCGGCACTAACGCTCAGCATCATTGCAGGCTTGGGACTCATGAGCCTGGTGAACACACTGTTCAGGAAAGGAATGAGATAGCTGCGAAGCACAAAAATCGACGCCACAATCACAGCCGAGTAGAGTACAAGCCTTATCACATGGCGCTTCACTATGCCCAACCACACACTGCGTTGCGACGACTTCACGTCGCTATTCACAGTCTTGCTATAACCCTCAAGCAGCACGTTCCAGCGCTCGGGAAGCAATTTCACCACGCGGTTGTAGCATGGCAAGGCACTCTTGATGAAGAAGGGTGTGGTGAAGGTTGTTATCACACTCACCGTCACGATGATTGGATACACATTGTCGTCAAGCACATCGAGCGTGGTGCCAAGCGTGGCAATAATGAACGAGAATTCTCCTATCTGCGTGAGACTGAAGCCACTCTCCATGGCAATCTTGAGCGACTGCCCCGTGGCGAGCATGCCTGTTGTCCCAAAGACTATCATGCCCACAATCACCACTACCGAGAGAAGCGTGATGGTGCCGGCATACTGCACTATCACCTGAGGGTCGACCATCATGCCTACCGAAATAAAGAACACGGCACCAAAAAGGTCTTTAACAGGGCTAATGAGGCGCTCGATGCGCTCTGCCTCGGGTGTACCTGCAAGGATTGAACCCATGACAAATGCCCCCAGCGCCAGCGAGAAACCACTCTCGGCCGAAAATATAGCCATGAGGAAACACAAGCCCATGGAAATGACCAGCATCATCTCGTCGCTAATCACCTTGCGGAAGCGGCGGAAAATGGTGGGTATCACGAACACGCCCACCACAAACCAGATGATGAGAAAGAACGACAACTTGAGGATACTCCTCACCATCTCACCGCCCTCAACAGTCTGGTTGATGGCTATCGACGACAACACAACCATCATCACCACAGCAAAGAGGTCCTCGACAATGAGAACCGCAAACACTCCCGGCACAAACTTGCGGTGACGCATGTTCAAGTCGGTCAACGCCTTGAGAATGATGGTTGTCGACGACATCGACAGCATCGCGCCCATGAAAATACTATTAACCGACGTGAAGCCCATCGACTTGCCCACTATGAAGCCCGTGCACATCATGCCCATGACAATGATGAGCGCTGTGGCTATGGCCGTGCCACCTGCGTTTATCAATTTCTTGAAACTGAACTCCAAGCCTAGCGAAAACAGTAGCACAATGATGCCTATCTGCGCCCAGAACTCAATGTTGGCTTCATTGCCCACCGAGGGCAAGAACGCAAAGTGCGGGCTGGCAATAAATCCGGCCACAATGTAACCGAGCACCACAGGTTGCTTGAGCAGCTTGAACACGATGGTGGCAGCTGCTCCGAGCGTCATAATAAGCGCCAGGTCATATATGAGTGATTGTATTTGAGCTTCATCCATTATTAATCCAATATCCAAAAGAGCCCGAAAGCCTTGAATCTCCTGAAATCCATGCCTGTTAAACCGCAAAATCAGCGATAATTCAGTCGGTTAAAAACAATTGTGCAAACATGGTTTCGAGTGTGCAAAGATAGTAAAAAATTACGATAAAAATCAACCATTTCGTTTTTTAAAGTAATTTCGATTAATCGGTTTAATAATAAAACGAAAGGCCGGCGCAGTGTTGTGCCAGCCTTTCGCTGAAATATTAAAGGTTATTTAGGGTTTAGATTGAGTGTCTTTTACTGACCCTTGCTGTGAGAGAAATAGATGCCGCCGCACAGCTCAATCTTGTTATTGAAGGTGTCCTTGTAACCAATCATAGTGAGCTGGTCACCTGCCTCAATACCTGCAGTAGCAAGCCAGTTCTTGCGGTTGTCGCCAGTGGCTCCGTAGCCAGGATAGCAGCCGTAAACGTAGACTTGATTACCTTCATCATCGCCAAGATAGAGGTTACCATAGGTTGGGTTGTCGATGTCCTCAATTGTGCCATTAACGCGGTAGTACACGTTCTTGTCGTCGGGCTTGGTGAGGAACTCGGCGATAGTGATGTCGGTCACGGGGATGTGAGACTCGTAAACGCCACCCTTTGACATCTGAGGATTGCCGTTGTAAGAGCCACGCTTGCCCACTATGGTAACGATGTCGCCTTCCTTGAGTCCAAGGCTCTCAAATTCTCCCTGAGCACCCATGTGGTAGATAGCAACCTCGCCACTATAGTCGCGCAATGTGAAGTCGCCCGACGAAGCTTTGGTAACCTTTTGGATTACACCTGTGAGGCGATATTGAGTATTGTCCTCGGCAGCTGCCAGGAACTCAGCAACTGTTGCGGCTACGATAGCGCCGGTTTGCTTGATAGTTGCAGTAACTGTCGACTCTTGCGAACCATTGCTGGTCTTGAAGGTAACTTCAGCAGTGCGGTCGCCACCGGCGTTGGCATTAGCGTGGAAGGTAACGGTTGGAGCGCTACCACCAGTGATGTTGACAATCGAGAGCCAGCTCTTGGCAGACTCGGGAATCTCAACGCTCACGCCATTGCCCTTGCTGCTGAGGTTAACTGTCACCTCACCACCCTCGAGAGGAATAGTTGCGTTCTCGGGGTCGATGCTCTCAACCTTGAGAAGCGACTTCACCAGCTTAACAACAGTAACATCACACAACTCGGCTGCGCCGTTGTAGAACTTCAACGGACCCTCAACGGTGATGATGTCGCCTTCCTCAATGCCCCAGTCGGCAATGGGGTTGCCCTTGGTCTTGCCACTCTTGTTGAGAGTGCCATAAATCTGAAGGTTACCTGTTCCGTCGTTGATGTAGAAGTTGCCGTACTCCAAGTTGTAGATGTTGTTAACGGCACCAGTCACGCGGTAGGTCATGCCCTCGTTTCCTGCAGCGACCTCGGCGCAAGTGGCATTCTTGGTTTCAGAGAGGCCCTGAAGCACCTTGATGTGTTGCTTGCGACCGGCACACATGATACTAAGGTCGGCATTACGTCCGTTGATTGTACCCTCGGCGCTAAATTTCACCTCGGTTTCACCAGCACCACCAGCCATGGGGCTCACGGTAAGCCAGCTGGGGATTTCAGCCTCGTCAAAGCTCCACGAGTCCTTGGCAGTGACAATGATAGTAGTTGAGCCACCTTCCTTGTCAATGTCTACATAGGAACGCGAAACCTGAATCTCGTCGAGCAGAGTAACAGTGTCTTCGTCCGAGCAGCTAACGAACAGAGCACCCAGAAGCACTACAAATGCGGGAATAAAATATTTTAATTTCATAGTCGTAAAAATCTACTTTAGGAATTAGTTGAAAATATACTTAACACCAATCGACATGTTCCAGCACTGGCCAATAGAGTGGTTGGGAGTCCAAGTCTTGGTTTGGCCATTGATAGCGGCTGGAGTAGAGAACAAAGGATAACCCTGAGCGTCAACGCCCTCATACTTGAGGATGCGAGCCTCGCTGCCAATCTCGGGGTTCAAATACTTGCTAACGCCCCAGCTGGAGTTGAACAGATTGAGGACGTTCTTCATGTCAACGCTCACCTGAATAGTGTGCTTGGTGTCACCGGCACGGAAGGTGAAGTCGTGCTTGTAACCCAGGTCAATGCGGTGTACCCATGGGCTATAAACGCTATAGGCCTCGGCATATTGACCCTTGTGGTTCTTGAGATAGCTGTCGCTGTTCATGAAAGCCATGAAGCGGTCGCGGTCGTCGTTGCTCTTGAAGCGGAACAAGCCGTTCTCAACATCGGCCTCGGTGGGGATGTAGATGGCATCGTAGGCGTAACCGTCGCCGTTCATATCGTTGGTAGTCATGTAAGAGTAGTTGTAGCCTCCACGCCAGGTCTCATAGATGAGGCTGTAGTGGTTGCCACTGCGATCGTGCAGAGTAGCGCTTGCGATGAAGCGGTCGGGGGTAACATACTGCGAGTTGTGCAGACGAATGTTGTTAGGACCTTCCCAAGTGGGAACATAGGTGAAGGCACTCTCGGCAGCCGAACCTGGCATACCGGTAATTTCCTTCGAAACAGTGTGGGTGTAAGATGCCATGAGGCTTACCCAGTCGGCAGGCTTGGCAGTTGCCATGATGTTGGCGCTCCAGCCATAACCCTTGCTTGTGTTCTCAAGAACGAAGGCCTTGGTTGCGGTGCGGAAACCGGCAGGATAGATAGGACGGTTGTCAATACCATTGAAGCGGGCAAAACCACCCACGCTTGGGATTGACCAGTCGCTAATAGAAACACCGTTAACGGTCTTGTTGAAGATGAACTCGCCGGTGAATGTCAATGGGAACGATACGGGAACCGCATAGTCGATAGCAATCGAAGACTTCCACACCTGTGGCATCTTGAACTTGGGATCAACACCGTTTACAGCCGAGGGAACTGTGCCATCCTCGGGGCTTACAGTCTGGGGATAGCCCATGTCGAAAAGTTTCTGCTGCAGAGCAGAGATAGTTGCATGACCTTCGCTGTCGGTAACAAGACCACCGGCAAACTGGTTCATGTCGGTATTCTTAGCGTTGAGCTGAGCTTGGTATTGAACCATACCGCCGTTGGTGGGCATGTTGGTGAAAAATACCAGAGGCAGACGGCCCGAGAAGAGACCTGTTCCACCACGCAGCTTGAGGCTCTTGTCGCCGAGCACATCATAAACGAAGCCCACGCGAGGCGAGAATGTAACGCTGCTCTTTGGCCACTTGCCGGTGTCAACGTTGCGCACGTTGCCGTCTTTGTCATAATAGTCGATAGCAAGGATAGCGTTGTTGGTCATGAGGTCCTTGTTGTTGAAGAAGAGACCGTCGATGCGCAAGCCGTAGGTGAGTTTGAACTTGTCGTTAACGTTCCACTCGTCCTGACCGTAGATACCGGCCTTGTTGAACTGAACGCGGGCAGCGGGGTGAGTTTCACCGTCGTAGCCGTAGGTCAAGCAAACAACCTCGGGAGCGGCGCCATTGATAAAGTCGTCAACACTTGCATAGCGATAGTAACCTGTACCATTGCGCATGTACTGGTTGTCGGCCATCTGATGCTCGAAGTTAAGACCGGCAGTGATCTTGTGGTTGCCGGCATAGTAGGTGATATCGTCCTTAATGTTCCAAATAGTGTTGTGAACGGCATTGTTCCAGGTGAAGAGCTCATAACCCAGAGCCATGTAGTTGCCATTGGAACCTGTACCATCCTGGATGTCGATGAATGGGAACTCGCTAGAGTTAGTGCCACGCACGTCGTCAAGCTTCGACCAAGTTGCGAGGAACTGGTTGCTCAGGTTGTCGCTCAAGCGGCTGTTGAGGTCGAAAGAGAGTGAGTGAACCAGGTTCTTCATCGAGTACATTGAGTTGGCAAATATCATTGAATATTGCGAAGCGCGGCCGAAAGCCGAGCGAGTGCCACCGTCCATTGAGGTTGCGTTGGCAGCGTTCCACACATTATTCTTAGTGTAGTTATAGCGCAGTGCCAGGTGATGATCGTTGGTGATGTTCCAGTCGATGCGTGCAAGCAGCTTGTAGTTGCTCTCATCGGCAGGGAAGTCGGTATAAGAACCAGTGTCATAGCCATAGCGGTTCAGGACGTGGTTCTTCACGCGCTCCATGTCGGCGATAGTGGTGCGCGAGAGGTAGTTGTCGGCATCGGCAACACCATTCTCCGAGGCACGCCAGCGGTTGGCAACGGTAGGAATCTTCGACATCTCACCGTTAACGAAGAAGAACAACTTGTTCTTAATCACAGGGCCACCCAGAGTGAAACCGTAGGTAGTCACGCGGTCCTTGGCGCGAGCGCCGGCGATTTGCTCGCCATCCACAGCGTCGCCACGCATGTTCTCGTTGCGATGGTAAACATAGGCACTACCCTTGAAGGTGTTGTTACCACTCTTGGTAATGGCATTGACGCCACCACCGATGAAGTTGGTTTGACGCACGTCGTAGGGCGAAATCACCACCTGCATCTCCTCGATAGCGTCGAGCGAGATGGGGTTGCCACCACCAGGCAGGTTGGAGCTAAGACCAAAGTTGTTGTTGAAGTTAGCACCGTCAACGGTGAAGTTGGCAGTACGACCATCGGCACCTGCAAAGCTCATGCCATTGCCGCCGTAAGGCGAGAGACGAGTGACATCGGTGATGCTGCGAGTCACTGTTGGCAGGCTAGAGATTTGGGTGTTGGTGATGTTGGTCGATGCACCGGTCTTCTCGGTTGAGAACTTCGAGCCCGAACCCAGCACAACCACTTCCTCGAGCTGGTTGGCGTCGGCACTCATCTGCACCGGCAAGTTGAATGACTCACCCAGTTGCAGTGTAATCTCGGTAATGACCTTGGTCTTGTAACCAATGTAGGACACTGTAGTAGTGTAAGGACCACCTGTACGCATACCTTGGATGTTGAAACGTCCATCAAGGTTGCTCACGGCGTTGTACTCGGTGCCCGAGGGCATGTGTACGGCCTTTACCACTGCGCCAATGAGGGGCTCATTGGTCTCATCGGTGATTACACCCGTCATTGACGACGTTGTAATCTGCGCATTAATCGACATTGCTGCTGCGAGCAACATCATCAGCGCTGATAAGTAAATTTTCTTTAGCATAAAAGTTAACAAAAAATTAATTATTAATTAATTAAAGTTTTTTCATCAAGCACTCAATTAATAATGCACAGGGCATCACCTATAAAGCGCACACCGCTATTAGACAGCGAGTGTGTTCTAATAGCGGTGTGAGTATACATTAATTGACCTTGCATTCTCGTTGAGCGATATCAAATCCCCGGCAGCAATTACCTGACTGCCAAGATGGAAACCCTCAAATATAAGAAACTGCAATAGTGTCATTTGTTTTATTATGCACAAAATTACGGTGCAAAGGTATTGATATTTTTCGTAATAGAAAAACCCTTGACAAAACATTTTTCAACATTAACTATTTTAACAAATCAGCGACCCATCGCCCTAGCGCCTACTACCATTGACAATCAACACTTTAAAACATGATTTTATCAAAATTTGTTAAAATTAAAGCATAATGGCGGCACCGTTTCATGGGGTACCGCCATTGTTTTACATGTTGCCACGCAACTCACTGTCAGTTACCTTGCATTTGGCCTTGTTGTGAGCCGGTTGCAGAGCCTTGTTGTGAGCCGCCCACCACGTCGTTGTTCTCGATGGTCTTGGCTGTGGTCTTAACTCGGGCCTTGAGCGAGCCAAAGCGGTAGCTCACACTAATGCGGAAACCGCGCGATATCCATTTGTTCTTGCTCCAGCCTGTGTAATCACCCTGAGTGATGTAAGACTTCATGGTGTTGAACTTGCTCGAGTTTAGGAAGTTGTCGGCACTCAGGCGCACTGTGAGGCGGTCCTCCTTGAGGAACGAGCGCTGCAAGCCCAGGTTGTAGAACCAACTGCCGCTGTAATGTCCGTAGAGGCCGTTGATGCCGCCACTCCACTCGCCACCGCTCACGCTCAGACGCAGTTTCCAGGGCAGTTGCTGGTTGAGTTGGGCATAGAAGAACGAGTTCCAGCGCTTGTTCTTGAGGCCCAGTTCGTCGCTCTTGTAGCGGCTGTGGCCCACGTTGCCATTGAAGGTAAAACTGGTATTCTTGCTGATAGTCCACTGCACGAATCCGCTAAGCCCCAGGTTGCGGCTCTTGAGTGTGTTGGCATAGGTTGACACTTGGATGTCGCCATCGGCATATTGAACGCCGGTAATTTGATTAGTGCTGAACGAGATGCTTGGGCTGAGGCTGAAGGTGAGTTTCGAGCCAATCTGCATGTAGGTCATCGTTATGCTGTGGTTGCGCGAGCTGCTCAAGTGGGGATTGCCAAATGAGCGACTGGTTGGACTCTCGTCAACGGCAGGATTCAGGTAATTGATGCCGGGGCGCTGAATGGTGGTGCTGTAGTTAATCTTGAGGCTATGAGCCCAGTCAAACTTATATTCCACGCTCAGGTCGGGCACAAGGTCGCTGAGGTTGCGATGGTAGTTGTCCTGCTTGCCATCGGGGAACTCGGCGTTGAGGCGGCTGTACTCGTAGCGCAGTCCGGCACGGGTTGTCCAGTTGTTCTTGCTGAAACGGTAGCTCAGGTAGGCAGCCGCCACGTGAGTGCGATGGTTGAACATGGTGGTGTTGTTCATCTCGGGCATGCCGGTGTAGTCGAATGCTGCCTCGCTCTTGTTCAGGCGATTGATATATTTCACACCGGTTTCAATCTGGTGATATTTTGCGAAGGGGCGTGTCCAGTCGAGCTGGAAGGTGTGCTCGGCAAAATTCTCCTTAGTGTCATTAATTTGCCCAGTGTAAGGGAACGGGCAATTTAACATGTCGCTAAACTCCGAGATTGTCTTGCTCCCGTTGTGATTGGTCGAGAGCATGTAGCTCAGGGTGAGCAGTTCACCCGGGTGACGCAGCTTGCGCTGGTAGTCGAGTCGTCCGTGCAGGTCATAGAAGTCACCCTTGGGCGAATGACCATTGGTGGTGTACTTGTACAGGACATTGCCACTTGCGTCTCTCATGCTGTTATGGTTGAGGCCGTCGCCTCGGTAATCGTAGTAGAATCCACCAAACGAGAGCGACACCAGGTTCATTGTGTCGGGTTCCCAGCTGGCGCTTAGCTCACCATAGTGCACGTTGACATTGGCCCGCGAGTCGTTGTTGAAACTTAGCACGTTGCCCGAGTTGGCATAGGTGTACTCGTACTCGCTCAAGTTGTGCGAACTGTGACGGTTCTGGCCGTGGTAGCCATAGTTGAGCGAAGCCACCACCTTATTGACTTGAGCAGTGATATTGGCGTTGCCATTAATGCTGCCTGTGTTGTTCACGCCGGCGCCCACGGTGCCAGTCACGCCATTCATGGTGGCGCCACCGCCGCCTCCAAAGTCGGCCATCACAATGTTGAGGATGGCGCTTGTGCCCTCGGCGTCATATTTTGCTCCAGGGTCGGTAATCACCTCAATCTTTTTAATCATGCTCGCCGGCACAGCCTTGAGTATCTCCTTCATGTTCTGACCACTGAGTGCGGGGTCGGGGTGGCCGTTGCGGTACACCTTGAATGAAGTAGTGCCTTTCACACGAATCTCATCCTGACCGTCGACGGTGACCATGGGAACCTTCTTGAGCATGTCGAGCACGTTGTTAGTCTTGCTATCAGCATCGGCCTGCACATCATAGGCGAGGCGGTCGATCTCGGTCTTTACCAGTTGTCGCTGAGTGCTCACCACAACTTCCTTGAGCATTGTTGCCGATGTTGTGAGCACAATGGTACCTAGCTGTGCCGTGGGATTAGACTTCGACACCTCGAAGTTTCGCTTCTCCTCGGTCATTCCCACGAAATTCACTTTCATCATGTAGCCGCCGGCCTTGGCGATAGGTTGATTCACTTTTCCAAAGGCATCGCTCACGCCGCTAGCAATCACTGTGCTGGTGTCGTTGCTGTTATAGATGTAGATTGTGGCGAACGGAATTCCCTCGCCCTCGTTGTCGTTCACCTGGCATTGCACACTCATGCTCTGAGCCATTGCCGCCGCGGTACACGCAAGTGTAATTAGGATAGATAATAATAACTTTTTCATCTGCTCTTCGTGTGTATTTTGTGTTTTGCAATGTGTTATTTGCCCATTAGACGCACAAAGGTGGTGAAATGTTTCAGAATTTAGACAAGTTTTTTTATTTAAAAGTGTTAAAAGGAAAAAATAGAGGCGAAGGTAGAAAAAAGTGAAACGGGAAATGTGGAAGGCTTGTTCCTCATTCCCCGTTTTTCTTTTACACGTCTTTTCTACACCCGCAGCTTTAGAAGTTCACACCAAAGTTCAGATAGAAGGTGCGGTTGCTGCTGGAGTTATAGTCGTCGTGGCTGATGTTTGCCAAGCCAATGTCGTAGGTGAGGTCGAGGTAGAACATGCTGAATCCCACACCACAACCAATGCGCAAACCGCCATCAAAGCGCTTAAATCCGGGCACACCAAGTTTGGTTTCATCGCCAAAGGCGCCTGTCTTGGTCTTAGAGATGTAATCCTTGATGTTTCCATCAACACCCACTGCCAGGTAACCGCCAAAGAGTGGATGAATCGATAGACCAAAGTCGGTGTAGTGGATGTACTTGAAGGTGAGAGGCAACTCCAAGTAGCTGAGGCTAGTGGTCCAGTTTTCACTTTTGCCACCCTTGTTAACGTAGCTGAGGCCTGTTTCAAAGAAAACCGGAGCGCGATTGGTGATTTGGAAGCCCACAACGCCACCCAGGTGCAGACCTGTCTTGCTGCTACCGGCATAGGTTATGCCGTCGCCGCTAACGTGCGAAAAAGCAGGGCCTATGCGCACACCGAAGTACATGTCCTTGCCATAATAGTTTCTAATCCAGCGACTGCTACTGCGCTCGTAGTCATAACGATTGCTGGGACCTGGGCCATAGTTGTGTCGCTGGGCCATCATGGGCAGTGTGGCCATCAAAGCCACCATTGCCAGAGTGAATAATTTCTTCATAATCGTTCTATTTTATTGGTTATTGATAGTCTAGAGTGCAAATGTAGGAATTTTTCATTTAAGATACCATAAAAAAAGGATAAAAAGTTTTTAAGCAAAAATTGGCTACAGAAGAATAAGAACATGGAACAGTTGCTGGTTTCGCTTTTTTATCTAACAAAGAAAACAAAGATTTTTTGTTCATATTGTTGTACATTTGCTGATTTTGTTTGAATGAATTTCCAGCGCAAACAGGCCTTTTGATGCCGTGAGACACCACTTTTGGGCAGGAAAAACACAGCTATAATTAGCCAAAGTAGTGCGCCTCACCTCTCTCCCACTAACTAAGAATACTGGGCAGCAAGAGGGTGCCGGTGGGTAGAGTGCCGGTGAGGTGAAAGCGAGCACTGCGGGTGGGAGGCATGATGATGGGACGCGACAAGGGTGCGGCGAAGATGCCGCTTGCTGTCACCTTATTTATAATATAGCCATGACAACTTGACCCGCGTTCTCCTCGCAGCATTAGAGCTACGTTGCCGCTGCCGTTGGGCCAGGTAAAGAGGTTCCAGGTGATGCGCCTCGGCCTGGTGCGCATGAGCACATCGGTGATGATAGGATGCGACAAGTAGGCTACCTCGACTGCGGCTGCCGATTGCTCGTCACTCAAGTCGAGCAAAGCCCCCGAAGAGTCGACAGCCAGCGCGTGCCTAGAGTCGCTGTATAAGTTTGACAACTGCAGGTCGCGCCGATAGCTCGCCATCGACGGCATCACCACTTGCACTTGTCCGCCGGCCGATGCAATCCACAGTTCGCGCTCACGGTTGTTCCATGCAAGCTGTGCAGTGACATCAACACCGGTAATTACACGCGTGAGCGTGCTGCCCTTGATAAAACAGAGTTCTCCATGCCGCGACACCATCCACACACCATCGCCACCGGCACATGGTGTAGAGCCTGAGCCGATGACAAGCGAACTGATGAGACGAGGTTCGCCAAAGTTTCCATTCACTTGCTGCGGCAGTGCCATGATGCCCTCGTCGGTGAAAAGATACACAGGATAACGCCCAAATCCACCAGAATAGATGGGTCGGCATGCCGCTGCCAGCCCCATGATGCTTGTGCCGCTCACCGCCGCGCGCCACTGCGTCACCAGTGGGTTACCGACAGCACTCACCACCAGCGCGCCACCCGATGGCAAGTCGATGTGGTCGCTGCCGCTAGTGCCGGCTGTGCCGGTGGTCATGACATTATTGCTCAACGATGGATTTATGTAGACAGCCATTCCTGTGCCGTCGAGCGGCGAGAGTGGAGCCTCCCATTTCCTGCCACCCACCGCGATGGTAATGCGCGTGGCACGCACATCGGGGAAAGCAATCAGCGGATTGAGCGACGTGGCACTAAAAGCCGTCGTTGCCGTGGTGGTAATCACGGCATCGCCCTGAGGGGTGTTGAGCGTCACAATCACGATAGCTGCACCATGTCCCTGAGCGATATTGTCGGTTGCCAGCCAGGGCAAAACTGCCCAAGGGCATGACAAGCGTTGCACTCGCGGAGCATGATAGAGGCGGCCGTTGTGCTCCATTGCCACTCGTCCCACCTGCCGACTTGAGGCATCTAGCAGCACCCGCGATGCTTGGTCGGCAGTGAGGTGTCGGCCTTGCAGCATCATAGCGTTAATGGCATAGCACGAGAGTCCCGGCAACACTTGTTGAGACGACACCACGACACCCACACCGTCGAATCCGCTGCCGTCGAGCGTCGAGGTCGATGCCACCACTTGCCAGCCCCCTTTGAGCACTTGCTGCGTGATGCTACTTGCCGACACCGGGCGCGGCCCGAGCTCCAGGATGTAACGTCGCGTGCCACTCGAGGTAGAGATAGAGCAGCGGTAATCGATGCTAGTCGCATCGACTACAGGGGCCTGAGTGGAAACCATCACGTCGATGGCTTTTACCAAGTGTCGCCATGTCTCCCCCACCCCGCTTGCCATGGTGATTCCCAAGCGATAACTATCGAGCGAGAGTGTGAGCGACGACACGCCGGCATAACTGCCACCGGCTGTGTAGACCTGGGCACTGGAGCGATGAATGCCGCCGGCAAGGTGATGGCCCACCATCACGGGTTGGGAAAGCCACAGGTAACTATCGTCCCACAGGCGCACGCCATAGCGCGCTAGCATAACTCCCGTGAATCGTCCTTGCCGGGCTGCTGCGCCGGCCATCGAGGTCACACCATTGCGCACAATACGCGACAGGGAATCGACATCGGCGCCCGACAATGGTGCCTGCCAGGCGGTGTAGGGGGTAGCAAACTCGTAGTCGCCCACGTCAATGGTGTGGGTTGTCGACTCCACAGCGGCCAGGTGAACTTGTGGAATCGCGTCGGCGAGGTTAAGACGGGTGTAGCCTGTGGAGGTGCGCAGCAGCAGTTCGTTACCTTGCTCGGTGACAACTACTAGCAACTCGCCAACCCTGTGGGCACTGTAGACGGAGCAACCGGGTTCAAGCACCACAGTGTCGTCCAGCACTACGTTGCCATCGCGCAGCAACAGGGTGCGGTCGTCATCAACGAGCAGCACCCGGTCACCCTCATGCAGCTGCGCCATCTTCCGCGGCACACCCACCACTTCAAGCGCTTGCTCGCGCTCACGCATGTTAATCAACTCGCTGGCACTACCAGCCACTGCACTCTCGCCATTGTGAAGCTCACGGATTCCGGTGTGAATAATGTTTTTCATGATAGGTACGGTTTTTTCGCGCAAAAATATTTCACGCCAACCACCGCGGCAAGGTTAAAAAAACACAGCTCCTCACTGTGCTTTCTCACACAAATAAAGATTGCAGGCAAATATATTGGTACCCAGTGGAGAAATATCAAGAGCCGCGTCCCTTGTGCTCGGGAACGCGGCTCTTGCAATTATGGAGGAAAGGGATTGTTACTTCACAATCTTCTTAACAGTGTGGCTGCCATCGCTGTAGCGAGTCACAACAATGTTCACGCCCTGGAACGGACGGTCGCTGACCACACCAACAGCATTCACATACTCAACACCAACCACCTCACGGTAACCATCGGTGTAAATGCCATGGATAGCGGTGACGATGTTGTCGGGGCTTGACGGGTTGAGGTTTAATGGATAAACAACATAGGTTCCATCGGGTTCCATACCACTAGCCGGCGACTTGATGCTAACAGCACTTGTCTTGTTGACGGGTTTCTGTACCACACCAATAAACTTGTAGCATTCCTCGGTAGAGAGGTTATCAACAGCTCCAGGAGTGTCGTTGTAGTCCCACGATACGTTAAAGGCACCATTTATGCGGCTATCGTTGCTGTTGCCTTCAGACTCGGGAGCAACAAAGAACTCGCCATTCCATACAGCAAACGAAATCTCGCACACCTCTTGAATCTTGGGATTAACGAAGAAGTAGTGCATGTCGGTAGTGCCGGGAGTGTTACCGGTGGCATTACCATTATGGTTAGCGGTCAGGAAGTTGGCGGTACAATAGAAGTTCTCCACATAGGTCTTCTCGGCGCCAATGGCATCGGTGGCAAGCCCCTCGCCACTAGGCATTGTAATGGTGTAGTTAACAGCATCGGTGTAGGTGCCGGTGATGCTTGATGGATTGAGGTAGTGACCAACAGCACCCATGATGCTCTGGATGTTGTTACTACCTGGAGCGACAAACCTGAGAACAACCCAGTTGCTCTGATCCCATGACTCAGGAGCGGCAGCACCATTGTGGGCGGCGGCATACTGAACTTGCATGTAATCAAGGTAATTGTTGTCGTTGCTGGTAGCGGCAATCGACTTGTTGTCGTCCTTACACCATAGTAGCACATCATCGCCATCAACAAAGCTGCGAACGGCCAACAACTGGTCGGTCACCTTATACTTCTGTCCCACAGAACCACTTTTTTCAATCTCAGCGAGGGTAGCCTCGGTGGTAACAAGCGGTGTCTTGAAGGCGACCTCGTAGGTAAATCCTCGATAGCCACCCACTGCCACGAAGTAAATTTTACTTGCATCAAGCTCGGCACTGGTCATTGTGACTGCCGAACCACTTGTGGTGCCAGACTGATAGTCGGTGCTAGTCTCACTTCGTGTCAGTGAGCCATCAGCATTCTCGGTCATCTCATAAATCTGGATGAATGCAGGATACCTAGTTGCAGTGCCATTATTATAACACAGAGCCTTAACCTGCGTGCAGTTGGTCACTTGGTAAATGCCATAGAACATAGAAGTGTTGGTTGAAATAGCATCCGACGACACATTCGGACCCATCATGTGGGCATAGGTGTCGGTTTCATCCTCAAATGTGCCCTTGAAGTATTCATAGCCTTGGAACACATCGGTAGCGGTCCACTGGTGGCCATACCAGCCGCCACTTGCAATGCTAGAAACGCCACACCAGTTTTGATCATTAAAGTTCCAAGCATAGTAGGGCAATGCGGCTGGCACTGTAAGCCATGCGCACTGGTCGTCCTCATATTCAGTCCACTTGTAGGCATTGGCAAAGACACTAGTGTACCAATTGCCGGTAGCGATTGTTGAATACTTGGCAATATCGAGATAGTTGCTGTAAGCACTACCCTTCTCACCTACGGCACCGTAGAATATGGTCTTTGCGCTGGCACTACCACTGGTAAAGGTAACTTGTCCGCGATAAGAGCCCATCTGCTGTGGAGCGTTAAATGTAACGGTAACTGTTGCTCCGGCAGTGGCCTCGGCAATACTGATACTGCTCTTATCGAGAGTGTAAACTCCGTTTTCGTCGGTGAGAGTCACCGTCACGTCATCAGTGAGACGAGCACCTGTCACAGTCACAGTCTCGGTGATTGTCTGCCCTGGTTCAGCAATAAAGTCGATACCGGTGGGCGAAGCTGTCAGCGTAGGAGTATTCAGCGGCGTCTGGAAGCCTATCTCAAGGAAGTCAGGATAGTAAGTGCCACCTGTCAATCTAACCAGATAAACCTTTGTAGCATCAAGAGTTGACGAAGTAACAAC
The DNA here is from genome assembly GCA_002396125.1 of Porphyromonadaceae bacterium UBA4259. Classification (GTDB taxonomy): domain Bacteria; phylum Bacteroidota; class Bacteroidia; order Bacteroidales; family Muribaculaceae; genus Sodaliphilus. Next base: position 18,497 of record DGWL01000094.1, read on the forward strand.
TGCGGTTCCACTTGCTCCACCTTGTTGAGTATCAACTGCTGTTGTTCCAGCTGTAACAGAGCCATTGTCACCGACTGTGCATTCATAAACATTCAATGTGGCCTTTGAACTACTGCCATATTTAACAAGGGCTTTAACCTGGGTGCAATTAGTAACATAGAAGTCTTGATTGCCAGAGCCATAGATTGAGTAGCTTGAGGCACTGCCAAAGTAGGCATCATCTCCGAGGAACACGTCGCTTGCATCCCAATTATTGCTATACGACCTGAGAGAACCGATAGAATACCAGTTCTGGTTATCATCGGCTTGCATAGCGCCATAGTTGGAAACGGTGAGCCATGCGCAGGCTTCGTCACTATACTCAGTATATTTGTAGATACTACTCATGCCACTAACTGTAGCACCGGCCTCGTCGATTGTGGCATACTTGGCGATGTCGAGGTAGTTGTCGCTGGCTGTGCCGCCGTCGTTGGCTGTGGCGTTAAGGGTCACGGTCTTACTCTCGGCACCCTGGCAGGTGAGAGTAATGGCGCCGTTATAAGTGCCGGCTGTTGCACTCTGGAAGGTAACGGTTACATTCACCGGTGTGTCCTCGCTGATGCTGGCTGCCGCAATGCTTGTGGGGCTCACGGTGAAGACGCCGCTGGCATCGGTGAGAGCCACATTCACGGTCTCGCCAATGAAGCGACCTGTCACGGCAAAGGTCTGCTGCTGGCTGTTCTCAAGGTCGGTCGAGAAAGTGAGCGATGCGGGACTTACAACCAGCGTTGGCGTTGCGGCTTGTGCTGTGCCGGTGATGGGCACGGTTACCGAGCTGGCGCCGGTGCTGCTCAGGGTGAGGGTGGCATTAGTAGTGCCTGCTGCTGTTGGAGCGTAGGTCACAGTGATTGTGCCACCGGTCTTGGTGAGCGAAGTATTGTCGATGCTGTAAACATTGGCTCCGCTAATCGCCGCAGTGATGTTCTGCGTCAGGTTCGTACCGGTCACGGTCACAACCTGAGTGTAGGTGCGAGTAGCATAGGCACCGGTAAAGGTCACCGATGTTGGGTTGGCGGTGATTGTGGGGCCTTGTGCTGTACCTGTGATGGGCACTGTCACGCTGCTTGCGCCGGTTCCTGTGGTAGTGAGCACGAGATTGGCAGTCGATGTGCCACCGGCGGTGGGTGCCCATGTCACGGTAACGGTGCGTGATGCCGAGCCGTTGCTATTGTTGATTGTTGTGGGCGACACGCTGTAGAAGCCGTTGGCATCGTTCTGGATTTCAGCGGTGATATTGTCTTGCAAGTTAGTACCGGTTACAGTCACGGTCTTGGTGTAGGTGGTGCCACTGTTGCCGGTGAAGCTCAGGCTAGTGGGGCTAGCGGTGATTGCCGGGGCGGTGTAAACACCCTTACCGGTGAGCGAAACTGTCACGCTCGAGGCATTGCTGCTGGTGAGAGTCACGGTGCCGGTGTAGTTGGCTGTAGTGCCAGCAGTTGGCTTGAAGGTAACGGTGACTGTAGCACCATTGCCCTCGGCAGTTGCCTTGGTCACGCTTGTCTTGTCGATGGTGAATGCACTCGACCCGCTCTTGGCGAGCGTGATGCTGCCTTCAAGGTTGGCACCAGTGACGGTAAACGTCTTGGTGTAGGTTCCACCAGCCACTTGGTCACCAAAGGCAACGCTTGTGGGATTGGCAGTGATAGTTGGTGAGTTGTTGTCAAGAATCTCGGCAATACCTGCTAGGGCGTCAATCTTGCCATTGCCAAAGTGGTCGGCATTAGCACCGGTGTCGGTGTAGCTGTCGTGGATGGCCGTCTGAGCCATAATTTGCTTAACCTTGCTTACGGTTAGACTATTCTTGTACTCACTCTTTGCATTGTCGCTCATCGAAGCCTGCAGCCACAGTGCCACGATACCGGCAGCGGTTGGAGTAGCCATCGAGGTGCCCTCCATGTAAGCGTAAGGGTTGGTGCTGCTATTAACCACAAGGTCGCCATTAAAGTTGCTTCCATAATAGCTGTAACTATCGACCGAGGCGGTGTGATTGTGGTTCACAGCGGCAATAATGCGGGCACCGGGAGCGGTAATCCAGGGATAAGCCTCACCAGTAAGACTGGTTGAAGTTGTTCCCCAGCTCGAGAAGTAGGCAATGTCACCAATTGTGTAGTCGGTGTTCATACCGCCATTCTTCGTGGCATAGGCGCCAATCGAGATAACGTTAGCAATCGTTGCCTCGTCGCTGTAACAGCCATCATCGGTTCCGCTGGTCCAGGAGTAACCGTTGGTCGACAGGTGACTTGTAAAGTAGCCGCCATTACCACCCCACATATCGAGTGTGGCACTGCCATTGGTAGGATAAATCTGGATTGCCAGAGTGTAGTTGCTTTGGTAGCTGCTTGTGTAACTCCTTGACTCGAATCCATTTGTATAAAGCATCACCTGAGTTTTGCCGTTGGCCGAAATGTAGTCCTTATAGGCATATAGGTTACCACTATAATAAGAGCTAAGGCCTGAAACCGAAGCACCGCTTGTGGTTGGTGTCACAGTGGTCTCGGCAACCTTGGCACCTGTGCTACTGTTGAGCACCAGCACCTTTACTGTCACATTGCTCACTGTGGAGCGGAACCAAGCGTTAGTCACAATGCCGTTATAGTAGAAGCCGTTGTCGGTGTCACTATAATAATGGCAACGCAGGATTGAGCCAAGCGGGCTGGCGCTGCTCGAAGTGCCTTTCACATGGTAACCGCCAGCTTCCGAGGCCGGTGACGCGCCGCCATCGTTACTGGCAGCGAAGAGAGCCACGCGGTTAGGGTGATTGTCGCCAAAGAGCGAGTTATAGATGTCGGCAACGTCGCCAGTGCCGTCATGTGGTCCAAACTGAGAGCCCCAGCTGTTGCTCACCACAAGTGGCTTGCCTTGCTGGTCAGCATAGGTACACATATTATTTATGGCATTGGCTAGATAGGTATCATTTAAATCTTTTATACCTGCCAAATAAAGGTCAGAACCGGGAGCCATACCGCCATAGGTAGCGCTACTGTGGTCGTTGGTCACCGTCACTGTTGTTCCACTCACTTTCACACTCGAGCCACCGGCAGTGGAGCTGGTGTGCGTGCCATGATCCTCACTTTTGTCATCGGTAAGCGTACTTGTTATGCTTGACCCGGTGTAGGTACTCGCCGTGCTACCGTTATATACATAGGCCTGCTTGATTCGGCTGTTGCCACTGGCATCCTTAAAGGCGATGTGGTTGAAGTCAATACCGGTGTCGATTACACCAAGCACCACGCCCGAGCCATCAAATGAGCTGGGCAGGCCGGCACTCTGGGCATCGGCGCTGTAGGTGAGCACGTCGTCTACGTTGGTACGCTGGCGCGCAGTATTGGTAGACTTGCGCATCATTGTGGCAGCATTCACACGGTTTACATCGGCAATGGCTGCCACCTCTTCAATCTTGTCGACGGGTATTAGCGCTGTAACAAGTTTTCCGTCAAGGAAAATTTCTTCAATTTCAACACCTAGGCTCTCTAATTTAGAGATTGCAGCAGGATTTTCTAATCGCACAAAAGCCGACATAAATGTTTGCCCGTCTTTCACAATGGGGTCGGCCACAAACTTACTTTCCTTCTCGGCAGCCTCAAACGAGCCTGCTACAGGAGTAAGTCCTCTAGCTTTAGCTTGTCGGATATTCTCGGTATCCTCTTTGATGTTTCCATTGAGTTTATCCAGGAACATCTGTGTGGAAATCGATAGTTTGCTTACGTCGTCGGCAAAGGCTATCGATGTCGCGAAGATAGCGACAAGGAAAAATAGTAAGGTTTTTCTCATAAATTTGGTTATTTAGTTAAACTTTTGTTTGGTTTTGGTAAAACTGTGTTATTATCAAACTGCAAATTTATGCATTTTTAATATAGCGTGCAATATTTTTGTAATAATTCTGAAGAAAAAAAAGGAGTATTGGTAGAAAATAGTAAGCGATTCGATGAATTTTTAAAAAAGGAGAACGCAATATCCTTGTTTTTTTGACAAAAGAACATAAGTCTATAGTATGACAGAACTAAAAAGGCTTATGTTTCTTATGAATTCTTTTGTTCTTCTGTCCAAAAAAAACAAGTTGGTGTTGCAGTAAAGGAAATAATATATTAATTTTGTCACGAAAAAGCACAAATAGTTAATGATAGAACGTCACATTATTATCGACACCGTTGACCCTGTTGTGTTCTATGGGGTTAACAACAGCAACATTCAGTTGATACGCAACCTGTTTCCCAAGCTTCGCATGGCGGCGCGTGGACAGGTGATTACTGTGATAGGCGACGAGCAGGAAACCGAGAAATTCGAGCACGACATCAAGCAGCTTGAGGAATACTGCGCAACCTATAACACCCTGCCCGAGGACGTTATCCTCGACACCATCAAGGGCCTTCCTCCCAAGGAACTCAAGATGGACGATGTGATAATCTACGGCGTGAACGGCAAGCCCATCAAGGGGCGCACCCCTAACCAGCAGCTCATGGTGAAGACTTTCAACGAGAACGATTTGACCTTCGCGCTGGGCCCTGCCGGCACCGGCAAGACCTATCTGGCTGTGGCACTGGCGGTGCGCGCGCTCAAGAACCGCGAGGTGCGCAAGATAATCCTGTCGCGCCCGGCAGTGGAAGCCGGTGAGAAACTGGGCTTCCTGCCCGGTGACATGCGCGACAAGATCGACCCCTATCTGCAACCACTCTACGACGCACTTGAAGACATGATTCCTGGTGCCAAACTCAAGGAATACATGGACGGCAATGTGATACAAATTGCTCCACTGGCCTTCATGCGCGGCCGCACGCTCAACGACGCCATCATTGTGCTCGACGAGGCGCAGAACACCACCACTCACCAAATCAAGATGTTCCTCACGCGACTGGGCATGGGGTCAAAGATGGTGATAACTGGCGACACCACGCAGATTGACCTGCCGCGCAGCGTGCGCTCGGGACTCATACAAGCACTGCGTGTGCTTGACGGCGTGAAGGGAATAGGCAAGATTGAGTTTGGCAAGAAGGACATCGTGCGCCACCAGCTGGTGCAACGCATCGTTGAGGCCTACGAGCGCCATGACGCCTTGCTCCAAGCCGGCCTCGAAGAAGAGTAAAAAGAACATAAATTATTGGCTTTCGAGCTTCGGCAACCCCGAAAAAACACAAATAAAGCGCAAATATCGGGTTTATAAACCCAAGAAGTCATAACCAAGATTCATGCAAAATATTGTTTTTTTTGTATCTTAGTGAACCCTTATGTTCTTATGTCAGAAAAATAATAATATTTCATTTGTAATAACGTCGAAAATAATATAAAGAATTATGGCAAAGATTAAGACAATTGGCGTGCTCACCTCGGGAGGCGACGCACCCGGGATGAACGCAGCTTTGCGCGCTGTGACTCGCGCGGCAATCTTCAACGGCTTTAATGTGAAAGGCATCTACCGCGGCTATCGCGGCTTGGTGGAGAATGAGATTGTTGACTTCAGGGCGCAAGACGTGTCTAACATCATTCACCGCGGCGGCACCATTTTGCGCACTGCACGATGCGATGAGTTCAAGACCCAAGAAGGACGGCAAAAGGCCTACGAGAACATGTGCCAACAGGGAATTGACGCACTGGTGGTGATTGGCGGCGACGGCACGTTGACCGGAGCCAGGGAGTTTGCCACCGAGCACGATGTGCCCATCGTGGGCATTCCCGGCACTATCGACAACGACCTCTATGGCACCGACCACACCATTGGCTACGACACCGCGTTGAACACCATCATGTGGTGCGTTGACCGCATACGCGACACTGCCAACAGCCACGAGCGCTTGTTCTTTATCGAGGTAATGGGACACAACGCCGGTTTTCTTGCCCTCAACGGAGCCATAGCAGGCGGTGCCGAGGCAGCCATCATCCCTGAGATTTCAATCGAGAAAGACCAGCTTGCACAACTCATTGAGCACGGTTTCCGCACTACCAAGAAGTCGTCGATAGTGCTTGTTGCCGAGAGCCCCATCACCGGCGGTGCCATGGGTCTCGCCGACCGCGTGCGCAACGAGTATCCGCAATATGACGTGCGCGTCACCATCCTGGGCCACCTGCAGCGTGGAGGCTCGCCCACTGCTCAAGACCGCATCCTTGCCTCACGCATGGGAGCGGCCGCCATCGACGCACTTGTCGAGGGTCAGCGCAACGTGATGATTGGTGACGACGATGAAAAAATGGTCTACGTGCCATTCAACAAGGCTATCAAGAACGAGAAACCAATCGACCGCCACCTACTCGACACCCTCAGCCACCTGGCAATATAACAAATGAGGAATCGGCAACCGTGGCAAGCCATGGTTGCCGGCTATTTACAAATCTTAGCCACATGCATTGCCGTTATTCCTTAACGGCAGTGTAGATTGAACAAGTACCCAAGGTGAGGCGGCGCACTTGGCAGTTGCCGAAGCCGGCCTGGCGCATAATAGCCAGCATGTCATCGCCCTGTGGCACAGCAGCTATGCTGAGCGGCAAGTAGCGATAAGCGCTATTGTCGTGCGATTTCAGCGCGCCCACCCACGGAATAATGTGAAGGGTGTAAAGGTCATAGAACCAGCGCACCACCGGGTTGCGAGGCGTTGAAAGTTCTATCACACACAACATTCCACCCGGCTCAAGCACACGGTGCATCTGCTTGTAGCCTTGCAGCAAGTGCTCAAAGTTGCGCACACCAAATGCAACAGTGACAGCGCCAAATTCCCCATCGTCAAAAGGCAAGTCGAGGCAATCGGCCTGCCGGAGCATGATTGCGCCGCTAAGGCCACGCTCGTCAATCTTTTGCTTTGCCACATCAAGCATTCCCTGCGACAGGTCGATTCCCACCACCTGCCGCGGTTTCACGCGGTTGTAGAGCCCAATGGCAAAGTCGCCCGTGCCCGTCGCCACATCAAGTATGCGCTGAGGCTTGGCTTGCTTGACCATATTCACAGCCACTCGCCTCCACCAGCGGTCGATGCCAAGAGTCATGGCTCGGTTCATGAAATCATAGGCCGGAGCGATGTTGTCAAACATGTCTCGCACCTGCTTGGCCTTGTCGCCAGTGGTGTTGTAGGGTTTAATTTCTTCAACTTTCATTGGAAATATTGCGAAATAAAGAGGAATTGGATTACACTTACTTATTTTTTTCCAGAAATAGGCGTGAACGCAGGTCGATATTTTCGCGCAACGAGTGCCGATAAAGCCAAATCTCGCGTGAGTGATAATTACCTTCCTTGCCTATGAGCGGTATCACATAGTCGGTGCCGGTGTAGCCCTGCACCAGCAATAACCCAAGTTGCTGATTGAGAGTAACGGTGAGATTGTCCTGAGATTGCTGGTCGAGCGGGATTAACGGCGATGGCTCGGTGGCGAGGGTTGCCGGCGTGGCATCGGTGCGCCAGTTCACGGGGTTGATGGCCACAGCGCTTGGCGGCCACATGGCGCACGAGGCATCGCGAGCCGAGTTGTAGCAGATGGTCACGCCAGTGTCGGTAGCACCCTGAGCTGGCACCAGCAATGGCGTAGCCGCAAGATCGTGCCGCGAGATGCTGGCCCCAATCACATAGGCCGCCACCATGCGACGATACACATCGACGGGCATGCTTTGCAACAACTGGAGCACAATCATCGCTCCCTGGCTGAAACCGGCTATAACAAATGGACGGCCGTGGTTATAATGATTGAGATAGTGAGTGAAAGCCCGCTTAACATCGTCGACAGCCACAGGCATGCGTCGCGCAGCGATGCTGTCATGGACAAATGACTCCAGTGTGCATTGGCGATAAAAGGGAGAGTAGAAATTGAGGGTGCCGCTGAGCAGCTCGTCAACACCCTTCATCTCGGCCATCATGGGAGTGCGGCAAGCGGCATTGCGCGTGTCGGCCCAGTGGTACACATCATTACCACCGGGCTGCTTGTAATCACCTGTCTCGGTTGAGATTATATAGAACAAGTCGACATCGGCACCACGGCTGGCGATATACCACTGGCTGGTGTCGGCATAAGCAGGCGGTGTGGGCAATAACTCGCCATTGATGTCGCTTGGACTAGTGGCGCTGCACGAGACAATCACTGTCGCCAGCAGCCACAACTGTAGTGTGTTGAATAGTTTCTTCATATTTTACCCGGCAAAAATACTCATATTTTCATTATTATCGCCACAATTCCTCCATTTTTCTTGTTTTATTGTCTCAAATACTTTATATTTGGCAATTTAAAAGATTTATCAATGGAAAATAATGACGCATTGCAATCATCAAATGCCAAACGTGGATTTTGGGCCAGGACACTTGACCTCTATGTCGACGGTTTCAGGTCGATGACAATAGGCCGCACGCTGTGGCTCATCATCGGCATCAAGCTCTTTATTTTCTTTGTGGTAATAAAGATTCTTTTCTTCCCCAATTTCCTCTCTTCCAAGAGCGACACCGACGAGGGCAAAGCACAATATGTGCGACAGCAACTCATTGAAAGTCAAGAATAAGAAAATGCAACATTAAGAAATCCAAGAAATAACCACTATAATAACTAATTACTTATGAACGAACTATTAATGAACGTAGTAGACTGGTCGAGGGCTCAATTTGCGCTCACGGCATGCTATCATTGGCTCTTTGTGCCGCTCACGCTGGGCCTAGGCCTGATAATAGGTGTAATGGAAACTATCTATTACCGCACTCGCGATGAGAAATGGCTGGCGACAACCAAGTTCTGGATGACGCTCTTCGGCGTGAACTTCGCCATTGGCGTGGCAACGGGTATCATCCTGGAATTTGAGTTTGGCACTAACTGGTCGAACTACAGCTGGTTTGTGGGCGACATTTTTGGCGCTCCGCTTGCCATCGAGGGCATCCTGGCCTTCTTCATGGAATCAACTTTCATAGCCGTGATGTTCTTCGGGTGGAAAAAGGTTTCACCCGGCTTCCACCTGGCTTCGACTTGGCTCACGGCTCTGGGCGCCGCAATCTCGGCCTTGTGGATATTAGTCGCCAACGCGTGGATGCAATACCCCACCGGCGTGACATTTAACCCCGAGACCATGCGCAACGAGATGACCGACTTTTGGGCAGTTGCTTTCTCGCCTATGGCAATGGCCAAGGTGTTCCACACCGTGACCAGCTGCTGGGCTCTGGGCGGAGCGTTCGTTGTGGGCGTGTGCGGCTGGATGCTGCTTAAAGGGCGTAACCGCGACCACTGCATGCGCAGCCTGAAGGTGGGCGGCTGGGTTGGCCTCATTGGCATCGTTCTCACGAGCATCAGCGGCGACACCTCGGCTGTTGTCGTTGCTGAAAAGCAGCCCATGAAGCTCGCAGCCATGGAAGGTCTATACAAAGGTGAATCCGGGCAACCCATCGTGGCCTTTGGCATCCTTAATCCAGCCAAGGAAGTGGGCAATAATGAGGAGCCCTATCTATTCGACATCTCCATTCCTCACGGCCTGGCATTTCTTGCTACCCACAATTTCAACGCCTTTGTACCAGGCATCGAGGATATCATCGCCGGCAAGTCGCAAGACTTGCAGGGCAATAGCATGAACACCATGTCCTATGCCCAGCGCATGGCACATGGCAAAGCCGCCAAAAGCGCACTCGCACAATATAATGCAGCCCTTAAAATCGGCGACTCGGCAGCTTTGCAAGAACACAAGCAAGTTATTGACGACAACTTCCAGTATCTGGGCTATGCCTATCTTGACGATCCAAAGGAAGCCGTGCCCAATGTGCCCCTCACGTTCTACTCTTTCCACTTCATGGTGACTGTGGGCGGCTATCTGATGCTCTTCTTCGTAGTGTTGCTGGCTCTACTCAACAAGCCAAAGTGGGTACCCGAGAAAACCAAGCTTAAGAAAGCACTCTACTGGCTTGCCATCATTACCATTCCTCTCACCTACTTGTGCTCGATGAGTGGCTGGATTGTTGCCGAGGTGGGCCGACAGCCGTGGACCATTCAGGACCTGATGCCCAACAAAGTTGCCATCAGCGACCTAAGCGCCGGGTATGTTCAGACCACCTTCTGGATTTTTGCAGTGGTGTTCACCGCACTGCTCATTGCCGACGTGAGCATCATTTGCAAGCAAATTTCAAAGAAATCACAAACCGACCTCAACGTTGTTGAGAAAAAATAAAAAAAGAGGAGGACACAGTTATGACACACGAAATGTTACAAAACTACTGGTGGCTGATAATGTCGGTGCTGGGCGCACTGCTAGTGTTCATGCTCTTTGTGCAAGGCGGCCAGTCGATGCTTGCCAACACACCCCGTGCCAAGCGACCACTGCTGGTGAATTCGCTGGGACGCAAGTGGGAATTGACGTTTACTACTCTGGTAACCTTTGGCGGGGCTTTCTTCGCTTCGTTCCCGCTGTTCTATAGCACAAGTTTTGGCGGAGCCTACTGGCTGTGGATATTCATCCTCTTCAGCTTTGTGATTCAAGCTGTTGCCTACGAGTACCGCACCAAGCACGGCAACGTGTATGGAACACGCTTCTATGACGCGTTGTTGCACATCAACGGCGTAGTGGGACCGGTGCTGCTGGGCGTGGCTGTTGCGGGCATGTTCTTTGGTGCCGAGTTCACCGTGGGTAAGGAAAACATTCTTGACGTACAAGCCGCCACCATCTCTCGCTGGGGCCCACTTCATGGACTTGAGGCGATAGCGTCGTGGAAAAATCTGCTCTTTGGTTTCATGGTCTATTTCCTGGCACGCACGCTAGCTTCGCTCTATTTCATCAACAACATTGATGATGAAGAAGTTCAGAAAATCCAGCACCGCATGTTGCTGGTGAATGCAATCATCTTTGTTGTTCTATTCCTAAGCACCTGTGCCGTGATTCTCACCTCACGAGGTGTGGAGATTGATGCTGGTGGCAATGCCATGTGGAGCGAGTATAAATACCTCAACAATTACATCGACCTGTGGTGGGCGCTGGCCATCCTGCTCATAGGGGTAGACCTCGTGCTCACAGGCATAATCAAAAGCTTGCTCAAACCCAAGTTCCGCTCAGGAATCTGGCTTGCGGGAATTGGCGCGATACTGGTGGTGATGAGTCTCTTCTGGGTCCTGGGTTATAACCACACCGCCTACTACCCTTCGTTGCTTGATGTGCAAAGTTCGCTCATGCTTGCCAACAGCTCGTCGAGTGAGTTCACACTGCGCACCATGAGCTATGTATCACTGCTTGTTCCATTTGTGCTGGGCTATATCGCATGGGTGTGGCACAAGATGGACCACAAGAAGATTACTCAAGCCGAGATTGACCAAGCCGGCGATGACGAGATATATTAAGCACAACGGTTAATTTTTAACTCACCAACAACATTAACAAAACTATAAACAGAACATGAACCGCATTTTAACATTATTGCTGATTATCGCTGTTGCGATGACCGGTATCAATGCCGACGCTAAGGCAAAACGCAAGAAATCGCGCAATAAAAAAGCAAAGACCACAATAGTGGAGCCCGCCCCCTATGGTTACGATTACTTGCAAAGCGAGGGCGAGAATCTAGAAATATCGAAGTACCCACCCGAGTATCCAGGCGGCAATGACGGACTTGTGAAGTTCTTGAGCGAGAACATCAACTACCCCGACAAAGCTCGCGAGCAAGGCTTGAAAGGACGTGTGATATTGCAGTTTATAGTAGAGAAAGACGGCTCGGTGAGCAACGTTCAGGTGCTCAAGAGCGTTCACCCGCTACTCGATAAGGAAGCCGTTAGGGTGGTTAAAAAAATGAAGCGTTTCGTGCCCGGTTACAACGAGGACCATGCTCCAGTGCGCACACTCTACACTTTGCCGATCAATTTCCAGCCTGAATAGGCTAAAGACATTGGCTAATCTACACTGGGAGAGGTGCCACGCTGCCGCGTGGAAAATTTGTGCAAGATGAAAGAAGCTCAAGTTTGCTTGAATTTCTTTCTCAATCGCAGCCTATTTTATATAGAATTAGTGCGCCGATGGCGCTAAAAATAAAAATATAAAATTTTAAAAAAGAATAATTTTAGCGAAACTTGCCGGGCTTTAACCCTTAGTTCGAGGGAGTGAGCAGCATAAGTCGTGCCGCATGCACAGTGTGCGGGACAGCGAACCGAACCTCCCTCAATTTCCGCCCTCCAGGCGGCAACTTTACTATCGACGAGCCACACAAATTTCGCTAATTTAATATAATCACTACCTAGTCGCCTTGTTAAGTAAAAAATGCGCAACACCAGTCTTTCTATAGCCAAGGGCATTGCCATCATCCTCATGTGTGCCGGTCATGCCGAGGGTCCTGGCATTGTCATCAATTTCATCTACTTGTTTCACATGCCGCTTTTCTTCATTGCGGCGGGTTATTTCTTTAGTAAGAAATATGCCGACGACCCATGGCTGTTTGTCAAGAAGCGTTTCAAGGGGCTCTATGTGCCATTTGTGAAGTGGAGCGTGTTCTTCCTGCTCATTCACAACTTGATGTTCAAAATTGGAATCCTCAATGAGCAGTACGGCAACTGGGAGAACGGAGTGACCCACCCCTACACGTGGCACGATGCCGCTCAACGGCTTGTCAACATCGTGTTCTCGATGGGTGGCTACGACGAGTTTCTGGCTGGTGCCTTCTGGTTCTTCAGGGCATTGCTTGTGGCCAGTATCGTGTTCTTGGTGCTCTACCTGCTATTGAATGGCAAGCACAAGTGTCTTGGCGACAATGGCACGCTTGTTGCCATCGCATTGATAGCACTAGGTTTCGCCTGGTTTAAGGTTGCCAACAACTTGAAAATAGTGACACTGGTTCAGGGTGGCATTCGCGACACGTGGGGAGTGTTCTTCTTTGCAATGGGGGCGCTCTACCGCCGTCATGAACATCGCATTCCCAAGCACTGGACATTGACACTGCTATATGCAGGGATAATACTGGGTGGATGCTTCATTCACTGCCATGGATTAATACTCAACATGAACCTCCGCGACGTTGCCACCATTCCGTTGACAGGCTGCATTGGCTTCATGATGGTGCACAACATCTCCACATGTGTTGACAAGCACGACAACTGGTTGAAGCGAGTGCTTGTGTACTGTGGCGACAACACGCTCTATGTGTTTATTTTCCACATCATCTCGTTCAAACTGGTGTCGGCGTTGAAGATAATGTACTATGGGCTGGACTGGGGGCAGATAGGATGCCACATGGTAATTCATCACAACAGCAAGACCGACCTTTTCTGGGTTCTCTATGCCATTGTGGGCACCGCTGTGCCACTGGTGTGGATATATTTCTACAGGAAAATCAAGACAAAATGGTGCATTGCTAAGAAAAAATAACACACACCTAATATAATCTCATTCCAAAAATCATGAAAAGAATCAAACGTTTCGTATGGCTTGAATCCGAAGGTGGAATCTTTAAAGAAACAGCCATTATTGTTGACACCTTGACCGGTGTAAACTATCTTTTTGCCCAAGCGAGAAATGCCGGAGGATTAACACCCTTGCTTGATGAGAATGGTAATCCCATCATAACCAAAAATATAGTAAACGATTAGAGACTCATCGCATGAGCTCACCAATTGAAGTGGTGAGGTTGAACATGAATGTAGTGGCTCCTGTGTGGGGCTGAGCAAATGCCACGCCAAATCCCAGAGCCTTAACCCTCATGCCGCCTCCGATGGAGAAGCCTGAGAGGAAGTTGCGCTTGTAGGTCGACATGTCGGTGCGGGTCTTGTAGTTGTAGCCCGCAGCGATGTAGATGCGTTCGGTGGGCAGATACTCCAGACCAAACACCAAGTGGCGGAAGAGGTTGCTTGCGAACTTGTCCTTCTTGACCAAGTCGCTGGTGGCATTGCTCTTGTCGGCTGGCTCGTAATAGGGCAGTTTCCACTTGGTTAAATTGAATGCAGTGACCGAGATGCGGAATGGTGTTGAGCCCAGTCCCTTGGAGAAACCCAGCTGCAAGTCCCATGGCAACTTATCGCGACGGTCGCTGAACTTCTTGACCTGTCCTCCCAGATTCTTTGCGACAAATGAGAGTGACAAGTCCTTATCGGGATTATAGTAGTTGATACCCAGGTCTACTCCTATGGCTCCGGCCGAGTAGGTCTCGTAGCTGGAGTGGATGTACTTGAGACTGATGCCTCCACGCAGGTTGTCGGAAATGTCGTGCGAATAGGTCAGGGTAACAGCCAGGTCGCTGGCATTGAATGTTCCAGTGACGACACCGCTGGCGTCGGCTGCATTCATCTTGCCATAGCCGTAGTATTGAATGCCAATGCCGGCAGCCCCATGTGCGCCAACACCTTGTCCATAGCGCGCTCCCATGAAATTGGTGCCGCCAATGTATCGCATGTAGTTCAATCCCACTTGATGGTCAAATTCCTTGCCCAGCAATGCCGGGTTTTGCTCCACAAGATTAATGTCGTCGTCAATGATAGTGAGGTTGTGCCCACCCAGCGCATAGACATGGGTGGAAACAGGCACGTCGAGAAACTGATAGGCCGTGGTGCCATCTTGTGCCGCAGCCACAGCAGCTATAGCCACCAGTGCTGCCGGTAATATATTTCGAAAAATGCTGTGCATTGAGTTTTTCTTAGTTATTTTATTTATAACGATAAAAATGGTTTAATAGTATTACAGGGAGGCTTATAAAGCACAATTTGTTTAATTTTTTTTACAAGAAGGCTACTTGCCCCCCTTTATTTGTAAAAAAAAATAAAACCTTATTAATCATTACCAAAATGGACATTGTAAACTATTGTTTTTTAGAAAATCACACTTATATTTGCAATGAAAATAGCGCAGAAAGCACTTAAAAGTGTCACAAATGCAACAGCTTAACTATTAGTAAAAAGCGACCATTATTAACTAAGTGATGAATATTCTACGTCTCATATTCACAACCGCACTGCTGCTGGCCACCGCAATGGGAGCCAGTGCTCAACTGCGCGATGTTACCACCGTCAACCCCCTGTCACCTAATAGGCAGGGCTACAACATGGTGGTGTATGAATATGAAAGCGTTGACGTTCGCCCGCAGTTTCCCGGTGGCGAGCGCGGCATGATAAACTTCATTAATGAGACTCGCGAATATCCCTATCACGCCTATCACAAGCACATTCAAGGTCGCGTGCTGTGCAGTTTCATTGTGGGCACCGACGGCAAGTTGTTCAACATTCAGGTGATTCGCAGCTCGGGTGATGACACTCTCGACCGCGAAGCATTGCGCGTGATCAGCAAGATGCCACGCTGGAGCGTTGGCCGCATCGACAACACCAAGGTTAACGTGCGTTGCGTGCTGCCCATTGCTTTCAGGCTGTAGATAGTTATCAGTTTTCAGTTCTAACGTTATCACCTGCATCGCGGTTTCATTGCAATGAAACGGCGTTTTTTTTGTCACATTAATTGCGTGAGATAATAGAAATAATTGTTACCTTTGTGGTTGAAATAAGAAACACCACAAAAACAAAACGCGCATTATGGAAAAGAAACGCATCACAATAGCAATCGACGGCCACTCGTCATGTGGCAAGAGCACAATGGCCAAGGCTCTTGCCAAGCGCATTGGCTATGCCTATATAGACACCGGCGCCATGTATCGTGCTGTCACGCTCTACTGCCTGGAGCACGACATGATAAAGGGGGACGAGGTTAACAAGCCTCGCCTGCGCCGCCACATGAGCAAGATTGAAATCACCTTCAAAGTGAACGATGAGGGCAAGAGCGAGACATGGCTCAACGGCAAGAATGTGGAGCAAGAAATTCGCGGCATGGAGGTGAGCAGCAAGGTGAGCCTGATTGCCGCCATTGGTTTCGTGCGCCGTGCCATGGTGGCTCAGCAACAGGCCATGGGTCGCAACAAGGGCATAGTGATGGACGGGCGCGACATTGGCACCGTGGTATTCCCCGATGCCGAGCTCAAGGTGTTTGTCACCGCATCAGCACAAGTTCGCGCCGAGCGTCGCTACAAGGAACTGCAGAGCAAGGGCGACACCACCACAACCTTTGACGAGGTGCTTGCCAACGTTGTGGAACGCGACCGCATCGACTCCAGCCGCAAGGAGAGCCCCCTGCGCCAAGCCGACGATGCCCTGTTGCTCGACAACTCCCACCTGAGCCTCGACGAGCAGAATGAGTGGCTCTACAATGAATATCTTTCAAGGATTAAGTAACACAACGATGGGGTTAAAATGAATATTGAGATTGACAACAGGTCGGGGTTTTGCTTTGGTGTCACCACAGCCATCAGCAAGGCCGAGGAGGAGCTAAACAAGACAGGACACCTGTACTGCCTTGGCGACATTGTGCACAACAGCAATGAGGTGGAGCGACTCAAGCAGAAAGGCCTAGAGACAATCACCCACGACCAGTTGCGTGAACTAAAGGACGTGAAAGTGCTGCTTCGCGCCCATGGTGAGCCTCCCGAGACCTATGAGACGGCACGACGCAACAATATTGAAATTATCGATGCCACCTGCCCGGTGGTGCTGCAACTGCAGCGACGCATCAACAAGAGCTATAACGAAGAAGGCGACGAGCGACCTCAAATTGTGATTTATGGCAAGCGAGGTCATGCCGAGGTAAATGGCCTCGTCGGCCAAACCCAAGGCAACGCTCTTGTTATCGAGAACATTAACGAAATCAACAAAATTGATTTCACGCGCGACATCTACCTCTACTCACAGACCACCAAGTCGCTCCAGGGTTTCAAAACCATAGTGGAGGAAATCAAGAAGCGCATAGCCGGCGGCGTGCAATTCAAGAGCTACGACACCATTTGCCGCTCGGTAGCCAACCGCATCCCGCAAATCAGGCAGTTTGCCAGCCGCCACGAGCTCATCCTCTTTGTGTGCGGCAGCAAGTCGAGCAACGGCAAGATTCTCTTTGCCGAGTGTCTTGATGCCAACGCCAATTCTCACATGATAAGCAACGAGAACGAGATTGACCGGTCGTGGCTTGAAGGAAAGCAGAGCATAGGAATATGCGGTGCCACATCCACACCACGCTGGCTCATGAACCGTGTCAAGAATTTTGTTGAACACAACACACTATAGCCAGCCATGACAAAGCGCACATTGTATATCATCATTTGCCTGCTACTGCTGCTCGACGCTGCGGCAATATTCATCTACCTGGTGGGCAACATCAACCGCGACGGCAAGAGCTCGTTGCTGTCGTTGCGCGACAAGAATGTCCCTGTCGAGAAAGCCGACACCATTCCCGACCGCCTCAGTGATGACCGCTTCGACACCATTACGCGCAGCGCCAGCTTTGTGGCAAGCAACAAAGTGCTCGTTGACGATGAGCAGAAGCGCATGACGAGCACCATCAAGTTCAAGGTGGTGTGGCCTCTCTCAATTAATGGGAACCGCGACCTTAACACTCTCGAGAACGAGATTATCGAGACCATGATGGGGCACAGCTATGGCAGCATAGAAGAAGCTATTGATGTGACAATGGCCAACCCCCACTTTGCGAGCACGGCTAAAGAATTTACCCGCGTGAGCGACCCCATGCTCACCGACTCGGGCAGCAACCACACCAAGCAACTTTATCGAGCATTCCCCTACTTCCGCACCAACTATCTGCTGGAGTATGTGATACTCGTTGAAAAATATGACGGCCACAAGATGCATCGCACCATGAACATTGTTCACTACGACCGACTTCATCACAACATTATCACGCTCGACAAAATATTCGACCTCACCAAGCGTGACGAAATCTTGGCGCTCGTCAACCAAAGCATAGAACGGCTCAAGACCGAGAAGAAAAACAAGCAAATTCACGAGACATCGGTGATGCCCACACAGTTCCTGCTGGGCACCAAGAGTGTGATATTCTATATGCCCGACGGTCGCATAGCTCCAGTGGGATCGGGGCTCTACGAAGTGAGCGTAAAAAACGATGCCCTAAAACCCTATTTCACAAACTTCTACACCGAGTTGCTGAACAACGACTCCCACTTCGACTCTCTTGGGTTCCTAGTGTGGTAGAGCAATGCGATAAAATGTGTAAAAACTCCACAATGACCGACCAAGAATTCAACAGCCTGCACGAGTTTCTCGACCGCGAGGCAGCGAGAATCAACAACACTCGTTTTATTGCCAACGACCCCGTGCAATTTCCGCGGCGGTTCAACGCGCTGCAAGACATTGAGATTGCCGCGCTGCTCTCGGCAACAATTGCGTGGGGCAATCGCAAGATGATTTGCAACAACTGCGAGAAGATGCTCACCATCATGGATAACGCGCCGGCAAGCTACGTGATGAGCGAGGCCTACGAAGACCTTCCCGACGAACTAAACCTGCACCGCACTTTCTTTGCACGCGACTTTAAGCACATGCTGCGAGGCTTGCATAGCATCTATCGCCGTCATGCTTCGCTCAACGACTTTGCCGCTGCCAATCATGTGGGCAACCACCCCACCCCGGCATGGCGGCTGGTAGAACTCATGCAAGAGGAATTCAAGAGCGCCAATGGCGGTTGCACCGACTCGCGCTGCCTGCCCACCAAGCTCGACAACACGGCACTCAAGCGCATCAACATGGCACTCAGGTGGCTAGTGCGCGATGATGGCATCGTCGACATGGGCGTGTGGACTGCCATCGACCCATCGCAGCTGTTTATCCCGCTCGACGTGCATGTGGGCGACACTGCTCGCGCACTTGGCATGATTACCCGCCGCGCCAACGACAAGAAGACCGTGCTAGAACTCACAGCCCAGTTACGCCGCATGCGCCCCGACGACCCCGTCGTCTACGACTATGCCCTTTTTGGCATCGGCATCGGCGACAAGTACGTTGGTTAGTGAACTGCAGTCGAATACACTAACAGCGCTATCAAAGCTAAAGTTTTGATAGCGCTGTTGTTTTAATTGTTGTTCTAATTTAGCGGAGTGGCTGTGTGCCCACTTGGGTAATTTTGTAGGCTCCCTCTTCGCCTCCCACAGTGAAGTAGCACTTTTTCTCACCGGCACTCACCTCAAAGCACTGTCCAAAGCGCTTGACAAAGAAATTACCGGGATTGATTGTGCCATCGCAGGTGATGATGTTCCAGTTATAATTGCCCTGATCATCCTTGAGCATCTCAAGAGCCTCGTCGGTAAACTTGGGCTTGATGTAACGGAAGTAGCCCTCGTTGCTGATATTACCTGTGTAAACATAGGTCATGTAGAAATCCTGAAGGAAAGCCATTTCAAGGTCGGAAACGTCGCCATTGGCATAGCGGGTTGCACCGTCGTTGGTGTACATGCCCTGCTGAATGGTGGTGTTGCTACCTAGCTTGGCCTTCTTCTGCTGTGTGGTTTGGGTGGTGGTGGCGCGTTTCTTGGCTGTTTTCTTAACCTTAGCGTCGGCACCGACTGCTGTACCCATCACAAGTGCTACGATGGTTACAAGGAATAAAATCTTCTTCATAGTAGTGTGCTCTTTAATGTTAATTATACTGTTTTGTTATCTCATTCAATAAAAAAACTCCTTAACTTTGACTCGACAACCCGCTAATGGTTTAAAACACAAACCACAAGCTAGTGTCGAAGCGCGGCAAGGCATAGACCTGCACGTCCTTGTCCTGCTCGCTGGGGGCATTGCTGCCATCGCCCACGGTGAGGCCACGCCCCTGCAACGCTTGTCTCATGGCACCCAGCGCGACTGCTGGAGTGTTGTTGTCGTCACTCAAGTGGCACAAAAACACCCAGTCGAGCCCCTGGTGATAGTGGCTTGCGACAAATTGTGCCGCCACCTCGTTGTCGAGATGCCCCTTCTCTCCACGCACCCGTGCTTTGAGATACTCGGGGTATCGCCCTGTATCGAGCATGTTGCGGTCATAGTTGCTCTCAATCATCAAGTAACTGGCCTGGCTCATGTAGTGCTCGGCACGAGGAGTGATAACCCCCATGTCGGTTGCCACGACAAAGTTTTTGCCGCCTGCCTCGATGCTGAATCCCATGTTGTCGATCGCGTCGTGCGATGTTTCAAAGGCAGTGAATTTCATGCCTGCAAGAAAGAACGGAATCTCCTTGAAGATACTCACCTGGTAGTCCTTGATGCGCCTGGAAATGTTGTGGTGGCGCAGCATTCCTCCCATGAGCCGCGGCGTGCAATAGATGCGCATGTGCTTATTCTCGCGCACTATGCGATAGGCATAGCGAATGTGGTCGGCATGGTCGTGGGTGAGCACAATACCTTTCACACGGCTAATCCTAATGCCGTTGGCCTCCAGGTCACGATACACATGACTGGGGTCAACTCCTGCATCAATCAGCACTCCTCCGTTCTCGTTACCCAGAAACGAGCAGTTGCCACTGCTTCCGCTTCCAAAACTCACAAACTGCAGTCCGCTCCACTCTTGGTCATTACCAGAGTTCGAGCTCTGCTCCTGTTGCGAGTCATCATCCTCAAAATTAAGTTCACCAATGGCATACTTTTGTATCCATCGGTTATCGCCAAGCCTCTGCCGGCGAAATCTATCATTGTTTTTACTCATTTTCTTAATAAAATGCTCACGCTCGCAAGGCGTTCAAACAAGTTGAAGCCTTCGCTCGATTGCATTTTTCAACATAGCCGCCCGGCACGATTCTCGACACCCGAGCGGTTGTCATCACTCCCCCTCACCTTGCTCACTTATAAAGCAAGAAAATTGTGGGCACCTTGTGAAGATTGGGGAGGTGGCCAGCCCATTGCTTCACGCCACGTGTGACGATGCTCTGCGAGGGGCCGGTGATGTCGGTAGCGATGCACAATTTTATGCTTGCCGGCATCAGCTTGCACAGCTCGGCAGCGAGGGCATTGTTGCGATAGGGAGTCTCAATAAAGATTTGCGTCTGGTTCTCATGCAAGATGCGATGTTCCATCTCCTTGAGGCGTCGAGCGCGCTCGGCGGCATCGATGGGCAGGTAGCCAACGAAGGCAAAACTCTGGCCGTTAAATCCCGAGGCCATGAGCCCCATCAAGATGCTTGACGGCCCCACGAGCGGAATCACCTTCAATCCCTTGCGCTGAGCAATTGCCACAACATCGGCACCGGGGTCGGCAATGGCCGGGCATCCCGCCTCGCTAATCACTCCCACGGGCTCACCATTCTCAAGGGGGGATAGCATGGGAGCGATGTCCTCGGGGTGAGTGTGACGATTGAGCTCGGCAAAGGTGAGACTGTCGATGTCAATGTCGCGGTCGCATCTTTTCAAAAAGCGCCTTGCCGAGCGCACATTCTCAACAATGAAATGCTTGATGTGGCTCACAATCTTGATGTTGCCGCTTGGCAACACCTGGTCGAGCCCAACGTCGCTGAGCTCAACGGGAATAAGATATAGTGCCGTTTCAATCATTTACATGCAGTTTTAATTTACAAAGGTAATGAATTTACTCCAATAGGTCTCCATTCAGCGACCAAAAAAATCAAAAAAAGTGCCCAAGGCATTAATCCTTGAGCACATTAGAGAGTTATTGACCCACTCTATTATTCGCCACCCAAAATAATCTTGTAGACTGCGGTAACGTCGGCACTGTTGATGGTGTTATCGCCATTTTGGTCGCCGTTAACAATCTTGCTGTCATCGTTGTTGAGGATGAACTGATACAGAGCGGTAACATCGGCACTGTTGCAAACGCCATCACCATTCACGTCGCCGGGAATGCTGGCGTCAATCGCACCGCTATTATAGATAGTGAAGTCGTCGACATAGCATGCCTTGGTCGAGCCTGCCGAGCAATTGATGCGGAAACGTGCAGGAACATTCACACTCATGGGGAAGTAGAATGTGTTTTTCACCTTAGAAGTTGCCACGCAAGCAGTCTCACCGCCTGCCGAGATTTGAGTTTCCCAAGTTTGGCCGCCGTCGGTCGACATTTGCAGCTGGTACTTGCTCTCGCTATTATTGGGGTTGTATACGTCAAACGTAATCATGTCAATTTTGTAGGCTACATCCTCGGCCATGGTCAGAACGCTTGGTTTGGGCATTGCGATGGCAATGTTGCCATTGCACTGAGTAGCATCGCTTGGTGTAGTGGCATAGCTCCTGTTGAAGTCCCACTTCACAAGCGAGCCCTGCACACCGGTGAGGTTCTTGTCGGTAGTGGCAGGCATTGGCTCAAAGTCCTCGACAGCACCTTGCATCCCGCCATCCTTTACAACCTTGAACTTTACAACCTCTCCATCCTCGACGATCGACACGATGTTATAAGCATTGCGCAAACCTGCATAGGTGAGCAAGTTGGGCTCAGTATCATTGGTGAGCATTGCTACACCCCTGGTACCTGGGAATGGATCGGAAGGTGACTGGAAAGTCTTAGAATTACCGGCGCGCAGCAGTTCATAATATAGACGCTGAGCATCGGCATTAGGTCCATTGCTGTCCCACACCGAGGCATTGGTAGAGTCCACACGTGCCACCATCATGCCATGGCCGGGAGCATATAAGTCCCACTTGGTGCGCTGACGGTTCTCTATGAGGAATATCTCTTTATTTTGAGGACTCTTGAGAATGTAACCTTCGCCAGTGGAGCCAATGGGGTTGAGCTCGTAATCGCCCTCGGCTGTAATAACCTGATAGTTAGCAAAACCTGTTGAATAACGGTCGTAGAGACTATAGGCCACAGGAGTGCGGGCATTGTTCTGGTAATTACCACCAGCCATCAAGTCCCACTCGCCGGGATGCTGTGCCTCACCATAGGTACCATCATTGTTCTCGTTGGTATCGTAGAGGTCGGGCAAGCCCAGCACATGACTGAACTCATGGCAGATGGTGCCAATGCCGTCGAAGATGCCGTTGCTCTTGGCATAGATATACTCGGCCGAGCAAGCGTAGTCGCGGAATTTCTTGCCGTCGTAGGTCGACCAACTTCCTCCGAACCAGCCTCGGTGAGGCCACAAGTGATAGGGCTTGCTGGGGTCACTACTCGAAGGTGTATCGGCAACAATGAAATAAATAAGATCGACATAACCGTCATTATCTATATCATATTGGCTATAGTCCACTTGCGAGTCGGCAGCCTTGGCTGCAGCGAGCAGAATTTGAGATGCTTTACTATTTCCCTCATTCACTTTGAAATTAACATCAATGGGACCCACCACGTCAAAATGTGGAGCGAAGACACCGTTGCTGTTGTCGTAGAAATAGTCGCGTACACTACCTGTGCAACTTCCGTAGGGATTGTAGGAGCCGTCCTCGTTGGTGTAGCCGGTATAGTTGGCATCATTAATCATGTGGTTGTAGAAGTCGTTCACATCGGTGCGAGTAAACTTCGAGTCACTGAAGTTCACGAGAATTACCAATCCGTGAAAATTGTTGTAATTGATATACTTGGGCAAGTTATCACGTTCTACGCGCGCTTTCCTGCCTTTTTCAACAGCCTTTGCCGATTTCAGGTTCTTGCCAGTCTTCTCAAGCCACACTTTATCGCTGGCAGTGCGCTGTTGCGCATCGCGAGCCACAATTTTGCTGGGGACCACCTGGTCATTGATGAGAGTTCCGTAGTAGTAGAAACCATTATCGCTCAAGACAATAGTGTAACCATCCTCGGTGGTGAGATAGTTGTGGAACTCATCACCCTTGATTCTCACGGTAATCTCGGTTCCATCGGGCTGAGTCACCTTTTGTGGTGTTGGGATAGCCGGCACAGCGCTAGCACCCAAGCAAGCGGCAGCGGCCATCAATGTTAATAGTATTTTTTTCATGTTTCCAAATAAATTGAATGTATAAATATTTTATTTTTTTTCTTATGCAAAGTGCAAATATCGGTATTTTTTTTGACAGTCGCAAGTTGAATAGCTGATAAATAATATTTTGAACACTTTTTGCACATTATTTAATGCTATTAGGAAATTTATTTTTACCTTTGCACATTAAAAACACATTACGACACTATCATCTTCTTAAATATAGTTTAACACTATGCAGGAAATCATTCAAGAATCTGCCCAGGGCAACCAGGGCAAGAAGAAGAGTTTCAATGCCTCAATTCCCATCAAGGCATTTTTCAATGCGTGCTTGCACAACTGGTACTGGTTTGTTATCTCGGCTATCGTGTGCTCATGCATCGCTTTGCTCAAGAGCAAGTCGGAGCCAAAGCTCTACTCGTCCAATGCGATGATTATGCTCGTCACCGAGGCTAGCGCTCAGGCAGGAAGCCAAGCGCAAGTATTTGGCGACATGGGCTATGCCATGCCATTTGGCTCAAAGGTCAATGAAACCTACAAAATAAAGTCAACCAAGCTCATGGAGGACGTAGTGAGCCACTTGGGCCTCAACATACAATATTATGGCCGCGTGTACTTGCGCGACGTAAACACCTACAAGCACTCGCCGGTTCAAATCACACCGTTGCGCGACATTACCACCAACTACACCATCTCTATCGTACCCAAGAGCGAAACCGAGTTTGAGTTCATGGTCAATGGTGACAAAAAGTGGAAGAAAGCCCACTTCGGCAACAAGGTGAGCACACCCTTTGGTCCTGTAGCGGTAACCAAGACTCGCCTTTTCAACCTGCAATATGTTGACTACACTGTTATTGCCAAGGTGTTTACCACCAACAGCGCCGCCAAGCGCTACATCAATGCTCTTAACATCGAGAGCGTGGAGAAAAACAGCGATGTGCTAAAGCTCTCGCTCACTTGCGACAACCACGAGCTGGGCATCGACATCCTCAATGCCCTCATCGTTGCCTATAATCAAGACGGCATTGAAGACAAGAACCGTGTGGCTCGCAACACCGAGAACTTTATTGCCGAGCGCATCAACTCCATTTCGCAAGACCTGAGCGGTGTGGACAGCCGCATCGCCGCGCTCAAGTCGGCTA
The DNA here is from genome assembly GCA_002396125.1 of Porphyromonadaceae bacterium UBA4259. Lineage (GTDB taxonomy): Bacteria > Bacteroidota > Bacteroidia > Bacteroidales > Muribaculaceae > Sodaliphilus. The sequence continues at coordinate 43,280 of DGWL01000094.1, forward strand.
GTGCTCACGATGCCATGTATGCTGATGCCTCATCGGGTGTGCGCTACCAAGACAATGCACAAGACGCCAGCCTGCAACTTAGCCTTGCAGCAAGCGTCAGAGACTACTTGAACTCCACCGGCGACCACGACCTCATTCCCAGCAACACAGGCATTGCCAACGCCGGTATCGAGAGTCAAATCAAGGAATATAACGACGCCATGCTCAAGTATCAAAAGATTGCCACTACCTCGAGCGACGAAAACCCGGTAATGGTTGAACTCAAGCAGACGTTGACCACCCAAAAGGCAGGCATCCAGCGTGCCATCAACAACTACATCTCGCAACTGAGCGCAAGGGCTTCGCAAGCTCAAGCCACACAAGCACAGGCTCAAAGCGGCATGCGCCAGATGCCGGCTCACGAGAAAGCCATCACTCAAGTGGGACGCCAGCAAAACGTGAAGGAGCAACTCTACCTCTACCTGCTCAACAAGCGAGAGGAGAATGCTCTACAGATGGCCATCACCGAGCCTAACGCCAAGGTAATAGAACCCGCCTCGGGCAGCTCAACACCCATCTCGCCCATCACATCGAGGGCATTGGCAATTGGCCTGCTCATTGGCCTGCTCATTCCTGCCGGCATCCTTTACCTGATTTACTGGATATTCTCGCTCGACACCAAGATTCATGGCCGCCACGACGTGGAAGAGAACTGCAAGATTCCCATCGTGGGTGAGGTTCCAAGCAAGCGCAGTAACCAGAAGGGTATGGAGATTGTGGTTCAGGAAGAATCTATCGACCGCGTGTCGGAGGCGCTGCGCATTGTGCGCGCCAACCTAGACTTCATTGCCGAGAAGAAGGACAACGAGGGCATCGTCATGCAGTTCACCTCTACCCGTCCTGGCGAGGGAAAGAGCTTTATTGCGCTTAACCTTGCTCTCACCTATGCTCATGTCGACAAAAAGGTTGCCGTTGTCGACCTCGACTTGCGCAAGGGTACCTTCTCCGACTATGTTAACGTTGACTCACCAGTGGGCGTGAGTGCCTACCTCTCGGGCAAAGTAACCAACATCAACGATATTGTTGTACGTGGCACTATCCATAAGAACCTCGACGTTATTCCACTGGGCGCCATTCCACCCAACCCCACCGGCTTGCTCATGGGCAAGCACTTGGGCGAGCTCATTAAAGATTTGCGAGAGCACTACGACTACATTATCCTCGACACCGTGCCCTATGGTATAATTGCCGATGCTGCTCTCATCAACCGCTATGTCGACTTCACAGTCTATGTGATTCGCGACGGTATCATCGACAAGCGCTACCTCTTCGACCTTGAAAAAGCCTACGAGGAGAAGAAACTCAAGAACCTGGCAATCCTTATCAATGACATTAAGGTCGACAAGAAAAACTATGGTTACGGATATGGCTACGGCTATGGCTATGGTTACGGTTATGGCTACGGCTACGGCAACGAGCAATATGGCTACTACGAGAGCGACAAAGAGCGCAAGAAGCGCAAAAATCGCCTCAAGAGAAAAAATGGTCACAACGACTCCGCAACAGTCTAGCTTATCTTAAACCGGGCGACCGAGAACCGCCTCGACAACCCATAATTCCACACCACAATCCGCACCTAAGTCGCCCCCGCCTGGCCGTGCGGATTGTTTTCTCACTCATCACACATTACTCCAAGAAGCAATGCAATTTATCAAAGGCAACAACTTGCTCTCCCGTGCACAGTGCGACGTGCTGCGAGGACTCGCCATCACCGGTATCTTCCTGCACAACTTTTGCCACTGGCTGCATGGCGCACATCACGAGAATGAATATATATACTACCTTGAGCATGGGCAAACCTCCTGGAACTATTGGACTCAGGGTATTGACTGGTTCTTCCCCATCCAGTTTTTTTCGTTCTTCGGTCACTTTGGAGTGCCACTGTTCCTGTTCCTGAGCGGATGGGGACTGGCGATGAAATATGAAAAAGACGACTCAAGTTCCATCAAGCCTTTGCCATTCATCAAGTATCACTGGCTCAAGCTTTTCAGGCTCATGGCGCTAGGATATTTACTATCGATTGTAACCTATGCGGCCTTTGGCTTCGGGTTTCACCCGTGGTATGAGATTCTCTCGCAGTTGACGATGGTGGTCAACGCCATCTTCGTGAGTCCCGGCTCGGCTTTGTCGCCCGGTCCCTACTGGTTCTTCGGGTTGATGCTTGAAGTTTATGTTTTCTACATCCTCTTCCTCTACCCCACTCGCAACAAGGGTTGCTGGCGATGGCTCATGCCGGTGCTCTCAATTGCCGTGGCCATTGCCGTGCAAGTGCCGCTCGAGACCCACACCACCATCCTCAACTACATGCGCTACAACCTGGTGGTGGCAATGTTGCCCATGTCGCTTGGCATCCTGATGGCCCGTTACGGCTTGCCGCGATTGCGGCGCGGCACGCTCGCTGTGGTTGCGGTTGTGTCGCTAGTAATGCTGGCTGCATTCAACCTTAACTACCAGTTGTGGCTGTGGGCGCCGGTGCTGGTGGTGACTGGCGCAGTTGCCGCTGTCAAGTGTTTTGCGTCAGGCTCTGTCATTCTCAAGCCCATGCAATGGATGGGCGTGATGTCTTCGTTCATCTTTGTGGTTCATTCCATTCCACGCATGCCCATCTTCAAGCTATGGCTGTGGAAGCAACCCGAGATGCTGCTCACCGACTATGCCTGGCTGGCACTCTACATTGCATTGACCCTGCTGCTGGCATGGCTCTACAAGCAATACCTGCGCCTCATCCCCTCACCCACTCTAAAACGATAAAAAACATGCAACCGGGCAACTTAACAGTTAAAACTTAACACATCTCACTTATTTTTACTATCTTTGCAGTTTGAAAATATTAAAAAAGCACACATACTTATACACTTAAATTATGAACACTTTGGCTACTAAGTACGATCCTAAAGCGGTCGAGGACAAATGGTATAAATACTGGATGGACCATGACCTTTTCAAGTCTACCCCCGATGAGCGTGAACCTTACACTATCGTGATTCCGCCACCCAACGTCACCGGCGTGCTTCACATGGGACACATGCTCAACAACACCATTCAAGATATTCTCATGCGACGCGCGCGTCAAGAGGGAAAGAACGCATTGTGGGTGCCTGGCACCGACCATGCCAGCATTGCCACCGAGGCCAAAGTGGTGAAACGTCTCGCCGAGCAAGGCATCAAGAAGACCGATCTCACTCGCGATGAGTTTCTCAAGCATGCTTGGGACTGGACTCATGAGCACGGAGGCATCATCCTGCAACAGTTGCGCAAGCTGGGTGCCTCGTGCGACTGGAGCCGCACAGCATTCACAATGGATGAGACACGCAGCAAGAGCGTGCTACGCGTCTTCGTCGACCTCTACAACAAGGGCCTTATTTATCGCGGCCTGCGCATGGTGAACTGGG
>DGWL01000039.1 GCA_002396125.1 Porphyromonadaceae bacterium UBA4259
TCGCTCCTCGCGACTATGACTACGACTTCCAAAACTATCTGGGCTACGCCTTGATGATGCCTTCTACCCCCACTGCCATTGATGCTATCAACAGCAACACCAACCGTCAGGTTGAGGCAGTCTACAATGCACAAGGTCAACGCGTGAATGAGAACGCCAAGGGCGTGCTCATCGTTCGCTACACCGACGGCACCGTAACCAAGGTTGTTCGCTAAATATCTATGCACACTAATGTGTGTACTAAGGCACACTAATTAAACTAATTTAGACAACCATCCCAAGTTTTTAGGCTGGGATGGTTGTTTCTTTTGCGCAATATTAGTAAATTTGCACAATAATAATTCACAAAAATTTTTAGCTATGAAAATTGTAGTTCTTGACGGATATGTGGGCAATCCCGGCGACTTGTCGTGGGAGCCACTAGAGAGACTGGGCGACGTGACAGTGTATCCACGCAGCAAGTCCGAGGAGATTGTTGAACGCGCCATGCCAGCCGATGTGGTGCTCACCAACAAAGTTGTCTTCGACCGCAAGCTCATTGAGTCGCTGCCTAATCTCAAGCTCATTGGTGTCATCGCCACAGGCTTCAACATTGTTGACATCGACGCCGCCAACGAGCGAGGCATCCTCGTCGCCAACGTGCCGGCCTATAGCACCGCCTCGGTGGCACAAGTGGCAATGGCCCACCTGCTCAACATGACCACCCACGTGGAGCACTACACGCGCGAGGCTCGCGAGGGAGTGTGGAGCCGCAGCATCGACTACACCTACTGCAGTGCCCCATTCATCGAGCTCGACGGCAAAACGATGGGAGTGGTTGCCATGGGCAACATAGGCAGTGCTGTGGCACGCATGGCAGCCGGCTTCGGCATGAAAGTGCTGGCCTTCACCAGCAAGTCGCAAGAGCAACTGCCGCCCTACGTCACCAAGGCGCAATCACTCGACCAGGTGTTCAGCGAGAGCGATTACGTGAGTCTGCACTGCCCGCTCAACGACAGCACTCGCGGCATGGTTGACGCACGCCGCTTGGCACTGATGAAACCCACCGCCATGCTCATCAACACCAGCCGCGGACCGCTCATCGTTGAGGAAGACCTTGCAGAAGCGTTGCGCAACGGCATCATAGCCTGTGCCGCTGTCGACGTGCTGTGCAAGGAGCCACCCGCTGCCGACAACCCGCTGCTCAAACTCGACAACTGCTATTTCACACCCCACATTGGCTGGACTAGTCCCGAGGCACGCCAGCGCCTAATGGATGTGGTGGTGGGCAACGTGAAGTCGTTCCTCGAGGGTCATCCCACCAATATCGTAAACACCCCTAAGAAATTATAAGCAAACCGAAACGCTTCCCCGTTATGAGCGAATATAACGATTTCCAACAGATACAAAAGCTTAGCCAGGAGCAAGTGCAAATCCAGAAGGCTACGCAAAACCAGGTGCTGCTTGGCGACATGCTCAAGATGAACGACGATGAGCTTAAAGACCGCATTGATGCCGAGCTCACCGACAATCCCGCACTTGAGGAACGCGACAGCCAGGACACGCAAGACGACTACGGCGAGGGTAGCGACAACGACGACCAGGAGCAAGAAGTGGGTCAATCCAATGAAGACCCATTCGAGTCGCCCTACACACAGACCGATGATGACTACGTTGACCGCAACGATGACGGACTGGGCTATATCCAGACCCGCCGTCGTCGCACAGCCGACGACGATGTGTATCGCCCACCTGTAGTTAACGAAGCGTCGATGTATGAGGTGCTGATGAATCAGGTGCGTGAGCGCGACCTCGATGAGCGCCAGCTGCTCATTGCCGAGTACATCATAGGTGAAATTGATGACGACGGCCTGTTGCGCCGCCCTATCACCTCGATATGCAGTGATATCATCTCGCGCGAGAACGAGTTTGTCACGCCCCAGGAGGTGCAAGAGGTGCTCGATGTTATTCAAGACCTGGAGCCTGCCGGCATTGCCGCCACCAGCACCCGCGAGTGCATCCTGCTGCAAATCGAGGACATGAAAGGCGAAAACGTGGAGATTGCTCAACTTGCCCACACCATCGTCGACAAGCACTTTGATGAATATGAACGCCACCACTACGACAAGATACTTGCCTCCCTAGGCATCGACGAGGCAACCTTCAATCTTGCCGACCGGGTTATCAAGCGCACCAATCCGCGCCCCGGCAATCTCTTTAACAGCGGCGAGCGCATGGGCAACGCTACCCACATCACCCCCGACTTTGAAGTGAGGAGTGAAGGCAACAGCCTGCAACTCACAGTGCGCAACGACATTCCCGAGCTGCAGATTTCGGAAAGCTACGAGATTGAATATCAGCGGTTGGCAAAGCGCAAGAACGCTAAAATGCGCGACGAGGAAGCGTTAATCAAGAACCAATATGAGAAAGCCAGCAACTTCATCATGCTGCTGCGCCAGCGCCAAGAGAAGCTTCACAGCATCATGAAAGCCATAATGCTCAAGCAACAAGAGTTCTTCATCACCGGCGACACCACCACCCTCAAGCCCATGGTGCTCAACGACATTGCCGAGGCAACTGGCTATGATGCGTCGACCATTTCACGCGCGCAACAAAACAAATATGTCGACACCAACTGGGGCATCTTTGAACTCAAGTATTTTTTCAACAACGGCTTGAGCGACAACAACACCTCGTCGGTCGCAGTTAAAGAGATTATCAAGGACTTGGTCGACAATGAGAACAAAAAGAAGCCACTCACCGACGACCAACTGTGCCTGGCACTTCAAGAACGCGGCTATAACATCAAGCGCCGCACAGTGGCAAAATATCGCGACAGCCTAATGATTCCTGTGGCTCGCCAGCGCAAAACATTATAAGAAGAAACACACAATATTAAAAAAACTCACGCTCTATGGCATCAAGAATTGCAAGAGTCAGGTTGCTCAACGAGATAGCACGATTCGTCTCCACTGTGATGAGTCCGCTACTCACTCCCACCTACGGCATGCTCATGGCTCTAAGCATCTCGCCCAAGGTGCTCGACACCACCGGCGCACGCATCAAGTTGCTACTCATCATCTTCGGCATCACCTGCGTGTTGCCCATGGTGACCATTGCGGTGCTTCACAACTTCAAGTTCATTCGCGACAAGCGCATCATCAAGCGTGAGGAACGTCTCATTCCCTACATTGCCGGCATCGTGTTCTACCTGGTGGCAGTGTGGTATCTTGCCTACACCCACGAGCCCCAGTGGCTGGTGATGTATGCCGCGGGAGGTTTACTGGCATGCCTCATCTCAACCATTGTGAACCTGAAGTGGAAAATCAGTGCCCACATGGCAGGCATGGGAGGAGTGGTAGCCCTGCTGTGGCAGCTCAACACCATGCAACTCGAGGTCATCAGCCCCGTGTGGATGACGTTCTTCATCATCGTTGCCATAGGCCTGAGTGGAGTGGTTGGCACCTCGCGCATGCTCCTCAAGCGTCACACATTTCCACAAGTGCTGGCCGGATTCTTCAACGGCCTGCTGTGCGTGTCGTTAATGATGCGCCTCTTTGGATAAATATTTTTTTGGGGGGTGGGTATCGTAAACCCTCTACTGACAACTTATAACTAACAATTGATAACTATGTTCAACTATACTCGACGCAAGACCGTCACAGTTAATATCGCCGACACTCCGCTGGGAAGCGACTATCCCATTAGGGTGCAGTCGATGACCAACACGTCGACCAACGATATTGAGGCCAGCGTGGAGCAGTGCTTGCGCATTGCCCAAGCCGGAGCCCACTATGTGCGTCTCACCACGCAAGGAGTGCGTGAGGCCGAGAACCTGGGCGTCATTCGCAATGAGTTGCGCAAGCGTGGATGCAACGTTCCGCTGGTTGCCGACATCCATTTCAACCCTCGCGCCGCAATGGCGGCAGCACAGGTGACCGACAAGGTGCGCATTAACCCCGGCAACTTCGTTGATCCCGCCCGCCAGTTCAAGAGCCTGAGCTACACCACCCAAGAATATCAAGCCGAGCTGCAGCGCATTCACGACAAGCTTGTGCCCTTTATCGACCTGTGCCGCGAGCATGGCACTGCAGTGCGCCTGGGTGTGAATCACGGTTCACTGAGCGACCGCATCATGAGCCGCTATGGCAACACTGCAGCCGGCATGGTTGAAAGCGTGATGGAATATCTGCGAGTGTTTGTAGAGCAGAATTTTCTTGATGTTGTAATCTCAATGAAGGCATCAAATGTTGTTGTCATGGTTGAGGCAGTTCGCCGCCTGGTAGCCGCTATGGACCGCGAGGACATGCACTTCCCGTTGCATCTTGGAGTCACCGAAGCGGGATTTGGCGAAGACGGACGCATCAAGAGCGCAGTGGGCATTGGTGCACTCATGAGCCAGGGGCTTGGCGACACCATTCGCGTCTCGCTAAGCGAGGACCCCGAGCTTGAAGTGCCGGTTGCCCGCAAGCTTGTCGATTACATCGCAAGCCGCGAGAACCATCCCGCAATCACGGGCCACTACTACACTGGATTTGACCCACTACAGCCCGAGCGCCACATGAGCAACAGCATCGCCGGCATGGTGGGAGGCAAGAAACCCATCGTCATAGCCTCATGTCACCCCGATGACGTGGAAGGCAAGCGCCGTCCCGATTTCTTCTACAGTTCCACAGGAGCACTGAACAGCACCGACCAGTTTATTGTTCCTGCCGACATGTACAATGGCGAACCCGGCACTACTCCCCTTTTCACTCTCGACAACTGGGACGCAACCCTCGAAGCGCCACTCAAGTGGCTCGAAGTGCCAGCCGGCACTCCGGTTGAAAAGCTGGCATTCCTAAAAAACTGCGGCAATGTGGCCCTCATCATCAGTCCCGACAACATCAACGTGAGCGGTTGCCAGCAGGCACTCATCCATGCACTAGTTGATGCCGGAATCAACTGCCCCGTTGTGCTGCACAACATCTACCCCGACAGTGACACCGAATGGCTGCAAGTGAAAGCCGGTGCCGACCTTGGTGCAGTGCTACTCAACGGCTTGGGCGACGGCACATGGCTCGAAGCCCCGGCATTCCACAGCCAAGGCGAAGTTGTGGGCTACGCCTTCGCCATATTGCAGGCAGCACGCCTACGCACCACCAAGACCGAGTTTATCTCTTGCCCCAGCTGTGGCCGCACAATGTTTGACTTGCAAACCACAGTGCACCTCGTGCAACAAGCCACTTCCCACCTCACCCACCTCAAGATTGGCGTGATGGGATGTGTTGTGAACGGTCCCGGCGAGATGGCCGATGCCGACTATGGTTACGTTGGTGCCGCAGTGGGACGCATCAGCCTCTATAAGGGAAAGCAGTGCATCGAGAAGAACATCCCCGAAGCCGAAGCCATTCCTCGCCTTGTTGCCCTCATCAAGGACAATGGTGACTGGGTTGACCCTTGATATATTTGAAAATTATTAATATATACCAGTAGTTTTTTATTTGCTATGCCACAGTTTGCCGAAGTAGTACTGCCGCTGGCGGTTCAAGGCACCTATACCTACCGCATTCCCCCCACTATGACAGTGGGGGCAGGCTATCGCGTGCTGGTGCCCTTTGGACGCAAAAAGTACTATACCGCGATTGTGGTAATGACCCATGATATAGAACCTAAGGGTTATAAGGTTAAAGAAATCCTGGCTCTACTCGACGACGGTGCCATCTTGCGACACCCTCAACTGAAATTCTGGGAATGGATAGCCGACTACTACCTGTGCACTATAGGCGAGGTGTATAAAGCCGCTGTTCCCAGTGGCCTGAAAGTTGAGAGCGAAACGTTTATCAGTCCCAATCCCGACTTTGAAGAAGATACTCCGGGCTCGCTGAGCGACCGCGAGAAGGTTATTCTCGATTTTACCAACCAGCGCGGCAAAGTGCAGATTACCGAACTAACCAATGCTACCGGTTTCAAGAATGTGGAATCGATAGTGAGCCGCTTGCTCGACAAGGAGGCTGTGCACGTTGCCGAGCGAGTGATGGACAACTACCGTCCTAAGACCGAGACTTGCGTGAGATTAACCATCGAGCGCGACGACGAGCAAGCGTTGCACGCACTTTTCGACAAGGTGCATCGAGCCAAGAAACAGGAACAATTGCTGCTCGCCTATCTCGACCTCTCGCGCTGGATGCAACGCAGCAAGCCGGTGCAGGAAGTGACTCAAGAAGAGTTGCTCAAGCGCTCGGCATGCACCCAACCGGTGCTAGCCGCGGCCCGCAAGAATGGTATCTTCGAGACCTACAAACGCGCAATAAACCGCTTTGAGACGCTTGGCAAGGGACTTGTGGAGTTGCCCACACTCACCTCAGTTCAAAGCACCGCCTATTCTCAGCTACACTCATCGTTCAAGGAGAAAGAAATCACCCTTCTTCACGGCGTTACATCAAGCGGCAAGACGTCAATCTACATGCACCTCATCAATGATGCACTCCAGCTAGGCAAGCAGGTGCTGTATCTCGTGCCTGAAATTGCACTCACCACCCAGCTCACGCAGCGATTACAACGTGTCTTTGGCGAGCGGCTACTCATCTACCACAGCAAGTTCAGCGACAACGAGCGAGTCGACATTTGGAAAAAACTTCTTTCGAGCAACGATCCATGTGTAATAATAGGCGTGCGCTCAAGTGTGTTCCTGCCCTACTCCAACCTGGGGCTTGTCATCGTTGACGAGGAACACGACACCAGCTATAAGCAGCAAGACCCGGCTCCACGCTACAATGGGCGCGACACTGCCATCCTGCTGGCTCACATGCATGGTGCCAAGGTAGTGCTAGGCTCGGCGACACCAGCCATCGAGACCTACTATAAAGCTACCACAGGACGCTATGGGCTGGTGGAACTTACCACTCGCTACGACGACATTGAGATGCCTCAAGTGCACGTTATCGACACCAAAAAGGCATGGAAAAAGCACGAGATGAACGGCATGTTCTCGCACGAACTCACCGACGAGTGCCGCAAGGCGCTTAAAAACAATGAGCAGGTGATTCTCTTCCAGAACCGCCGCGGCTATGCCCCCATGGTGCGCTGCAAGGAGTGCGCCTGGGTACCCACCTGTGTCAACTGTGACGTGTCGCTAACCTATCACCGCCACGTCGATACACTCACTTGCCACTATTGCGGCTACACCATCACACTGCCCACAGTGTGTCCAGCATGTGGCAACCCCAGCATAGAAGTGGTGGGTTACGGCACCGAGCGCATCGAAGACGAAATAGACAAAGTATTTCCCGGCGAGAAAATTTCACGCATGGATCTCGACACCACCCGCAGCAAGTCGAGCTACGACCGCATCATTGATGAATTTTCCAACCATCGCACCAGCATCCTGGTGGGCACACAGATGGTGACAAAGGGGCTTGACTTCGACGCTGTGAGCATTGTGGGCATCCTCAACGCCGACACGATGATACACTTCCCTGATTTTCGCAGTCACGAACGCGCTTTCAACATGATGGAGCAAGTTGCCGGCCGTGCCGGCCGCAAGCACAAGCAGGGCAAGGTCATTATCCAGTCATCCAATCCCGAGCATCCTGTGATTGAGAAAGTGGTGAGCCACGACTACCACGGGTTCTATGACCTGCAAATTGCCGACCGCCGGCAGTTTGGCTACCCACCCTTCACCAAGATTATCAATGTTTACCTCAAGCACAAGCAGGACGATGTGGTAGTGGAAATGGCTTTGCGCTATAGCAACCTGCTCAGACAGGTATTCGGCAACCGCGTTCTTGGCCCCGAAGCTCCCATGGTTGCAAGAGTGCAGACGATGTACATTCGCCAAATAGTCCTGAAAATGGAACTCAACGCCTCGATGGTGAAGGTAAAGAAGATTTTACGCGACCTCTACGAGCAACTCCTTGCCACCGACAGCCGCATGCGCTCCACCCGACTTTACTTTGACGTAGACCCGGTATAGACACACACTCTCCACCAATGAGCGACGAAAGAATCCATAACTTCCAGCGGGACGTGAGCGATATTGACCTGCCTAGCCGGTTTACATACCCCTTCCACTATGTTCCCCACGAGCTGTGCAAGATTGCGGCAGGCGAAATTATGGACTTCGCTCTTGCGCAACCCGAGTGGCACAACACACTCAATGCAGGCAAAATGCTGGGAGTGCTAGTGGTGAAAGACCATGACGGCATACCGGGCTATCTCGCCGCCTACTCAGGAAATCTAGAACACAGCGGCAACAACAATTACTTTGTGCCGCACGTCTACAACCTGCTAGAGCCCAATGGATTATTCCGCAAGGGAGAGACTCAAATCAGCGAAATTAATCATAGAATAGAAGCATTAGAGCAATCACTAGAACTAGAGAACCTCAAGAGTCAATATAGCGACAAGCAGCAATTCTTCGCCTTCGAAGAGCAGCAGTTACGAGCGGGCATGACCGAGGCCAAAACTCAACGTCATCAACTGCGCGCTAGTGGCACACTCACCGACGAGCAGGAGCGCGAAATCACACGTCAAAGCCAGTTTCAAAAGGCCGAGCTCAAACGAATGCGCCGGCGCCATGCACAAGAATTGGAAAATCTTGAAAAACATATCTCAGTTTTCACAACCGACATTGACCGCCTCAAGCACCAGCGCAAAGTGATGAGTGAAGCGCTGCAGCAGCAACTCTTCGAACTCTTTGTGCTCCATAACGCACGCGGCGAGAATGAGACTGTGGCTAATATCTTCTATAAAAACCTGCATCGCATGCCACCTGGCGGAACAGGTGATTGCTGCGCTCCAAAGTTGCTCAATTACGCCTTCATCCACAAGCTGCAGCCTGTGTGCATGGCAGAGTTTTGGGTGGGAAAATCACCGCACGGCGAAGTGCGTCATCACGGCCACTTCTATCCAGCTTGCCGCAGCAAGTGCCTACCATTGCTGCAGTTCATGCTTCAAGGGCTTGACGTTGAAAGCAACAGTCTGGAAGAGCCACATAGCAACACAACACTGCCCATTGTCTACGATGATGAATGGATAACAATTATTGACAAGCCCGCAGGGATGCTCACTGTGCCAGGCAAGTCAAGCGAGACAACGTCGGTGCTCGATATAGTTAAAAAGATGTTTCCACAGGCGACCGGGCCAATGGTAGTGCATCGCCTCGACCAGGCAACGAGTGGACTGGTGATGATTGCCAAGACAAAGCAGGTGCACAAGAGCCTTCAGAGCCAGTTTGCCGACCGCCGCATCAGCAAGGTGTACCTGGCGATGCTCAATGGTATTCCCTCCAACAAAGAAGGTGTCATAGACTTGCCATTGTGCCCTAATCCTCTCGACCGCCCGCGGCAGATGGTAGACCACACTCACGGCAAGCGTGCATCTACTGAATATCGCGTACTAGAAATCATAAATGGCCAAGCACTTGTTGAATTTCATCCACTCACCGGACGCACCCACCAGTTGAGGGTGCATGCGTCTCATCATCAAGGCCTCAACTGCCCTATTGTGGGCGACATGCTATATGGCATAGCTGCCAACCGCCTCTATCTTCATGCCCAGTCACTCGTCTTCAGTCATCCCATAACGTCTCAAACTATCACAGTAGAGTCAAGACAATCATTTCCTTAATCTATTTACTACCTTTTTTCCTTACTGTCCATCCAAAGTGACCTATCTCATCGCCCAACTTGTAGTAATGCCCATGGCAATAAGTGATGAGACCGGCCATCTTGAGGTCGAGCGCACCGGTGGCAGGATTGATGAAGCGGTCGTCGGCAATAACGTTAATTACCTCGGCGACAAACATGTCATGAGTGCCAAGGCGCATAATATCCTTCACCCGGCACTCGATGCTCACCGGGGCTTCGTCGATATAAGGAGCTGCAACTTTCACACCCTTCACCGGAGTTAGATTCATTTCCTTCCATTTATTAAAGTCACGGCCCGAGCGCACCCCACACCAGTCGGTAGCGCGAGCCATCGCCTCATTGGTGAGATTTATAGTAAACGCCATATTGCGCTCCACAATGTCATGACTGTAACGCTCAGGTCGTATTGAAACATAACACATGGCAGGGTCGCTGCAGATGGTACCTGTCCAGGCCACAGTGAACAGATTATACTCCTCGGGAACAGCTCCGCATGATACCAGCACCGCCGGCAGCGGATATATCATAGTTCCCGGTCTCCAGTTTTGCTTCATAGAAACAGTTGATAAGTTATTTTAAATTACCGCCACACACAGCTTAACGCTTGCGTTTCGAGGATTTTGCGCTTGATTTGGTCAGGAATTTCTTGCCATAGGCTGTGAGCAAGCCACGCTTATTGAGCACGCTCAACGGAATCGCAACTTCCACCTCGCCATCGGCAAAAGGTCCAGCAACATAAGGTGCGAAAACAAATACTATTTTCCCCTGCTTAATGTAGAAATTATCAATATCGGTCACATTGTCCCACCATGATCCATCAGCTGGGCGTGTGTCGTATTTGGGAAGCAAGCGCAGCACAGCTGCCGGCTTTGTGACAACATCCTTAATGCCAATGGCCTTGTTGAGACGTGTGTCGAAAGGCAAATAATCGGTCCAGTACATACCATGTGCGCCACCGTAATAATCCTCATAACAGGAAATAAAAAACGCCAAGTCTTGTTCACTATGTGAGAACTTGAACTCAAGGCTCTCTATCCAGCGGCTCAGTGGAAATTCCTCACCATCAACATCGGGAACAGCAAGGGGAGACTTCTTAATATACTCGTCAAACATAGTGTTGTTGTTCAGGGCACGATAAACACAATCACCCACAAAGTCCTTTATAACATTCACATCGGTTGGGTAATAAGGCACAATGTCGTGATTGGCACCCGAGGCAAGAAATAACGAGTCGAGCAGATAACGTGTCAAGGCCGTTGCCGGCTTGCCATTGATTGTCACAGGCCAGTCCATTTGCACAGTCTTCACCAGTTTATAACCATTGCCATCGGGGTCGTTAGGCTCAAAGAGACGAATCGAGTCGGAAACAACAAAGCGTTGAGTCTTGATTGTGGGAGCTGCCTGAGATACCAGCGCAAGCAGCAAGAATGCGATAATAATTTTTGTTTTCATAATAATAAAGTTTTTTCTTTACAAAATTAGTGTTATTTTTTCATTTCACAAACAATAATGCAGAGATAAGGCTAAGATAGAACGTTTTTTACACAATTTGTGATTTTTTGGAGAAGATAATTCACAATAAATGACTAACTTTGCAGATTGGAGATAACGGCGCGATATCTCAACGGGGAATTTCCCGCCAACTCTCGCGCTTGACTTTAGTAAATTACATTAATGGCTCAAGATTTAGAACTACAAGATAATCAGCAACAACAGCAGCAAGGTAGCGACTTTGGAGGTTATGAGAAACTGGTAACGCTCACTCCACGCGAGCACATCAGGCTGCGTCCCGGCATGTACATTGGCAAACTGGGCGACGGTTCTCAAAGCGATGACGGCATCTACGTGCTCATGAAAGAGGTGGTCGACAATTCAATTGACGAATTCAACACCGGCTTTGCCAAGCCCCGCATCGACATCACCGTGGAGGACGGCCAGGTTACCATTCGCGACTACGGCCGAGGCATTCCCCTCGACCAAGTGAAGGATGCCTCGAGCAAGATGAATACCGGCGCCAAGTATGACACCAAGAACTACAAGCGTTCGGTGGGTCTCAATGGTGTGGGCATCAAGGCCGTGAATGCGCTGTCATCGAGCTTCTACATTCGCTCGGTGCGCGATGGGCAGAGCTCGGCTGTGACCTACAGAGAAGGCCTTGTAGAAGAAGAAACCGGCATTGTTGCCGCCGGCGAAGGCGATGAAAACGGCACGCTGGTGCAGTTCACCCCCGACCCCACAATCTTCAAGAACTACGAGTATCGCGACGACATCATCGAAGTGATGATCAAGAACTACTCGTTCCTCAACACCGGGCTGTCGCTCTACTTCAACGGCAAGCGCTACCACTCGCGCAACGGCTTGAGCGACCTTGTGAATGAGAACATGACCAACGACCCGCTCTACCCGCTCATGCACTTCACAGGCGACGACATTGAGGTTGTCATCACCCATGCCGCGCAGATGGGCGAGGAGTTCTATTCGTTTGTCAACGGCCAGCACACCACTCAGGGTGGTACTCACCAGAGCGCCTTCCGTGAAGCATTGTCGCGCACCATCAAGGACTTCTACGGCAAGAACTTCGAGTATAGCGACATTCGCAACGGCATCGTTGCCGCTATCAGCATCAAAGTTGAGGAACCGGTGTTTGAGTCGCAAACCAAAATCAAGCTTGGCTCGAGCGTCATGTGGAAAGATGGCCCCACCATCTACAAGTTCATCAACGACTTCATCAAGAAAGAACTCGACAACTACCTGCACAAGACACCCGCCACTGCCGACGTGCTGCTGAAGAAGATTCAGGAGAACGAAAAAGAGCGCAAGGCGATTGCCGGTGTAACCAAAGTCACTCGCGAGCGCATGAAAAAAGCAGCTCTGCACAACGACAAGTTGCGCGACTGCCGCGTGCATTACAATGACAGCCGTGGCGACCGCCGCGAGGAGTCGTGCCTGTTTATCACCGAGGGCCTTTCGGCGAGCGGCTCAATTACCAAGATTCGCGACGTTCAAACCCAGGCCGTGTTCTCACTGCGAGGCAAGCCTCTCAACACCTTTGGATTACCTCCCGCCACAGTCTACAAGAACGAGGAGTTTGGACTGCTTCAAGCTGCTCTCAACATCGACGACGGCATTGAAGGCCTGCGCTACAACAAGGTGATTATCGCCACCGATGCCGATGTCGATGGCATGCACATCAGGCTGCTGCTGCTCACCTACTTCCTGCAGTTCTACCCCGAGCTCATCAAGACCGGGCATCTCTACATCTTGCAGACTCCCCTTTTCCGCGTGCTCAACCGCAAGGATGCCAAGCGCAAGAACCGCAGCGCGGGCCGCGAGGCCAAGAAGCACAAGGTGGAGACCTACTACTGCTACACCGACGAGGAACGCGTGAACGCCATCAACAAGCTTGGCGACAATGCCGAGATTACCCGATTTAAAGGACTGGGAGAAATCTCGCCCGAGGAGTTTGTCGACTTCATTGGTCCCGAGATGCGTCTCGACCGTGTTAAATTGCGCAAGGAGGACAACGTGAAGCAGTTGCTCACCTTCTTCATGGGCAAAAACACAATGGAACGCCAAAACTTTATTATTGACAATCTGGTTATTGAAGACGATGAAGACATCACAGTGCACTAACAGCAAGGAACAAGAAATCAATCTTCAACAATCGGAGATTAGAAATCAAAATTCAACTTGCAGAAACAAAGCCCCTAAAGTTGCCATGTTTCAAGGGTCGTTTGACCCCTTCACCATTGGGCATGAGTCGATTGTGCGACGCGCGTTGCCACTCTTCGACGAGATAGTGATTGCCGTGGTGAGCAACATCGCCAAGCAACCTTTCATGAGCCTGGAAAACCGCATGAAATTCATTGCGAGCATCTTCAAAAATGAGCCACGTGTGCGTGTAGTGGCTTCGGCCGGCCTCACCGTCGATGTCGCTCACCAAGTGGGCGCCTGCTGCCTGCTGCGTGGCGTGCGCATGATTCAGGACTTTGAGAACGAAATGCACATGGCCGAGATAAACCGCACTCTGGGCGACATTGAAACGGTACTCCTTTACACTTTGCCCGAGTTCAGCCACATCAGTTCAAGCATAGTGCGTGAGCTCTACCGCTATGGCCGCGACGTGAGCGACATGCTCCCTGCCGGTGCCCCCCTCGACCTGCTAGGAAAATAAATCACCATAACATTATTAATCCACACGGTTACCAACAAAAAAAAGACATGAGAAAAATTTCAATCTTTATTATATTTACTGTGGCTTTCACCGCGCTGGTGGGAGCTCAACGCCTGGGCAGCAGCGCGCTGCAAAAGATGCTTAACGCTCAATATGCAATCTCTAATTTCTACGTCGACACCGTCAACGACGACAAGCTCGCCGAGGAAGCGATAAGAGGAATGCTGGAAAGTCTTGACCCGCACTCGAGCTACACCGACGCTAAAGAGACCAAAGAACTAGAGGAACCACTACAGGGTGAGTTCAGCGGCATTGGCATCCAGTTCAACATGAAGCAAGACACGCTCTACGTCATCCAAACCATCGTGGGCGGCCCCTCGGAGAAGGTTGGAATCATTGCCGGCGACCGAATCGTCACCGTCAACGACACCACCATCGCCGGTGTAAAAATGAAAAACAGCGACATCATGAAGCGCCTGCGCGGCAAGAAGGGAACAAAGGTCACCGTGCAAGTAAAGCGCGGCAACAGCCCAGAGCTAATCACTTTCCGCATCACTCGCGACAAGATTCCCCTCTATAGCGTCGATGCCACCTACATGCTTGATGACAAGACAGGCTACATAATGATTTCACGCTTTGGTGCCAAAACTCACGAGGAAATGGTAGAGGCCATTGAAAAACTTCGCAAGCAAGGCATGAAGCAACTCATCATCGACCTGGGCAACAACGGCGGTGGATATCTCAACGCAGCCATCGACATGTGCAACGAGTTCTTGCAGCGCAAGCAACTCATTGTCTACACTCAGGGCAACAACTCACCCCGGCAAGAAGCCAATGCCGACGGCTTTGGCAAATACAAGGACTTGAAACTGGTGGTTATCGTCGACCAGTTCTCGGCAAGTGCCAGCGAGATTTTCTCGGGTGCCATGCAAGACTGGGACCGAGCCGTGGTTGTGGGTCGCCGCACCTATGGCAAGGGATTGGTACAAAGGCCGTTTAAGTTTGACGACGGCTCAATGATACGCCTCACCGTGGCACGCTACTACACACCCTCGGGTCGTTGCATCCAGAAGCCTTACACCAAGGGCGACAAGAAGCACTACGACGAGGATTTGGTCGACCGCTACAAGGAAGGTGAATACTATCATCTCGACAGCATCCAGTTTAACGACTCACTGAGCTACAAGACCCTCAAACACGCGCGCACCATCTACGGCGGTGGCGGCATTATGCCCGACGTGTTTGTTCTTGTCGACACCACCGAGAACAGCAAGTACTACCGCGACATGATGGCAAAGGGCATTTTCAACCAGTATGCCGTTGACTATGTCGACAAGCATCGCGCCGAGATAAAAAGCACTTACACCAATCTCAACGACTACGACAAGCACTTTAACCTCAGTGAAGCCGACATCAAGCAGTTCATCGCCATGGGCGAGAAGGACAGCGTGAAACTCAACGAGCAACAGTACAAGACCAGCGAGCGCCTCATCAAGACGGTTCTCAAAGCACTTATTGCCCGCGACGTCTATGCCGACCCAGGAGCCTATACCGTGATTGTCAACCACTTCAACCACGATGTGCAAGAAGCTTTGCGCGTGATTAACGACGACAAACTCTTCAATTCACTGCTTCAGAAAGGCAACCCCGAGTATGAGCGACTCGCCCGAGAGCACAAAGCTAAGAAAAACCAAAAATAACCTAACATAAAAGCATCTAATACCATGGCTGGCACACCTGGAATGAGAGGACCCGGAATGGGAGGCGGACCCGGACGTAGAGTTCAGGGGACAGTGAAGATGCCGCCCGGCGGAATGAAAACCGCAGCGCGGCTGCTGAAGATGGTGCTCAGCTCCTACAAGTGGTCGTTGCTAGTGGTGGCCGTGTGCATTTTGGTAACGACCGCCACAACGCTGACATCAACCCTGTTTACCCGCACACTCATTGACGACTACATAGCACCACTAACCACGCAAACCGTTCCCGACTTCTCACCACTGGCACTCACTCTCTTCAAGCTTGCGGCAGTGCTACTGGTGGGAGTTGCATGCTCCTATCTCAACAGCCGCCTAATGATTTATGTGGGGCAAGGAATGTTGCTCAAGTTGCGCGAAAACCTCTTTGAACACATGGAGTCGTTACCCATCAAGTTCTTCGACCAGAATTCGCATGGCGATGTGATGAGCGTCTACACCAACGACGTAGACTCGTTAAGACAAATGGTGGGCAACAGCTTGCCCAATGTGTTCAGTTCGATGGTGACAATTATCGCCACGCTCTCAAGCATGTTTGTTCTCAACTGGCAACTCACGTTGCTCACTATCGCCCTCACAGGAGTGATGGTTTTCACCACCAAGTGGCTAGGCGGCCGCTCGGCGACCTACTTCCGCCGCCAGCAGAACGACCTTGGAGCCATCAACGGTTTTGTGGAAGAGATGCTTAATGGCCAAAAAGTAATCAAAACATTCTGCCACGAGGATGAAGCAATCGAGCAGTTTGAAATTCTCAACGAGAGTCTGCGCAGCAGTGCTTATAATGCCAACAAGGTTGCAAATATCGTGATGCCCATCAACGGCAACCTGTCCAACCTCATCTATGTCACCTGCGCCACTGTGGGCGGCCTGGTTGCTTTGGGACCCGCCGGCGCGCTCACCGTGGGAACGCTGGTATCGTTTCTCACCCTGATAAAGAATTTTACCCAACCCGTGTCGCAAATAAGCAATCAGGTCAACAGCATTGTGGCATCGCTGGCTGGCGCCGAGCGTGTGTTCAACATTCTCGACCAGGCAAGCGAGGACGACGGCCGCGACACTGTCAAGCTGGTTAATGCTAAAGAAGATGCCCAAGGCAATCTCATTGAGGTTGACAACGTCACCGGAATATGGGCATGGAAAAAGCCCACTCATGATGGCAAGCACGAGTTAATAAGGCAACGAGGTGAGGTTGACTTCAACATGGTTGACTTCAGCTATGTGCCCGAGAAGCAGGTGCTTTTTGACATCGAGCTTGACACCAATGCCGGCCAAAAGGTAGCACTCGTGGGTGGAACAGGTGCAGGCAAAACAACAATCACCAATCTCATTAATCGCTTCTATGACATTCAAGATGGGAAAATCCTATATGACGGCATACCCATCACGCAAATTTGCCGCACACACCTGCGTCGCAGCTTGGGAATGGTGCTGCAAGAAACCCACCTGTTCACGGGCACGGTGATGGATAATATACGCTACGGAAGGCTTGACGCCACCGATGAGGAGTGCATTGCGGCAGCCAAGCTGGTGCATGCCCACGATTTCATCTCGCGTCTGGCTCAAGGCTACAACACCATGCTGGGCGCCGATGGCGGCAACCTGAGTCAAGGTGAGCGCCAACTCATTGCAATTGCGCGTGCTGCCGTAGCCAACCCACCGGCACTAATTCTAGACGAGGCCACCAGCAATATCGACACCCGCACCGAACGACTCATCCAGCAGGGCATGGACTCGCTCATGCAGGGGCGGTCAACCTTTGTCATCGCACACCGCTTGAGCACAGTGCGCAATGCCGACATCATTGTTGTGATGGAGCACGGGCGCATCATCGAACAAGGCACCCACCACCAGCTCATCGCCAGCAAGGGAAAATACTACCAGCTCTACACCGGCGATGGAATCTAATACCGCCAGGCTGGTTTTACAAGTAATCGAATTAGAGAAATTCAGTTTCTCACAGAAGAGAAATTACCGCTTTCGAGTGAAGCGCTGCGGGTTGAAGATGCTGTCCCAGCGCAGTTTCACCACACCAAAGAGAGCCTCGCTAAAGATACCCCCGCTCATCTTGCTCGTGCCAAGCACGCGGTTGATGAACACAATGGGCACCTCCTTGATGCGGAACCCCATCTTGTAGGCAGTGAATTTCATCTCAATCTGGAATGCATAACCCTTGAATTCTATTGCGTCGAGGTTGATAGCCTCAAGCACCTCGCGCCTGTAGCACACGAAGCCGGCAGTGGTGTCGCGCACGTTCATGCCGGTAACCAGGCGCACGTAGGCCGATGCATAGTAGGACATCAGCACGCGGCCCATGGGCCAATTCACCACATTCACGCCACTAATATAACGAGACCCAACGCTAAGGTCGGCACCCTCGCTGGCACAGGCACGCTGCAAGGGAATCAAGTCCTCGGGGCGATGTGAGAAATCGGCATCCATCTCAATCATGAACTGGTAGCCTTTCTCAAGAGCCCACTTGAAACCCGCAATGTAGGCGGTGCCAAGACCTAGTTTCCCGGCACGCTTGAGGATGTTGATGCGTCCCGGAATCTCCCCGATGAGGCGCTCCACGATGGCTGCAGTGCCGTCGGGGCTGTTGTCGTCAATGACAAGAATGTCAAACTTGTGCTGCTCTTCCAGAGCAAGCACAGCCTTGATTATTGCCTCAATGTTCTCTTTCTCGTTATAGGTGGGAATGATTACTACGCTGTCGCTCATAAGCTTGTCAACCTAATAGTTTTTAAATCTTTACTGCGGCAGTTGCCACCCATGGGTGGCAGCGCCTTCTTTTCAGATTACAAAATTAGTAATAAAATCATTAACTCAGCATTTTCCAATATTTTTTTTACTGAAAAAATCTTTCAATTTCCTAAAACGAGGAATGTTAACAATGCTTTTTTTATAAAATTGCCCCTTCGGTTTTGCTCATTTCGCAAAAAGTAACTAACTTAGCCGATTATTTCGGGATTTTGCAACCTACAGACACATCCCGCAACAATTAATCTATTAAAACACAATGAGTAATAACAAGAAAATACGCGTAGGCATTACCCATGGCGACACCAACGGAGTGGGCTATGAGGTTATCTTAAAATGCTTTGCCAGTAATGACATCTTGGAGCTGTGCACACCCATCGTTTACGGCTCTAGCAAAATATTAAACTACCACAAGAAAGCCCTGGGTATCACCACCACACAAATCAATGTGGCACGCGATGTGGCTCACATCCGTGAGGGAGCACTCAACCTGATCGAGGTCATCAACGACGAGGTTAAAGTGGAACTGGGCCAGCCCGGAAAGCAGGCCGGAAAGGCGGCATTCGAGGCTCTTGAGGCTGCAGTGAGCGACCTCAAGCGCGGTGACATTGACGTGCTGGTCACAGCACCAATCAACAAGGACAACATCCACAGCGAGGAGTTTAACTTCCCGGGCCACACCGAGTATCTGGAGGCAAGCACCGGCGATGGCGAGAAGGCACTGATGATATTGTGCAACGACACCATGCGTGTGGCACTGGTTACCACCCATGTGCCATTGGCCAAGGTGGCACAAGCCATCAACAAGGAGAACATCATCCAGAAGCTGCACACCTTCAACAAGTCGCTCATGCGTGACTTCGGCATTCAGAATCCCCGCATAGCAGTGCTTTCTCTCAACCCCCACAGTGGCGACAACGGACTGCTGGGCAATGAAGAGAAAGACATCATCGCACCTGCCATTCAAGAGGCCAGCGACGACCACATCATGTGCTTTGGCCCTTATGCTGCCGACGGCTTCTTTGGAAACAACCAGTATCGACGCTTCGACGGTGTTCTGGCCATGTATCACGACCAAGGCCTTGCTCCCTTTAAGACCATAGCTATGAACGAGGGAGTGAATGTGACTGCCGGCTTGCCCATCGTGCGCACCAGCCCCGATCACGGCACAGGTTACGACATTGCCGGCAAGGGCGTTGCCAGCGAGGCATCAATGCGTCACGCCATTTTCACAGCCATTGACATCTATCGCAACCGCCAGCGCTATGACGACATGTATCGCAACCCGCTCAAGAAGCAATACTTCGACAAGGGCAAAGACAACGTGGTGCTCGATCTCACCAAGATTGAAGACGAAGACTAGTAACAAGCAAACCGGAATTTCTTGAATGAAATTCACTATTAAAAAATAACGAAACATGCATTACGCAATTATAGCAGCAGGCGAAGGCTCAAGACTGGCGCAAGAAGGCGTTGCAAAGCCCAAACCCCTGGTAGAGCTCAACGGCGAGCCCATGATAATGAGGCTTATCAACATCTTCATGCGCTGCAACGCTCAGAGCATATCAATCATCATCAACGACTTCATGCCCGAGGTTAAGGAGTTCTTGAACAATATTAAGCTCGACGTGCCTCTCAACATCGTGGTAAAGTCGACACCCAGTTCAATGCACAGTTTTTGGGAACTGAGCAAGGTGATGAAGCCAGGCAAGTTCTGCCTCACCACTGTCGACACCATCTTCCGCGAGGATGATTTCGCGCGCTACATCGCAGCCTTTGAGGCCAATGACACCCACGATGGCATGTGGGCCGTGACACCATTCATCGAAGATGAGAAACCACTTTATGTCGATGTGGACAACGACATGAACATCAAGGCCTTCTGCGATAAGCCATTCGACGGCGCCCGCTACGTTTCGGGGGGAGTCTACGCCATGAGCCACAAAGCTTTTCCCGTGCTCAACAACTGCATTGAGCAAGGCATCTCGCGCATGCGCAACTTCCAGCGGGCACTCATCGCCGCCGGCATGCACCTAAAGGCCTACAGCATCGACAAGATTATCGACGTTGATCACGCCAGCGACATCGCTGTTGCCAACTCCTTTATCAAGGGGGAATAATTAACATTTAGAGAGACACACATTTTATATATATACATCAATAACACCAATAAAGAAATGGCCGACATTAATATCGCGGGAGTAATGAGGGCTGGGGCCTACTCTCCCAACCACATAGGAAACGACACCGCCATCTTCAACGCAGTAGCCGAACAGCTGCGCAAGCGTGGCTGCATCGTCAACACCTATAGCGAAGAGCAGTTCAACAGCGGCGACATCAAGGAAGATATCATTGTGAACATGTGCCGCGAGCACGAGTCCATCATGAAGCTGCAACACCTTGAGAACGAAGGCAAACTGGTGATAAACTCGGGCTTCGGCATCGAGAACTGCACGCGTGAACGCATGACACGCATCCTGCTGGGCAATGGCATCCCCTACCCCGACAGCCTTATTGTCAACACCAACGAAGTGGTGAAAGACCGCCTGGAGCAAAGCGGATTCCAGAGTTGCTGGATTAAGCGAGGCGACTTCCACGCCATGCACAAGGAAGACGTGAGTTACGTGCGTCACAGCGAGGAAGCGCAAGAGGTTCTTCAAGAGTATTTCCTGCGTGGCATTAAGCGTGCCGTGATTAACGTTCACCTGGTGGGCGACCTCATCAAGTTCTACGGCGTGCGTGGCACCAACTACTTCTTCTGGTTCTACCCCTTCGACGAGGGTCACAGCAAGTATGGCCACGAAGCCATCAACGGCAAGTCGCAGGGTTTAAAGTTTGACCTCAAGCACCTCAAGGACATCTGCAACCGTGCTGCCGATGAACTCAACATCGAAATCTACGGCGGCGACTGTATAGTGGGTCGCGACGGCGACGTGAAAATCATCGACTTCAACGACTGGCCAAGTTTCGCTCCATGCCGCAACGATGCCGCGCCACACATTGCAAAGCGCATTATCAACATCATCAAGAATCGTTGATTCAACGCACTAATTCTCAAGGATTAATTTGCAGTAATCACAATAAATCAAGATATAAATCTAACCGCATAATGAACTTCAAGGAATTAAAACAACAATACAACCAGTCACTCAAGTCGATGGATACCGAGGAGCACATCGACCTGTGGTTCTACCGCCCACTAGGCTTTGTGTGGGCCGTGCTCTTCGCCAAGCTAGGCATTAAGCCCAATGCCGTGACCATCGCTTCCATCTTCCTGGGAGTGGCAGGAGGCATTCTGCTCTATTTCGGAGCACAACCTCTCATCTGGCTCAACTACGTGGGCATTTTCCTCATCATCTGGGCCAACACCTACGACAGCGCCGACGGCCAGCTGGCGCGCATCACCAAGCAGTATTCACAGATTGGGCGCATCCTCGACGGCGTGAGCGGCGACTTGTGGTTCTTTGCCATCTATTTCGCTCTTGTGTTCCGCGAGTTGCACTTTGGCGACAACTGGCTTGGCAACTTCTTCGCCTCCCACCAGTGGGTAATCTGGACCATGGCAATCGCGGCAGGCATCAGCCACGCCCTGCAATGCGCCATGGCCGACTACTACCGCCAGTTCCATCTTTTCTATCTCAAGGGCAAGGACGGCAGCGAGCTGGAAAGCACTGCACAACTTGATGAGCAGGTGAAGCAAGCCACCGGCTTCAAGCGCATCACCATGTTCTTCTATCGCAACTACACCGCCAATCAGGAACGCCTCACTCCCACCTTACAGAGCCTGCGCCGCGAGTTGAAAAGCCGTTTTGGCGACGAAGTGGCAACCCAGCAGTTCCGCGACGACTTCCGTCGCCACAGCCTGCCGTTGACGAAGTATACCAACATGCTCACCTTCAACACCCGCACCATTGCCATGTTCATCTCGGTAATTATCATGATACCATGGCTCTACTTCGCTTTTGAGCTCATCGTGCTCAACCTCATGCTCATCTACATGATTTTGCGCCACGAGAGTTTCTGCAAGCACCTCATGCGCGATGTGAATACCGGAAAATACAATTAATTAGCTCACAAGAAAACGAGCCAACCAGCAAAGCATCACAAACGCAATGTCGCTCTGTATTAAAAAAACAATCATTGCCTGGTTTACTCGCTAACCAAAACATTCACTATGATTAAAGGTATTATTTTCGACTACGGCGGCACAATCGACAGTCGCGGTGTGCACTGGAGCGAGGTTATCTGGGATGGATACCGCGCCGCAGGAGTGAACGTGAGCAAGGAGCAGTTTCGCGACAGCTACGTCCATGCCGAGCGTGAACTGGCGCGCGTGCGTCACATCCTCCCCGCCGACAACTTTCACGACCTGCTGCTAAAGAAAATGCGCATTGAGTTGCAAGACCTTGTGGAAAAAGGTAATTTGCACTGCGACGACATCGAGCCACTGGCACAGCAAGTAGCACAATATTGCTATCAGGAAGCGCGTTCCTCGATTGAGGAAGCGCGACCGGTGCTTGATCAACTTGCCAAGCACTACCCCATGATGCTCGTGAGCAACTTCTATGGCAACGTTGACAGTGTGTTGCGCGACTTCGACGTGCGCAAGTATTTCAAGGGGGTTATTGAGAGCGCCGTGGTGGGAGTGCGCAAGCCAAATCCTGTGATTTTCGCCCTCGGAGTCGACGTGCTTGAGTTGCCAGCTAGCCAAGTGCTCGTTGTGGGCGACAGTCTCAAGAAAGACATTCTCCCCGCCGAGTCGCTAGGCTGCCAAGTGCTGTGGCTTAAAGGCAAAGGCTGGACAGCCGACGAGGACGCACAAACCCATCCCTGCACAATAAAATCGCTAAACGAGATTCCACAGTTGCTGAAGATATAAAGTAGCTTGTTTTCCCACATTAATATATAAATAACAAACCACCAGTGTGTACAAAAATGCAACTGGTGGTGTTTTTTTTGGGCGCTGAAATCACCAAAACTCGGCATTTTTCCAAATTTCCACAAAATTTGTCCAAAAATCGCACCCACCCATTAAACCAAAGCAACCCTTACCAAGTCATATAAGAAAATTGCAAATTCTACCGTTTTAGACGTCAAAAATGTGGAGGTAGCATTCGAGTTCATTAACCAAAATTTCTTATTCGTATGTAAAAATTAAGTTAAATTCACCAATTGGGCACTTTGTTGGACATATTTAACTAATAAAGTTGTTTAAATATTTTTTTGGTTTGGAAAAAGGCAGTACTTTTACAGCGCTTTTTCGCAAAAAGCAAAAAAATAAGCAAAAAAAGAGACTATAAATCAAACAGTAAGATAACATTAACTATTTCACTATGAGCAATTCAAATGTAAAGCCCGCTACCGGCAAGTTAGGAATTATGGTAGTTGGTCTGGGTGCAGTTAGCACCACTTTCATGACTGGTGTCATGATGACACGCAAGGGTCTGGCAAAGCCTGTTGGCTCAATGACTCAGTACGACAAAATCCGTGTAGGACGTGGAGAGAACAAGAAATACTTACACTACAACGAAATCGCTCCCATCGCTAAGCTTGACGACATCGTTTTCGCAGCATGGGACGTATATCCAGCAAACGCTTATGAGAGCGCCATCAATGCTGAGGTGCTCAAGGAGAAGGACATTGAGCCTGTAAAGGACGAACTTCTCAAGATTAAGCCCCTGAAGGCCGCCTTCGACAAGAACTACGCCAAGCGCCTCGATGGCGACAACGTAAAGCAGTGCAAGGATCGCTGGGACATGATGGAACAGGTGCGTGAAGACATCCGCAACTTCAAGAAGGAAAGCGGCGTAGACCGCGTAGTGGTTCTTTGGGCCGCTTCGACCGAGATTTATGTTGCTCCCGACAAGAATATTCACTACACCATCGAGCAGCTCGAGGCTGCCATGAAGGCCAACGATGTTGACCACATCGCTCCCTCAATGTGCTATGCCTATGCAGCACTCAAGGAAGACTGCCCATTCATCATGGGTGCTCCCAATACCACCGTCGACATCCCCGCAATGTGGCAACTGAGCGAGGAGACCAAGGTGCCCATCGCCGGCAAGGACTTCAAGACCGGTCAAACACTGGTTAAGAGTGGTTTCGCCCCCATCATCGGCACCCGCATGCTCGGCTTGAGCGGCTGGTTCTCGACCAACATCCTGGGCAACCGCGACGGTCTCGTGCTTGACGAGCCAGCAAACTTCCGCACCAAGGAGGTGAGCAAGCTCTCTACACTGGAGTCAATCCTTGTTGCCGACAAGCAACCCGACCTCTACACCGACTACTTCCACAAGGTGCGCATCAACTACTATCCACCTCGCAACGACAACAAGGAAGGCTGGGACAACATCGACATCTTCGGATGGATGGGCTACCCCATGCAAATCAAGATTAACTTCCTGTGCCGCGACTCTATCTTGGCAGCTCCATTGTGCCTCGACTTGTGCTTGCTCATGGACCTTGCTCACCGCGCCGGCCGCTATGGCACTCAGCGCTTCCTGAGCTTCTTCCTCAAGAGCCCAATGCACGACTACACTCAGGACGAGATTCCCGTTAACCACCTGTTCCAGCAGTATGTAATGCTCAAGAACGCCATCCGCGAGATGGGCGGTTACGAGGCCGACGAGGAGATCGACTAAAACGTGCCAGCGCACACAAGCATCAAAGCGCGCTACACATTTATTTAAAAACTAACTTCCTAAATACTAGTGAGCCTCACACTCATCGCAGTGCGAGGCTTGCTTTTAAAATCAGCTTTACCGATGAATTTCACCGACCAAGAGAAAATTTCCATCGTGAGCCTACTCATCGAGATGGCAAACGCCGACGGGCGCGTAGCCTACGAAGAGATGATAACCTTCAACCTGTTGTGTCAGCAGCTCAAAATTGACCACAATGCCTTTGTTGTGGGCCATGGACTCAAGTGCGACCATGCAGTGGAGGTACTCAAAGGCATGTCTCCAAGCAAGAAGCTAGACTTGGCGCAAATGCTTGTGCAAATTATCGACAGCGACAACAAAGTGGCACCGGCCGAGATCAGTCTCCTTGAGCACCTGGGCAAGCAGCTCGGCATTGACCAATTACTCAACGAGTAACCTATCATCCACACAGAAACAACCGCCCGCAGCGCACTCACATGCTTGCTGCGGACGGCTTTTTATTTACTTAAATAACCAAAAAAACTAATAACCAATTTTTTCCTTCACCACGATGTGCTTATGAGCTATAGAAAGTCGTGACTGTGGTGAGTCACCCACCTTACTGAATTTCAATTACAGTGCGCTCCTGCTTCATCTCCTGCGGCTGCAGCTTGGGAAGCACAACCTTGAGCACTCCATTCTCGACGGTGGCACTAATGGTGTCGCGGTTCACATCGTCGGGCAAAAGCAGCGTTTGATGGAACTTGGTGTAAGAGAACTCGCGGCGCAGGTAATGGCCTGCCTCCTTGTCGTCCTCGGTCTTCTCAACCTTCTTGTCAATCTCTACCACGAGGTTGCGATCCTCGTCAAGACTAACCTTGAAATCGTCCTTGGTCATGCCAGGAGCGGCAAGTTCAACGTCATACTCATTCTTCTTCTCAATCACATTGATTGCTGGTGCCGTGGTGTTAGCATTCACCTTTGGCAAGAATTCGGTGTCGAAGAAATCATTGAAAACATCGGGTAACCAGTTAGAATTTCTACGTGCTAGTAACATAATTTTAATCTCCTATATTTTTAAAAGTTGTTATTATTAATGTTTATTCTCGAGCACCGCCATGAGGGATTGTAGAACTTATCGCCCCGCTTCCCTCGCGGGCTCACTTCCTTAAATTGCAAACCTAATGCCATTTGAGCAAAAACAAGAAAATGTGCCATAATAGCACACAATAAGACAAAATGACCGATAATAAAAATAATTATCGGTCATTTTGTCATCCATACTTGTATTGATTCTATCGTCCCACTGGGATATCGTAGCCCACAAGGCGGAAGGCAACCTTGAAGGGTGTAGCCGCCTTGCGCGGCTTTGGACCGGCATAGTAGTAGAACAGCCGTTGCACGTCGAAGGTTTTAATGGCGACCAGCCGCGTCTCACCCGGCCTAAGTTCGACTTCAACTGTTGCGGTGCGCT
>DGWL01000047.1 GCA_002396125.1 Porphyromonadaceae bacterium UBA4259
CTTCGGCACTATTCGCTCTTTCTTTCGTTATATACCCTGGTGTTGCCACGACTCACACCTTATTTATATATGTATTACTCCCCTCACACATTTTCCCACCCATTTTTCTTGCAACGCACCGCAACTTCAACTAACTTTGCACCCTGAAAAAAAGAAGAAAAAAACAACTATGATAATACTTGGGATTGAATCATCGTGCGACGACACCAGCGCGGCCATCATCAACGACTGCGTCTTGTTAAGCAACGTCATTGCCAGCCAAAAGGTGCATGAAGCCTACGGAGGTGTAGTGCCCGAACTCGCCTCGCGGGCTCACCAGCAGAACATCGTACCCGTTGTCAGCGAAGCCATTCGCCAAGCCGGCATCACCAAGAGCGACATCGACGCCATTGCTTTCACCCGAGGACCCGGACTGCCCGGGTCGCTACATGTGGGCACATCATTCAGCAAGGGACTGGCACTTGCACTTGGAATTCCGCTCGTCGACGTCAACCACCTGCACGGCCATGTCCTGGCACATTTCATCAAGGAAGACGAGAACACGCCAGTGCCCGAATTTCCGTTCCTGTGCCTGCTCATCAGCGGCGGCAACTCGCAGATTATAAAAGTCAACTCGCCCGGCGACATGGAAATCCTGGGACAGACCATCGACGACGCAGCGGGCGAAGCATTCGACAAGTGCGCCAAGGTCATGGGACTCCCCTACCCCGGCGGACCCATCATTGACCAACTCGCACAACAGGGAGACCCCAACCGCTTTAAGTTTGCCAAGCCACACATCGCGGGCTACAACTACAGCTTCAGCGGTCTCAAGACGTCGTTTCTCTACACCTTGCGCGATCAGCTTAAGCTTAACCCACAATTTATCGAGGAGAACAAGGCCCACCTTGCAGCATCGTTGCAAAAAACAATTATCGACATTCTAATGGACAAGTTTGCCAAGGCAATCAAGGACACGGGCATCAAGACTATCGCCATCGCCGGCGGTGTGAGTGCCAACAGCGGCGTGCGCGAGGCGGTGCAACGCTACTGCGACCGTCGTGGCATCAAGGCCTTCATTCCCAAGCGCTCTTTCACCACCGACAATGCCGCCATGATTGCCGTTGCCGGCCACTTCCAGTACCTCGCAGGCCACACTTGCCCCATCACAGCACCACCATTCGCACGCGTGGTAATATAAAAACATCTAAACTCTTTTACATTCAGCCAAATGCTCTACTCAACAATAGTAATAGGCGACGAGCTCCTTATAGGCCAGGTTGTCGACACCAACAGCGGATGGATTGCGCGACACCTCGCACCATTCGGTTGGGAGCCCAAAAGCGCCAAAGTGATTGCCGACGATGCACAAGAAATTTTCCGTGCCATAGATGAGGCATTCTCACAGACCGATGTCGTGCTCATGACAGGCGGCCTGGGCCCCACCAAGGACGACATCACCAAGGCAACGCTGTGTCGCTACTTCGGTGGCGAGATGACGCTCAACGACGACGTGCGCCGCAACGTCGACAACATCTTTGCCAAGCGCGGCATCACCATGAATCGACTCACTGCATCGCAAGCCATGGTGCCATCGTCGTGCCGAGTAATCCAGAACGAAGTGGGCACAGCACCCATCATGTGGTTTGAGCGCGACGGCAAGGTGCTGGTTTCTATGCCAGGAGTGCCCTTCGAAACACAGACCATGATGGAGCGCGCTGTCATTCCACAGCTCATCAAGCACTTCAACAGCGATGTTGATATCGAGTACCGCACCTTCGTGGTCATCGACTACGCCGAGAGCGCACTGGCCGAAAAGCTCGACAAGTTTGAGCAAGACATGCCGCCCTACATCCACCTCGCCTACCTCCCCAAGCAAGGCATCATACGCCTTCGACTCACCGGAGCGCATAAAGACCCACAGGTCATCAATGCCGACATGGACAGGCTATCATCGCAGCTGCACAAAATATTGGGCCACAGCATCATTGCCGATGACGACAAGCCACTGGCACAAATCGTGGGAGAACGCTTGCGTGAACTTGGACTCACGCTCTCCACAGCCGAGAGCTGCACCGGTGGCAATGTGGCACACGTCATCACCGAGATTGCAGGCAGCAGCGACTATTTCATGGGGTCGGTGGTGAGCTACAGCAACGACGTAAAGAACAGAGTGCTCGGGGTTGACCAAGACTCGCTCGACACCTTCGGAGCTGTAAGCCAGCCCGTTGTGGAGCAAATGGCCAACGGTGTATGCGCCCTGTGTCACACAAACTGCGCAGTTGCCACCAGCGGAGTAGCAGGACCGGGAGGAGGTACTCCAGACAAACCTGTAGGCACCGTGTGGATGGCAGCCAAAGTGGGCGATATCGTCGTCAGCCAGTGTCATCATCTCCCTGGCGACCGAGCACGCGTAATCGACCGAGCCACCACCCAAGTGCTAATCATGCTACTCAAGTTGCTGGGATAGTTTTCAAAGTTTCATTCTTCAACCGCAGTTTATATTCAACTCATTGGTGAGATTATTTGTGCCACCTATATATCTAAAAATTGCCACCAATCCATGATTGATGGCATTTTTTCTTATTTTTGTGTGATTTTTTTGTGTTCCTTGCGTCTAATAATCAGAAAAAACAATCAAAAAAAACATCGAAATGAATGATTTAGAAAACAAATTTGCTCAAACCATCAAGCAGAACAAGAGCACCATCTACACTGTGTGCTATATGTTCTCACATGATGACCACCAAGTGAACGACCTCTTCCAGGAGGCGGTAATAAACCTGTGGCGAGGATTTGAGAAGTTTGAGGGGCGCAGCGACGTGAAAACTTGGATCTACCGCGTCACGCTCAACACCTGCATTTCGCTCGAACGCAAGGACAAGAAGCGCCGAGGCGCAACCGAACCTCTCGACATGAACATCAACCTCTTCCATGATCAGGACCAAGACACACGACAAATCGACTTGCTGCACAAGCGCATAGGCCGCTTGCAACCCTTCGATCGAGCCATAGTGCTGCTCTGGCTCGAAAACATGCCCTACGACGAGATTGCTCAAGTGGTGGGCATTAGCACTACAGCGGTGAGCACTCGCCTTTACCGCATTAAGGAACAACTCAAAAGAATGAACGACTAAACACACTTAACATTATGAACACTAACAATTTTGAACTCGAAGAAATGCGCCAGCAAATGGCAATTCTGCAAAATAAACTCAACAACCAGAACATCGTTAACGACCGCTTCATTCGCCGCGCTATTAAGCATGGCATGAGCACGATAAACAAGCGATACCTCGTTATATCAATCATCGCACTGGCAATGATCCCCTACGGGTACTGGGCATTTGTAGTAATTAATGGGCTGTCAATACCGCTATGGTTAGCATCAAGTGTGATGATGCTCATGGTTGTAGCTTTTTGTTTCTTCAACGGGAGAGCTATGCGCAATTCTCAACTTGCCGAGGGCAATCTGCAGGAAACAATGCGCCAAGTGGCCGCAGCTAAGCGCCGCGACAACAACTGGCTGTGGATAGGTATTCCCATGGCACTTGCTTGGGCAATATGGGTTGGCTGGGAAATGGCACAGAAAATAGGTGCTGATATCAAATTCTTCATGCCATTCTTTATCATCTGCAGTGTGGCGGGAATAATTGTTGGCCTCACGGTGCACTTCCGCACTCAACGTCACTATCGCGACATCATCGAGCAAATCGAGGACTTTGAGGACAAGCAAGCAGTAAGTTGACCATCCCACCCGCACCATTCACACACCATAGGCTACCTTTCACAACTCAAGGTAGCCTTTTTCATTAACGTTTACAAATAAACAATACGTTTAACGACTTTAAAAGCTTTTTTCAAAAAAATTTGGTTGATTGAAAAATAGTTAGTACCTTTGCAACCGATTTCGAGTTAGGGTACTTGCGGAAGAGATTCCCGTTAGACCTGTTCTAGTGACATGATCGTTGAAACTTCGATGGCTGCTCGATGATGCTTAACCGTGGCCATAAAGCGTAGGACGATATTTAAACGAAAAAACAACTCCTGGTGGGTAGCGCTGATGGCTTCTCACGTCAATCTATCGCCGGTGAGCAACAGTGTCGTGGCAGAATATTGTGCTACGCGGACTTTTTCAAAAAGCAGTGGCTGCTTGAAATCGCGAATAAACATTATTTTGATAACAAAAATTGAAGTAAAACACACTATGTCAAAAGTTTGTCAAATCACAGGTAAGAAGGCGATCACTGGCAACAACGTGTCGCACTCTAAGAGAAGAACAAAACGCAAGTTCAACGTGAACGTGTTCAACCGCAAGTTCTATTGGGTTGAGCAAGACCAATGGATTAAGCTCACCGTGAGCGCTAGCGGCTTGCGTCTTATCAACCGCATCGGTCTTGACGCCGCACTCAAGAAGGCTGCTCAAGAGGGTCATTTAACTGAATTAAAAACCATCTATTAAACA
The DNA here is from genome assembly GCA_002396125.1 of Porphyromonadaceae bacterium UBA4259. Taxonomy (GTDB): domain Bacteria; phylum Bacteroidota; class Bacteroidia; order Bacteroidales; family Muribaculaceae; genus Sodaliphilus. Next base: position 4,445 of record DGWL01000047.1, read on the forward strand.
AGGATTAAATTATGGCAAAGAAAGCAAAAGGTGATCGCGTTCAAGTAATCCTTGAGTGCACCGAGCAAAAGGGCAGCGGCGTTCCCGGAATGTCACGTTACATCACTACAAAGAACCGCAAGAACACAACCGAGCGTCTGGAGTTGAAGAAGTACAACCCCTACCTCAAGAAGTATACTATTCACAAAGAAATTAAATAATATTTTTGAGTCATGGCAAAAAAGACAGTTGCAACCCTTCAAACTGGTGAAGGTCGTAATTTCAGCAAGGTGATTAAGATGGTTCGCTCTCCCAAAACCGGTGCTTATGTTTTTGAGGAAAGAATGGTTCCCAACGACAAAGTTGACGAGGCTCTTAAATAATTCTTTCGTGAACAAGATTTGTTTATAATAAAACAAATTCCCTATATTTCCCAGCAGGCTTGGAAACATGTGTTTCCAAGCCTGCTGACCTTTTAATCGGGATGCTGTCTACACTCCGGCAGCCACCCACACTTATAATTATCCCCGATACTTATTGCTTGTGGCGCAATGCCGCTTTTGCAATAAGTACCGGGGATTTTTTCGGAGTCCTCTCCGAGTAAATTGTTATCGGTTATCCTTCTATTGAAGGGGGAAAACAATTACTCCTCAACAGTGCCCATAATGATGTAATAGGTGGCGGTCACGTCGGCCGAGTTCACCACTCCGTCGTGATTAACGTCGCTGGTGTTGTAGTAGGTCATGTCGCCGGTGAGAATGTGGCGATAGAGCGCAGTGACGTCGGCTGAGTTCCACACGCCGTCTTGGTTAACGTCGTCGTAGAGAGGCTCGTCGTCTTCAACAACCCACATGCATGAGAATGTGAAGCGGTTGTCAATCTTGCAGATGCGCGTTGCCTCGCCTGTGGTGATATCAACCTCATAGAGGGCCGTGTCATACTTGCCATTGGTTTTCCAGTCTCTATCGGGGAGACTGCCCCAGTTGCCATAGTCGTTATAGCCCATGCCACTGTTGTAGAAGCCGTTCCAGTACATCTTGTTAGGGTCTTTCTTGCTGAAGCAAGCGCTCTGGCGGCGTGCCTGAGAGCAGTAGCCTGTAGCACCATATTTGTTAACCATTGTGGTGTAGGTCTCGCCGGTTTCCTCATCAACCATCTCAACCTGTGTGCCCAGCATCAAGCCGCTGGCAAGATCAAACTCATAGAGCTGTGCGCCGGTCAGGTTGCCGTTGATGTCATACATCTTGCCGTCCTCGCCCTCATAGCCTGCTGTAGCGCCGCTAGTCATGGCAAAGGCGCGGCCGTCGCTATTGATAGCAAAAGTCACAAAATTATTGTAGTAAAGACCTGGAGTGATGGGGGTGATGGTCATCGTCTCAAGGTCGATGCTGCAGATTGCATAGCCCGAGTCGGTACTGCTTGAATCGCCATCGGGGTCAACGAAGAAGTCGGGATCATCAACAACCTCACTGGGCAGGGGCACGTCGGTGAGATAGAACAGGCCATATACTTTGCCGTCCTTGGGGTTCAGTGCCATACCTGCCGACTCGAGGCATGAGCTCTTGGGGTGATATTCATCGCTTGCGTTGAGCAGGTTGCCGGTCTCTACATCCCACTTGCGCACTGCGAAGATGTTGGTTGAGTCAACACCCTCACTCTCACTGTTGCGCGATGTAACTGTGGTAACAACACCATTAGCCATCACAGCGCCCGAATTGCCATACATCAGGTTGAAATTGCTTGCCCACAATGCCTTGTCGTCATCGGTAAACTGGCCGTTTACAAAGAAGTCACTCTTGTTAACAGCTGGATCCTTGACGGGTGTGCTCAAATTGGCACCATCAAGAGTCATCGAGTAGATACCGTTCTCAACAATGAAGATTGCCTTCTCAAAAGTGTAGTTCCAGCCCACATATTCACTATACCAGTGGTCGGCGTGGTCGTCATAGCGGTTGTTGTTGTAAACACCCTTAATTTGGATGGGGTCGGCATTAGCCGCGAGGCAGCACATGGCAGTCATCGCCAGCATTGCCAGGGTTGATTTCTTTGTCATAGGTTTTAATTAGTTGTTTAGTAAAATGTGTATTTAATGATAATTGTGATAAATCGGTTTATATTAATGACGCACAAAGAAAAGAATAATTATTCTATTCACCAAACTTTAATGATGAATTATTGCCTTTTTACCCTTAAAATCGGTAGGTTGGTGATTAAATCAGCGTTTCTCTACCCGTTTTTTCTTCACCATGCGGAACACCTCGCCAACGCACAACACAGGCAAAGTGATGAGAATAATGAACATCCAGTCGCGCAATGCGATGGGCTCCACGTTGAACATGGGACCACCCACGTTGACAATGAGCACTTGTCCAACCACAATGAGCAGTGCTATAAACACAAAGCCACGGCAGCCCTTAAGGTTGAGCGCCGAGTGGATGGAATGATAGCCGCGGGCATTGAAAAGGTTCCAGAACTGCAGCATCACAAAGGTGGTGAAAAACAGTGCACTCTCATAGAGCGAGATGGTGTGACCGCTGGTCTTTAAGTAGCTGCCACCGGTAAGGAGTCGCCACAAGTCGGTAATAGAGTTGACAGCTCGCATATCGCTGTGCTTGATGATGTAGAACAAAGCTATAAGCAGCACGCTAAATAGCCCTCCGGTCCACAGGATGTGGGCCGCCATGCGCTTGTTGATAATGAACTTGTGACGATCGCGTGGCTTATCGTTCATCACGCGGCGACTGGGAGGCAGCGAGGCAAGTGCCATAGCCGCAAATGTGTCCATAATGAGGTTCACCCACAGCATTTGGGTAACGGTGAGTGGAGCGTCGGTGTCCATGAAGGCTCCGGCGAGCACCACAGCACATGCCGCCACATTCACTGTGAGCTGGAACAGCAAGAAGCGTTGAATGTTGCGGAACAGCGAGCGGCCCCACATCACGGCGCGGCCTATGCTGGCAAATGAATTGTCGATAATTGTAATATCACTGGCTTCTTTTGCAACGCTAGTGCCGTCGCCCATCGACAGGCCCACATGGGCCGCTTTAAGCGCCGGAGCATCGTTGGTTCCATCGCCAGTCACCGCCACCACCTGCTTGCATCGCTGCAAAGCCTCTACAATGCGTTTCTTGTCGTTAGGGCGTGAACGTGCAATTATCTTGAGGTCCATGACGCGGTTGTCAAGTTCATCGTCGGTCATAGCTTCAATCTCAGGCCCGGTGGCAATGTTGTGCTCGGTGTCGGTGCCATCGTTCCACACACCTATCTGGCGTCCTATCTCTCGTGCTGTGCCGGCATTATCGCCAGTGATAATTTTAACATCAATGCCGGCTCTCAGGCACTCCTGCACAGCGTCGGGCACATCGGAGCGCACGGGATCGGCAATGGCGACAATCCCCAGAAAAGTGATACCCTGAGCCACCACACGTTTTTCTTCGATGGCGAGCTCGCCCGGTTCCAGCGCCTTGCAGGCAAAGCCCAGGGTGCGCATAGCCTTGTCCTGAAATCCCTTGAGCTGAGTGCGCACTGTGGCTTCATCAACATCGCCACTGGTGGCACCACACATCTTATATATTATCTCGGGCGCACCTTTCACATAGAGAACATCCTTACCAAGCGCCTCACTGCGCACAACGGTGGCCATGTACTTGCGCTCGGTGTCGAAAGGCACGTCGGCTAGTGGCATGCAGTGCTCACGCACACTATTGTAGTCCACACCTTGCTCCTTGAGCCACAGCAACAGCGCGCCCTCGGTGGGATTGCCTATCACAGTGGTCTTGTCCCCCTCAACGCCCAAGTGAGCGGTACTGTTGGCGGCGATGCTCTCAGCTATGATAGAAGCCTGGCGCGAATTGTCGAGCACACCTCCATTGAGCGAGTAGAAACACGCCTCGTGCACGTGCATCTGGTTTTGAGTGAGAGTTCCCGTCTTGTCGGTGCAAATCACAGTTGCTGCACCCATCGTCTCACAAGCATGCATGCGACGCACCAAATTGTTGGTCTTGAGCATGCGACGCATGCTATAGGCAAGGCTTAGGGTTACTGCCATAGGAAGACCCTCGGGCACTGCCACCACGATGAGCGTTACGGCAATCATCACCGACTGGAGCAGATAGGTTAGAAACTCAAGGTTGAAAGCGGCGCCGTCGACACGCAAGAAATAGGCAACCACTCTACCCACTATTACCAACGCGGCAATCACATAGCTCATGCGTGAGATAAAAGCGCCCAGCCCATCGAGCTGCTCATTGAGTGGAGTTTTGACACTGGAATCGATTTGTGCGCTCTCCATCACCATTCCGTTCTCGGTGCTGTCGCCCACCGCCGTCACTTGCGCTATGCCGTGGCCTTCAATCACCTTGGTGCCTTTGAGCACCTGATTGCTTGGATAGGTCGCCTCGTGGTCGAAAAGAGCCTCGTCGGTGGTCTTGCTGCATTGCGGCTCACCAGTGAGCGACGATTCATCAACCCTGAGCGAGTGTGCTTCGAGCAAAGTGGCGTCGGCCGGCACTTCTTCACCGGCACTGAGCATTACAATGTCGCCCACCACCACCTCGCGGCGTGCAATGTGCATCACGCGCCCTTCGCGAATCACTTGCACCGGCTCATCGTCATTTACCTGGTTGAGGATGGCAAACTCGCGCTCAGCCTTTTGTTCAAACACAAAAGCCAAGCCTGTGGCAAGCGCAATTGCCACAAATATTCCCACCGGCTCGTAGAACACTGTAGCACCTTCATGAAGTCCGTAGTACTCATAGAATGAAATTCCCACCGACAGGGCTCCCGCCACCAGCAAGATGATGATGAGCGGATCGCCAAATTTCTCAAGCAGTTTTTTCCACCAAGGCTCTTGCTCTACGGGAGTGAGCACATTAGCGCCATGGCGCTCGCGGCTGGCAAGCACCTGCTGGGGAGAGAGGCCTGTGTAACGTTGATGAGTAGCCATTATCTTTTTTATATAGTAGGAAATATTGTGGGCGATGCCTAATCACCTTTTGAAGTGCAAAGGTAGTGAACACTTGGCACATCACAAAATAATGTGCAAAATGCGTGCCAAAAAGTGAAGACACAAAAATCACCAACCCAGAGTACTCTTGCCATAACTTCACAAAGCCCAGAACTAAGAAACCGGCAATAAACGCATAAAAAAAGACTCCAATACCGCTATTTTAAAGCCGATTTTGGTTAATTGTTGTTAAATGCGTAATTTTTACGCAGAAAAATTTGGTGGTGTAAATTTTACACACGATATTTGCAGTGTAATTTTTACGCAGCATAAAATAAAACGCTGATTTTTCAACCTGATAACACTTATTATTAAAAGATGATTACAATCGACTTTTTCAAGAAAATGCTTGGTGTCGACACAAGCGACTCGGCAAGCATAGGGCCTGCCAAAGCTAACAATAGCAGCGAAAACATTAACACAAGTAACGAACAATTAAAAACAACTGAACAAATGAACAATTCCAGCAACAACATCAAGAAAGCAAGAATTTACAACCTCATCATCGTCGACGAGAGCGGCTCAATGGGTCATCTAGCCCAAGTCACAATCGACGGAGTGAACGAGACAATCAATTCCATTAGAGGAGCGCAACGGCAGTTCGAGGCCACTCAGGAGCATTTCCTCACCCTCGTCACTTTTGACAGCAACGGCAGCAACCGGCCAGTGCGCACACTAGTCAACCGAGCACCTATTGCGCAGGTCAACGACTTCACCAACTACTCACCCTATGGCAGCACACCTCTCTACGATGCAATGGGACAGTCAATCACCGCACTACACAACCACATCAAGGACGACGATGATGCCACAGCAGTGGTGACTGTACTCACCGACGGCTATGAGAACTCGTCGACCGAGTGGAATGGCCCAGCCCTCAAGGCGCTGATTGAGCAACTCACCCGGCAAGGATGGTCGTTTTCCTACATGGGCAGCGCCCACGACGTGAAGCAAGTGAGCCTCAACCTCTCAATCAACAACGTGATTGAGTTCAGCCACGATGCCGTGGGGGCCAGCAGCACTTGGGCACGTGAGAGCTCAGCAAAGCAAAACTACTATCGCAAGATGGACGAGGAATACCGCAATGGACGCAGAGAATCCAAAGAGGAATGGTTAGAGCGCAAGCGCCAGATGGCCAAGGAATACTACGGCCAACGCGTTACCCCAAGGCACATCAACGACCTGCGGGAAGGCGAGATATTCGTCTTTGGCAGCAACCACACCGGCAACCATGGCGGCGGAGCGGCAAGAGTTGCATTAAACAACTTTGGAGCCGTGAGCGGCCAAGCCGAGGGTCTGCAAGGACGTAGCTATGCTATTCCAAGCACAGGTAGCCTTGAGCAAATGCGAGAAGCTGTGCAACGCTTCACCGAGTTTGCCAGTCAGCATCCCGAGTTGCGATTCCTCGTCACTCGCGTGGGGTGCGGCACCGCCGGCAAGAGCGTTACCGATGTAGCTCCCTTGTTCAGCCATTGCATCAATCTTGAGAATGTAAGTCTGCCAATTGACTTTTGGAAAATCCTCGGCTTGAAAATGGACATCTGAATAGATTTTTCTTCTCTCCACATCACTCTAAACACTTATAACTAAAAACACTTTAGTTGACATGACGCATTGGGATTCTTAATAGACTTTAAAAACGGCAAACTTAGCCATGCATCGCAAGCAAAGCAGCAAAAAAATGCTTACCTTTGCACCCGTAATGGTTACTAAGAAGAAAGGCTACATAGAAGGACTTATTGCTCAAGGCGAACACGAGCATCAGGATTTTAAATATCAGATTACCGATGCACGCAAAATTGCCCGCTCCATCAGCGCCTTTGCCAACAATAGCGGCGGACATCTGCTCGTTGGTGTCAAGGACAACGGCAACATTGCGGGAGTGAGCAGCGACGAGGAAATTTACATGATTGAACAGGCAGCACAAATGTACTGCCAACCCGAACAGCAGGTACAATTTGAGGTGTTCCGCGTGGGCGGAAAAAATGTGCTCAAGGTCGACATCCCCGAGGCCGACATCAAGCCGGTGAAAGCCCCCGACGACAACGGCCACTGGCGCACCTACTACCGCGTTGCCGACGAGAACGTTCTCGCCAGTTCAACTCATGCAAAAGTAATGAAACACACCACCTCGCCAAGCCCCGAGGACGTGGTTATCAAGCTCACCGAGAAAGAAGAATTGCTGCTCGACTACCTGCAGTCGCATGGCGGCATCACCATGAGCGGTTATGAGCGGCTTGCCCACATCTCGTTTTTCACAGCCCAGCGCACTATCATCAAGTTGTGCGAAATGGGCATTGTTGAAATTCAGTATCACAACGGCCAGTGCTTAATCACCATGCCAAATTAGCACACACACTAACCCCATAAAAAATGCAACACCGCGGTTTAACGTGCCACGATGTTGCATTCTTTTTCTCAATTTAGACCTAACGCAGTTTTACTCAACCGGAGGATAAGGCTTGTTCACCTTGTCCTGGAAAGGCACAGGTGTGCCATTGAGAATGGCCTCGAGATAGGGTTTGAGTTTTTGCGCATAGTAGAAGAAACCCAGGTCGGTGAGATGGATTCCATCTACAGCACCCTCACAGTCGGGCCCATAAAGATTCTCGCGGTCGATGTAATAGAGATTGCGTGGATTGTCGGCCTTGAGTTTGAGATAATTCTTGTGGAACTCCCAGTTCTTCTCGGGCAAATATTTACTGTAGAAACTGCTGAAGCGCTCGTAGCTGTACTCCTGCCCCTCAACCATGAAGATTGGTACCTCGGGACGCAGAGTGCGCAACAGGTTCACGAAGCCATAGGTCACAGTGTCACACATGAGCTTGGTGCAGTTAGGAATAGGGTCAAGAATATAGGCGTCAACATTGGGAATGGCCGCCATGGCGCGTGCCATGCAGCTGTCCATCTTGCCCTCGCCGCTGAAACCCAAGTTAACGCATTCCACGTCGAGGTCGCGCTGCAGGATGCTTGTGGCTACCATGCCGGTGCGCGAGGCGCAACCACCGTGCAGGATGCTTGTGCCATAGAACACAAATTTCCTCTCACGGCGCGGACTGTTCACGCGTGGTTGAGTAATCTCGGCGCTTGGCTCTATACCTATCTCTATCCAGTTGATGCCATCGTAGAGCGGCAGATAAATCATGTACTCGTGCCAACGCCCATCGAGCTTGTCGATGTAAACTTTGCTCTGGATGGAGTCCTTGCGAGGACCCTCGCCGCTATAATTGTAGTCGCGATAGGGACGGTTGCAGTTCACAAAGCGCCACTTCCCTTCATCATCAAGGATGTAGAGGTCGGTGCCCTTGATGCCTGTGTCGGCCATGTGAGCCATGTGAAAGTTACTCAGCAAGTTGTAACGCACGGCAATGCAATGGCTATTGCTGGCAAAACGAATGCCGATGCCCGCCGAGTTCTTGGCGCGATCCCACAATGTGGTGCGCACGCTGTCCTTAATGGTGGCTGGGATGCGAGTGAATGGCGTGAAGG
>DGWL01000080.1 GCA_002396125.1 Porphyromonadaceae bacterium UBA4259
AATATTTGGCAAAATATTAATAGATGTTGAAAATTGATGCTAATTTTTGTTATTTAGGCCATTTTTTTCTAACTTTACACGCTCAAATAAAGACATAGACCTTAGTAGGTTGGCTAATTATCTATAAACTAGACTATTCAATTATAATCTAATAAAAGTATATGAAAAAGTTACTTTCTGCATTAACCCTGTTGATGCTTCCGGCATCGCTCATGGCGAGTGAGGCCGACCTGAAGATGCCCGAGGGTTTCGCTTCTAATGAGTTGACAAGCGTGCTTTACTGGGGCTTCTTGATTGTGATTTTAGGTATGCTGTTTGGCCTGTGGCAATTCAGCAGAGTGCGCAAACTCAAGGCTCACGCCTCGATGCTCGAGATTGGCAATGTTATTTTCAAGACATGTTCAACCTACCTCAAGCAGCAGGGCAAGTTCCTGGGCATTTTGTTTATTTTCATTGGAGCAGCAATAGCACTCTACTTTGGCGTGTTGTCAAAGATGCCCATCGGGTCGGTACTATTGATTTTGGCTTGGACAGTGATTGGCATTCTGGGCTCTTACGCAGTGGCATGGTTTGGCGTGCGCATGAACACTCTTGCCAACTCTCGCATGGCGTTCGCTTCGCTTCGTCGTCGTCCTCTCGACCTGCTTAACATCCCGTTGTCGGCAGGTATGAGCATTGGCGTGGTGCTGATTTGCGTTGAGTTGTTACTCATGCTCATCATCCTGCTTTTCATGCCCGAGGACTTGGCCGGTAGCTGTTTCATTGGCTTTGCCATTGGTGAGTCGCTTGGCGCCAGCGCCCTGCGCATCGCCGGTGGTATCTTCACCAAGATTGCCGACATCGGCAGCGACCTGATGAAGGTTGTATTCAAGATTGGCGAGGACGATCCCCGCAACCCTGGCGTTATTGCCGACTGTACAGGCGACAATGCCGGTGACTCGATTGGCCCGACTGCCGATGGTTTTGAGACCTACGGCGTGACCGGTGTGGCACTGGTATCATTCATTCTTCTTGCTGTAGACCCCAGCTATCAAATTCAACTGCTTGTGTGGATTTTCGTGATGCGCATTCTTGGTGTAGTAACCTCGGTACTGTCCTACTATCTCAACGGTGCGATTGCAAAATCGAAATACAACAAGGCCGACGACCTCAACTTTGAGAAGCCACTCACCAGCCTGGTGTGGATTACTTCAATTTTCTCGATTATAGCAACCTTTGCTGCCAGCTACTTCCTGCTCCATGACCTGGGCAACAACTGGTGGATTGGCCTGGCAACAATCATCTCTTGCGGAACACTGGGTGCAGCCCTCATCCCCGAGATTACCAAGCTCTTCACTTCACCAACTTCAACCCACGTTAATGAGGTTGTAGAGACCTCGAAGCAAGGTGGCGCATCGCTCAACATCCTCTCGGGTCTTGTTGCCGGTAACTTTGGCGGCTTCTGGACCGGATTGGTATTCTTCCTGCTCATGTTCATCGCCTATCTGGCTTCGGCACAATTTGGCATGGAAGGCTTGCTTGGCAGCTACTTCTCAATCTTCGCCTTCGGTTTGGTGGCATTTGGTATGCTTGGAATGGGACCTGTGACCATTGCAGTCGACAGCTACGGCCCTGTTACCGACAATGCTCAGAGCGTGTATGAGCTCTCGCTCATCGAGGACGACATCGACAAGGCCAAGACCGACATCGAGAACGACTTTGGCTTCACTCCCGACTTTGAGAAAGCAAAATACTATCTTGAGGCTAACGATGGTGCCGGCAACACATTCAAGGCAACCGCCAAGCCTGTGCTCATCGGAACTGCTGTGGCCGGTGCCACAACCATGATTTTCTCGCTCATCCTGATGATTCAGAAGACTCTGGGCGTTGATCCCGCCGGCATTCTCAACCTGCTGAATCCTTATTCAATCCTGGGCTTCATTTTGGGTGGATGCGTTGTATTCTGGTTCACCGGCTCGTCGATGCAAGCTGTTACCACCGGTGCCAACCGCGCCGTAGAGTTTATCAAGAACAACATTAAGCTCGACGCCAATGCCCCCAAGAAGGCCGACATCAGCAAGAGCCAAGAGGTTGTGCGCATCTGTACCGAGTATGCACAGAAGGGTATGCTCAACATCTTCATCGCCATCTTCTGCTTCGCGCTGGGCTTCGCATGCCTCTCGTCGCCAGCTGGAATTGGCGGCAACGATGCCGTTTGTCTCTTTGTAAGCTACCTGATTTCAATTGCCGTGTTCGGCCTGTTCCAGGCTGTGTTTATGGCCAACGCCGGTGGTGCTTGGGACAATGCCAAGAAGGTTGTTGAGGTTGACCTCAAAGCCAAGGGCACTGAACTCCACGACGCAAGTGTTGTGGGCGACACCGTGGGTGACCCATTCAAGGACACCAGCTCGGTAGCACTGAACCCCATCATCAAGTTCACCACACTCTTTGGTGTGCTTGCTATGGAGATTGCCATCAGCGAGAACTTCCGCGAGCTCGCGCCCTACTTTGGCGTAGCCTTCGTGCTGATTGCGGTTTACTTCGTTTACCGCTCGTTCTACAAGATGAAATCGGTATAAAAAAATGTGACTGCCGCGACACTGCGGCTAGCATCTGAATAACGACAATCACTCCCTGCCGGGCCACATGCCAGCAGGGAGTGATTATTTTTTCTCATCCCACAGCCACTCTTTTTATCAGCAAGCATGATTATCTCAAGAATAGGACAAAACCATCATGTTGCCGAAGCTGACCGCCACAACAGGAAACCGGCTCAACACTTGTGCCACAGGGGGCGAGTGTTGAGCCGGCTTGTTGATGTGACTTTCCTGAGAGAAAGCAATGGCGAGGAAGGGATTACTTGCCGTATCCGTCGCGTATGTAAAGGCCCTTCATCTCATCGATAGCCTTCTTGGCTTCGAGTGTTTTCTCTTGAGCTTTCTTCAGCTTCTCTTGAGCTTTCTCATAGTCGCTCTTGGCGTTTTCAACCTTCTTTTGTGCGTCTTTGAGCTTGTCTTGAGCTTTCTCGATGTCTTTATTGGCTTTCTCAATTTTTTTGCTGGCTTTTTCAACATCCTTGTTGGCCTTAGCCTCGTCTTTGAGAGCGTTCTCATACTTCTTCATAGCCTCAGTCTTAGCCTTTGTTTCCTTAGCCAGTTGAGTGAGGTTGTCGTCATCGGGAGTTGCAGTGGTTACTGCAGCCGCGTTGAAATTGATTGTCATGGCAAGAGCGAAGGTTGCCAGTAATGCTAATTTCTTCATGATTATTGATAATTTTAAACGTTAATGTTCGTGTTTATTACGATGACAAAAGTACAAAAAAAACCATTACTTCCAAAAAAACTTGCTGCTGTTTCGCCCTTTTGACCATATAGACCGAAAAATGTGCATTGAAAAGATGCTGCCGCAATCAAAAAAATTACTAACTTTGCGTCGCTTATCGTAATAACAATTCACACCAGCTATGATATTAGATTTTGTAACGTGGACTGCCAATCCCAACCTCTACAGCGGCTTCATCACCGTGAGATGGTATGGCCTGATGTTTGCCATCGGGTTCCTGATTGGCTACGAGATAGTTTACCGCATGTTCAAGCATGAGGGCATGCCCGAGAAATGGCTGGCGCCACTGTTCTTCTATGTTGTTATCGCAACGGTTGTTGGCGCCAGACTTGGCCATGTGTTTTTCTATGACTGGAGCTACTACAGCCAGCATCCTGCCGATATCTTTAAGGTGTGGGAAGGCGGCCTTGCCAGCCACGGCGGCACGCTCGGCATCATCATCGCCATCTTCATCTACAGCTGGCATGTGACCAAGAAAAGCGCACTGTGGACCCTCGACCGCCTGTGCGTGCCCATTGGCCTGGTGGGTGCCCTCATCCGCATTGGCAACCTGATGAACCATGAGATTTATGGCGCTGTCACCAGCCAGCCTTGGGGCTTCAAGTTCATCAGCAACATCAACCAGTGGATGCATGGTGCCGAACCTGTGTTCACCCAACCCAGCCACCCCACGCAAATCTATGAGGCGCTATGCTATGTGCTCGTCTTTGCCGTGTGCATGTACATGTACTGGCGTTGCAACTCACAGGAGCGACAGGGCTTGTTGCTGGGCGTGTTCCTGATAGGCATCTTCGGTTCGCGCTTCTTTGTAGAGTTTGTCAAGAACGTTCAAGAGCCATGGGAGATAGGCCTTCGCCAGAGTATAGGCCTCGACCAGGGTCAGTTGCTCAGCATTCCATTTGTCATTGCCGGAGTGTGGCTTGTGGTTCGTGCCTTGCGCCGTCCACGGCTGTCGCAAGACTATCCCGGGCAGTTCAGCGATGCCGAAACCAAGAAATAAAATTCTCCCAAAAGTTCATAAACTCATCACATTCCTGCCAATCTCTTAGCAAGATTGGCAGGTTGCTTTTACTACCTAAAAATTTAATTCTCAAAGAAAAAAAGCAAAAAAACATTATCTTTTTTGGTAAATCAAAAAAATATTTATACATTTGCATGGAAATTTATGTTTTTGCTTAAAAAATGCTATAGCCTATGGAAAGAATTGACAACCTTGACAAGAAAATTCTAAAGATCATCATGACCAATGCTCGCATTGCATCGAAGGACGTAGCACAGGAGTGTGGTGTGTCGCGTGCCGCTGTTCACCAGCGCATCCAGCGCATGGCCGATTTAAAAGTGATTACCGGTTCAAGCTACAACGTTGACCCAATTGCCCTTGGATTCACCACCTGCACCTACATTGGCATCAAGCTCGAACGCGGCTCGATGTATCGTGACGTGATTCCCGAGTTGCAGAAGATTCCCGAGATTGTGGAGTGCCACTTCACCACCGGCTCCTACACAATGCTCGTGAAACTCTTCGCAAGCGACAACCATCACCTCATGGACCTGCTCAACAACAAGATTCAGCACATTCCCGGTGTGATGGCTACCGAGACTCTTATCTCGCTCGACCAGAGCATCGACCGCACGTTGCCCATTAGGGTGTGAACGTGGCTCATTCATTCTCATTACCGCACGCACTACCCTATCCACCGGGTGGTGCGTGCGCGCTTTGGCAGGCACCATTCAAGCCGGAGCACTAGGCAAATAACATTTTTTAAATGTGTTGCGACGTGATTGTGGTAGAAATTGCTTAAATTTGTTGTTTTAAAAACAACCTTTTTTATAACAAAAATACATGAAGTATTTTAAATCTACAATCGCAATGCTGGTTATGCTCATGCTGGTGCCAGCGTGGATGGGAGCTTGCGCCAAGACGAGAGTCAAGGTCAACCGCAGTGCCCGCCCCCATTTTGCCAAGCCTGTGATTGTGGGAGCCGAGCGCACCGACCAATACCTGCCACTGCTCAGTGGCAAGCGCATAGCCCTGCTAAGCAACCAAACCGGAGTGGTTGGCCCCAAGCATGACAAGCACACACTCGACCTGATGCTTGAGAAAGGCCTCAACGTGACCACAATCTTCTCGCCCGAACATGGATTTCGCGGCAAAGCCGATGCCGGTGAGCACGTGAGCAGCAGTGTCGACGAGAAAACAGGCATTCCCATCGCATCACTCTATGAAGGCAAGAGTCGCATGCCAAGCAAGGAAACAATGGACCGCTTCGACGTCATCGTCACCGACATCCAAGACGTGGGTTTGCGATTCTACACCTATTATATCACCATGGTGAACATGATGGACGCAGCAGCAGCCTATGGCAAGGAATTTGTGGTGCTTGACCGCCCCAACCCCAACGGAATGACAGTAGACGGCCCCATCCTCGACATGAACCTGAAGAGCGGCGTGGGATGGCTTCCCATTACCACCGTGCACGGCATGACGATGGGCGAGATAGCCATGATGACCAATGGCGAGGGGTGGCTGAAAGACGGCAAGAAAGTGCAACTCACCGTGATTCCTTGCAAGAACTATACCCACCAAACTCGCTACAAGCTTCCCGTGGCGCCATCGCCCAACCTGCCCAATATGCTCTCGATTTACCTCTACCCTTCCACTTGCTACTTTGAGGGAACGCCAGTGAGCCTGGGACGCGGCACCGACTGGCCCTTCCAAGTGTATGGTCACCCAAACATGAAAGGCTATAGCTTTGAGTTTACACCCACCAGCCGCCCCGGCGCCAAGACACCACCACAGCTCGACAAGTTGTGCCATGGTGTTGATCTTCATCAGCTCAATGCCGAGGACGTGATTGCGCAGGGAATGAATCTGGAATATGTCATCGACGCCTACAAGAACCTAAACATAGGCGAGAAATTCTTCACACCATTCTTTGACAAACTCGCCGGACGCACCTACATCCGCGAGATGATCATGGCCGGCAAGACTGCCGGTGAGATTCGAGCTTGCTGGCAGGACGACGTTAAACGCTTCAAGGAACAACGGCGACCCTACCTGCTCTACCCTGAGTAAAACGGAAAAAGGAGATTTAACACTCCACTTCCACAAAGTATTCAATACACACAACCACACTATAACTTAACACTTAAATAAATGACTACTCCCTGGATAGTACTTGCCACAATCGTTGGCTACTTTATTTTGCTTTTCATCATCTCGTGGCTGGCGTCACGCAAGACCGACACCACCACAGCGCTCACCGGAGGCCGTCAGGCACCATGGTTCATCGTTGCCATTGCCATGATAGGCGCGCCAATATCGGGCGTGACATTCATCTCGGTCCCCGGCTATGTAGTGGGCTCTAGCTACAGCTACATGCAGATGGTGCTGGGCTTTGCCGTGGGTTATTTTGTAATTGCCTATGTGCTCATGCCACTATTTTTCAAGCGCAACCTGGTGTCAATCTACGGCTACCTTGAGGAACGATTTGGCGGAAAGACCCACAAGACCGGCGCCTGGTTCTTCTTCATCAGCAAGATGCTGGGAGCAGCAGTGCGTTTTCTTGTGGTGTGCGTCACACTGCAAATGCTCGTGTTTGAGCCACTCCACATCCCGTTCATCTTCAACGTGATTGCCACCATCGCCCTAATTTTCCTCTACACGCTGCAAGGCGGCGTGAAAACCGTCATCTGGACCGACACTCTCAAGTCGCTGTGCCTGATACTCTCGGTGGTGCTGTGCATTGTTTTCATTGCCAGCGCTCTGGGTTATGGAGCCGGCGACATGGTAAAAGCCATCGCTGCCGACGACTCGTCGCGCATCTTCTTCTTTGACAATCCCAAGGAGGATACCTACTTTTGGAAGCAGTTCATTGCCGGTATCTTCATGGTGATTGCCATGACCGGTCTTGACCAAGACCTCATGCAGCGCACCCTTGCCAGCAAGAATGTGGCCGAGTCGAAAAAAGGACTGATTGTGAGCGGCATCACGCAAGTCTTTGTGGTGGGCCTATTCCTCGTGCTCGGAACAATGCTTGTGCTCTACACCCGCCACTCGGGTGCGGCAATGCCCGAGAAGAACGATGCTCTCTTTGGCATGGTGGCACAAGACAGCTCCATGCCGGTGATTATGCTCATCCTCTTTGTGCTCGGTCTTATTGCAGCTGGCTACTCGGCAGCCGGCTCCGCGCTCACCGCACTCACCACATCGTTTACCGTCGACATTCTTGAAAGCGACAAGAAGCAAGACGAAACACGGCTGGCACGCACACGCCGCATAGTCCACATTGGCATGGCTGTTGTGATGGGCATCATCATCTATGTGTTCTACTTGCTCAACAACGACAGCGCCATCAAGATGGTCTATGCCCTCGCCAGCTACACCTACGGCCCCATCCTGGG
>DGWL01000007.1 GCA_002396125.1 Porphyromonadaceae bacterium UBA4259
TGAAAAGCTTTCCCTCATGAAATTGTCAGGAAGATATAAAAATAGATTAACAATTTGATTTATAC
Source organism: Porphyromonadaceae bacterium UBA4259 (assembly GCA_002396125.1). GTDB lineage: Bacteria > Bacteroidota > Bacteroidia > Bacteroidales > Muribaculaceae > Sodaliphilus. The sequence goes on from DGWL01000007.1 coordinate 66, forward strand.
TATGCTACAACGATATTTACAGGAGGGCCGTGTTGAAGCGGGGTGTGATGAGGCAGGGCGTGGATGCCTGGCGGGGCCGGTGACGGCGGCAGCTGTGATTTTACCGCCCGATTTCAGCAATGAGTTGCTCAACGACAGCAAGCAATTCACCGAGCACCAGCGCGACACACTGCGCCCCATTATCGAGCGTGAGGCGCTGGCATGGGCCGTGGCCATGGTTTCGCCACAGGAGATTGACCGAATCAACATCCTGCGTGCATCGATTACCGCAATGCATCGCGCGCTCGACCAACTCGCGGTGCGCCCCGAGCACATCCTCGTCGACGGTAACCGCTTCACCCCCTATGGCGACATTCCCTTCACCACTGTGGTCAAGGGCGACGGCAAGATGATGAGCATCGCTGCCGCCAGCGTTCTGGCCAAGACTCACCGTGACGAGTACATGAAGCGCATAGCTCAAGACTTTCCTTTCTACAATTGGGAAAAGAACAAGGGCTACCCCACCCGCGACCACCGCGCTGCAATCGTAGCGCACGGCATTTCACCCTATCACCGCAAGTCGTTCAACCTTGTGGGACAACTCTCGCTCTTCGATTAAAAAAAGGAGAAGAAAAAGTAATTGATTTTTCTTCTCCTTTTATCTGTTTCTAATCCTTAAGGTCGCTACGTTTCAGTTTCTCCACAAACTCGTCGATGCGTGCTAGTTCTTGTGGAATCTTGATGCGCTGCGGGCAGTGGCCCTCGCACTTACCGCAACCTATGCAATGTTGCGCCTGACGCAACTTGGGAACACTGCGGTCATAACCCACCAGGAATGCCTTGCGCGCTTGCTTGAAGTTGCTGTCGCGCTCATCACGCACCAAGTTTCCTTCCTTGATGCACTTGTTGTAGTGAACAAAAATTGCCGGAATGTTAATTCCATAGGGGCATGGCATGCAGTACTTGCAATCGTTGCAGGGAATGGTCTGCAAAGCCACCAGCTTGTCGGCAATGTTCTCGAGAAATGCGTTTTCCTCGGGTGTGATGGGCCGCAGTGGCGAGTAGGTCTTAATATTCTCCATTAGGTGGTCCATATAGGTCATGCCACTGAGCACGGTAAGTACACCCTCGGGGGTGCCGGCATAGCGGAATGCCCACGACGCCACACTACTATTAGGGTCGCGACGCTTCATGTCGGCCACGATGGCATCAGGCACGTTGGCCAGTCGGCCACCCAGCAACGGCTCCATAATCACTGCCGGGATGTTGCGCTTCTTGAGTTCGTCATAGAGATACTCGGCATTGGTATTACGCTCATTGATTTCATTGGCATGCTTCCAGTCGAGATAGTTGAGTTCAATTTGCACAAAGTCCCAATGATAATCGCCCGAATCATGCCATGCCAGCAGATTGTCGAAGACTGCGATATCGCCATGATAACTGAAACCCAGATTGCGAATCTTGCCGGCCTCCTTCTGCTCCACAAGCCAGTCGAGCAGGCCGTTATCCATGAATCGCCCGTTAAATTCCTCGATGGCGTCTTTACCACCACCCACCGAGTGCAAGAGCAAGTAGTCGATGTAATCAACCTTTAGCTCTTTGAGCGAATTGTTAAACATCTTCTGGCTCTCCTCAAGAGGCCATGTAGACGGGTCGAAATTAGATAGCTTGGTTGCGATGAAATACTTGTCGCGCGGATGGCGGCTCAAGGCGATACCTGTCGCTGTTTCGCTGCGTCCCTGGCAATAGGCAGGCGAAGTGTCGAAGTAGTTGACACCGTGTTCCAGCGCAAAGTCAACCTCCTTGTTCACCAGTTCCTGGTCGATTGCCGCATCGGGATTTTCACGCCCGCTGAAGTCACCTTCAACCGGTAGGCGCATCATGCCATAGCCCAGCAGCGACACGCGGTCGCCCGTGTTATGGTTGGTGCGATAGGTCATCTTGTCTTTTGGCACGTCGGCTGCCGCTATGGCCACGCCGCCGTCGGGTGAGTTGTTGTCGTTGCATGCCGCGAGCACCGCAGTCGATGTCACTGCCGTTGCTCCCGCCACTTTCAGGAAGTGGCGACGGCTCATGTTATGATTGTTGTTATTACTCATTGATAGGTGTAATTAAATGGTTCGGTGATCTTCATGACCCTCAACGTGAATTGCCGACACCGGTCGTGCCGGACACACATGCTCGCACGCTCCACATCCAATGCACTTAGCCTCGTTCACGACAGGCACCATGGGCGAGGCGTCGTCGTTCTCGTCGAGCTGAATCATGGTGATGGCTCCTGTGGGGCAATGACGGGCACAGTTGCCGCAGGCTACGGGAGTGCCGTCCTCGTTCTTTTCGCGCGTGGGAATACACAAGAAGTGAGTCCACACGGCATGACCTATCTGCGTCGACGACTTGTCCTCGAGCGTGATGGGCCTGATAGCACCTGTGGGACACACCTGCGAGCAGCGGTTGCACTCCGGACGGCAGTAGCCGCGCTCATAGCTCATGACAGGTTGCATGAGGGTGAGCAAGTTGCCGGTTCCGGGTTGCAGCACATGATTCGGACAGCTTGCCACACACAACTGGCATGCGGTGCAATGACGCTGCATGTTGCGGGCGTTCAACGAACCCGGGGGAGTGATAGGATTCTTGCGCTTGGGCATCTGCTTCTCCTCTATAGTGGCAAGACCGCCGTCAACCTTTTTCTTGGCTTGAGCCATAGCGGTGGTGGCAAGTGCCACACCGGTGCCAATGAGGAAGGCACGCTTGCCCTCGTCTACACTTTTATTCCCGTCATTGTCAGTGCCGGCTACCGCTTGCTTGCGTGGCCTACCGTAGTAGATGGCATCCTTGTGGCACTTTTCTATGCAGTTGCCGCAAGTCACACAGCGACTGTAGTCAACAGTGCCATTCTTGTAGTCGATGCACGACGACTTGCAGTTGCGCGTGCACATGCCACACTTGATGCAACGGTCCTCATCGATGCGCACCTTGAGCAACGAGAATCGCGACACCAGGCTAAGCAAGGTGCCCACAGGGCACAACGTGTTGCAATAGGTGCGGCCACCGCGCCATGCCAGCACGGCAATCACCAGCAACAACCCTGCCGAGAGCGAAAGCGACAGCACACCCTTCATCCACACGTCGGTGCTATAGAACATGTAGCTGTCGTAGTGCTCGGCAATAGCCGCCAAACCATTGTTACACCACGCATAAATGGGTTGCAACAGGTTGGTGGCAATAAAACCATAGGTGCCATAGGGGTCGAGTAGCGCAACAAGTGAACCCACTCCCAGCGCCACAGCCACAATCAGGAGTGCCAGCATGGGGTAACGAAGCCATTTCACCTCTTTTGAATAGGTGAAGCGATTCTTCTTGCGCCTGCCGTGAATCCACGACACCAAGTCCTGCATCACTCCCAGCGGACATATCACCGAGCAATAAATGCGCCCAAAGATGAACGTGAGCAACACCAGCACGGCTATCACCACAAAGTTCATCGCCAGCACGGCAGGCAACAGTTGCACCTTGGCCAGCCATCCCAGCCAGTGATGCAAGGCACCGGTAACATCGAGAAAGAGCAGCGTCACGCCCACAAAGCACAGCAACGCGAGTGCTCGTCTTATCTTTTTTAGCATAAATTTAGTTATTGGTTGATAGTTATAGGTTCTTAATATTTTTAGTTTGGCTCACAAAGTTAAAGAAAATTTTCAACACTTGCATCACCCTATTAATATTTATTCTTATATTTGCAATAATCTTTACTACCTCAAGCACAATGAATATTGATTTACACATCAATCACGCCAACGACTATGCCCTCGACATAGGCACACCCGTCTATCACCCTCATGTGTCGGTCGTGAACTATGATGAAGCGGGAAAGATAAGACATTCTCTCAACCGTTTCAATGTGTTTGCAATTTTCATGCAACAGGAGTTCCCCGAAAATCTCACTTACGGCATAGGCCGCTATAATCATCAGGGAGGAGCACTGCTGGCTGTTGCGCCGGGGCAGGTGGGAGGGAAACCCGATGATGGCACACTCAAGCAATATGACGGATGGGTGTTGCTCTTCGACCCGCAATTCATTCATGGTTCAGAGATTGAACGGCGATTGCCCGACTATCACTTTTTTTCCTATAACACCAACGAGGCCCTGGTGCTCACCACTACCGAGAAAACAATCCTTGCGGGGCTCATGACCAACCTGCGCACCGAGCTCAAGGACCACGCGGGCGATGACCGCAGCGACAGCATTGTCAAAGATTACATTCTAATCATTCTTGACTACTGCAACCGTTTCTATGCGCGACAGTTTAAGGAGCAAGCAGGACCCAACAGCGACATCCTTGAGCGATTCCAGCAAGTGCTCAACAATTACTACCGCGATGGTCTGCAAGAACAGCAAGGATTACCTAGCGTGAAATATTGTGCCGGCGAGCTGTACCTCTCACCCGGCTACTTTGGCGACCTGGTGCGCAACGCGCTAGGCGAGACTCCCAAGGAATACATTCGCAACTTTATCACCATGCGAGCTAAAAGCCTGATTGTTGCAGGACACAACATCAGCCAGGTAGCTTATGAGCTAGGCTTTGAATATCCCAACCATTTCACTCGTTTTTTCAAGAAATCAACAGGCTTCACCCCATCGCAATTTCTTGAAGCCCAAAAGAGAAATTGACACATCGGCGTTTTTGGTAGTTTTATCGGCAATTAATATAACATCATTGTGTGAAATAATGTGTTACTTTGCAAGCGTAAAACCACAAACATTACACCAAGGATGAAGACAATAAAAAAATTATTACTGCTCATCGCCATCGTGGCATGCGGCAGTTGCAACAGCGATAATGATGCTATGGCACAAGCAACAGGAGACCATTCAATAAACGTTACAATTGGCGACATGTCAATGACACTCACGCTCGCCAACAACAGTGCCACGCAAGCACTGCTTGAGGCTCTTAGCAACGGCCCCATCACCTTCACAGCCAACGATTACGGAGGCTTTGAAAAAGTGGGACCACTTGGATTCTCGCTACCCACATCCAATAGCCAAATCACCACACAAGCCGGTGACGTGATGCTCTACAATGGCAATCAAATTGTGATGTTCTACGGCTCCAACTCATGGAGCTACACGCCACTGGGACAACTGCAGTTCAGCTCTCTCGACCAGCTCAAGAGTTTCCTCAAGGCAGGCGAGGGCAACATCGAGGTGACCCTGCAACTGCCGCCCACCGCAACAGTTATCAACAATCTGCGCGATGACAATTCAAGCGACGACGGCTACTACACCTCCCTTGGTGGCATGCGCATCAAGAACCCCGGCAGGGGCATCTATATCAAGAACGGCAAGAAAGTAATCATTCGTTAGACAATCATTATGAAATCATTAATAATCAGTACCATGCTTGTGGCTTTTAGCCTTGCCGCATGGGCACAACCAACCAACGATATGGAAACATTGAATCTAACCCGAGAATGGGACAAGACCTTCGCGCTCAGCGACAAGGTCAACCACCGAAAGGTGACATTTACAACACAATATGGCTTCACGCTGGCTGCCGACCTCTACGAGCCAAAGAACGCCTCAGGCAAGATGGCGGCAATCGCCGTGAGTGGTCCATTTGGAGCTGTCAAGGAACAATGTTCAGGACTCTATGCCATGCGCATGGCCGAGAATGGATTTGTCACCATAGCCTTCGACCCCTCGTTCACCGGCGAGAGTAGCGGCATGCCACGACGCACCGCCTCGCCCGACATCAACACCGAGGATTTCATGGCTGCTGTCGACTACCTGTCGAAGCATCCTGGGGTTGATCCCGAGCGCATTGGCATCATCGGCATCTGTGGCTGGGGAGGCATCGCTCTCAACGCCGCTGCTACCGACACTCGCATTAAAGCGACAGTTGCATCAACCATGTATGACATGACACGAGTTTCGGGCAATGGCTACTTCGACAATGATGACAACGAGCAGGCACGCCACAACACTCGTCATGCACTGAGCGCACAGCGCCTCAGCAACCCCGCTGCAATGGCCGGTGGAGTCATCGACCCGGTTCCGGCCGACGCACCGCAGTTTGTCAAGGATTATCACGCCTACTATAAGACTCCACGTGGCTTCCACCCACGCAGCGGCAACAGCAACGACGGCTGGCGAGTGATTGGCACTCAAGCCTATGCCAACGCCCGCTTCCTGCGCTACACCAACGAGATTCGCTCGGCAGTGCTCGTGATGCATGGCGAGAAAGCCCACTCGCGCTACTTTGGCGAGGACGCTTTCAACTATATGGTGAACGGCAACCCCGCTACCGGCATCAAGCCCAACCCATGCCCCGAGAACAAAGAATTGCTAATCATCCCGGGCGCAACCCATTGCGACCTCTACGATGGCGGTGATAACAACTACATCCCTTGGGATAAACTCACGCAGTTCTTCAACACACACCTTAACAACGCACAATAACATTTTCCCCGTAATAAACCAAACAAGTTAAGTGGACCAGGCCTCCAACAGTGCCCGGTCCACTTCATTTTATCCACTTTTTCGCCCTACTCTCCCCCGCAAAGCGGTATTGAAAGAATAATTCGTTTTAAAAGGGTGGGTAGTTGCTGTCAACGGGGGCCTACGGTGCCTTGCAGGTCCTCGAATGTCATGGTGCCATAGATGATGATGACCGAGGTTTCCTCGTCCTGTGCAAGCAGCAGGAACACGTTTTGAGTGTCGCCATTCTTGGCGTAGATTGAAGCCTGCTGCCCTCTTTCGTCAACATCGATGATGCTCTCGAAACCGTCTTTTTCAATCCAGTTGTGGCATGCTTCAGTGAGTTTGTAGGCCGCTTCGGGGGTGCTGGTTGAGATGATTTCAAGACGGTCGATTTTGTCGGCGAAATTACCGATATTCAGTTTTCCACTGAATCCTTCGCGCCCCAACTTGCCTTTTGAACTCATCATCTTCATGGCGGCCTTGCCGATGGTGATACAAGAGAATCCCTCCTTGCCTTTGAACTGCTTGGCAAGCGACTCTTGTGCACTTGCCGCCATGCTCACCATGAGCATGAGAAAGAGTATATGAATGATTTTTTTCATGATTATAATAAGAGTTGCTTAATAGTGTTGTTAATATTATTGATTGTCTCGTCAGCGTCGCTGAGTTGTTCAAAGCCCCTGTTGAGGGTTGTTGAGAATTTCTCGAGAGCCGCCAGGGCGAGTTCCTCGTCGTCAGCACTCAGTTCGGGTTGAGCTTGTGCTTGCGTTTTAACCTGAGGCTTAACCTGTGCTTGTGCCAGATGCTCAACTTTGTTCTTGTGCATGCGCATTGGGCTGGGTTGCTGCGCCCTAGGCTTGACCTCAGGTTGTGGCTGAGGTTGCGGTGCTGACTGCTGCTCAGGCAAAGTTTCGGCTGGCGTAACCTCTTCAATAGCAGGAGGCGTTATGGGTTCTTCAACTTGTGCAATCACCGGTTGCTGAGTGCTTGGTTGTGCCGGCTGCTGCCGGTTGCGCATGAACCACAACCCCACGGTGGCAATAACTGCCACGCTTGCCGCTACTGCCCACCACGATGAGCGTCGCCACATCGGCGGAGCAATCTTTGCCTCTTGCTGCTCATTGGTTTCCCACAGGTCGATTAAGTCGCTGAGATTCGACTCCAAGTTGGCTGGGACCTCAATGTTATCGTCGGCAGCCTCAAGCTCCTTCATGAGCAAGGCATCGACACTGTCGTCGTTCAGGACGTTGCGCAGCTGTTGTTCCTCGTCGAGTGTCGTCTCGCCGCGGTAGAACTTGCTAAGCAGTTGGTCTATTTCGTTCTTGTTCATGATGTGTGGTATTTTTGGAGTTGGTTTCTCAGTGATTTTCTCGCTCGGCTAAGGAGCACTCTTGCATTCACTGCTGTGAGGCCAGTGGCTTTCTCTATCTCCTGCATTGAGCATCCAGCCAGGTCGCGCATTCTCAGCACTTGCTGTTGCTGTGCCGGCAGGCGTGCCAGGCACTGGTTGAGCAGTTGATGAGTCTGTTGCCTCTCGATGTGCTGCGATGCGCTGTCGCCGCCGGCGATGAGTAGCTCCTCGGGGGGCTTATCGACTAGGGCAATACCTGCCGCGCGATGACGGTCGAGGCACATGTTCTTGACAACAGTGAGACAGTAGGCGAGAGGGTTGTCAACGTTGGCTATCTTGTCACGCGTTTTCCAGAGTTTGAGATAGGCATCCTGCACCACGTCCTTGGCGTCATCCTCGTTACCCATTAGCTTGAAAGCCAAGCGGTAGAGGCTGGCGTGTAGAGGTAACAACTTCAGTTTAAACTCCGATGCGTTCATTGATAGCCTTGCTGGTTATTCAGATCTTTTTTGAGCAAGTGACACGATTTGCCCTATAGCATCAACATTTAATTTCCCCTTCACTAGAACGACAGCCACTTCGGGGTTTCGGTCACGTTCGTCGGCCACGATGATGAGCAGCTTGCTTATCGACTCTTTCTCATTGCTGGAGAATATTGCCAGATTCTGGTTCTTCTCGCTTGCATCAAGAATGAGCTCCATGCCGTCGATGAGAGTGCATTGCAACTGCTTTGCAGTGTTGAACTGCTTGGTTGTGGGTTTCTTGATGTTGATAACCTGCACAGCTTCGATGTCCTTCAACTCGCTGGGCATATTGTCGCCTGCTATTTTGAGCATGTCCTTGTCGATAAACACTTTCTCTACATTGGAGGCGTCGGGGAAAGCGTTAATCACGTCGTCGACTGTCATTGCATGCGCTGCCCCCAGTGTGAAGGCGAGGATTGCGATTGCTAAAAACTTTTTCATAATTCTAATTTATTATCTTTTAATTTAGTCATTACATTTATTAATGAACCACGCTGCAGTCGTCGTTCATTATAATGACGTAACAACCACACGAAATGTTACACTCAACTGCAAAAAAATGTTTGGGGACTTCAAGTAAGGTATGGACGAAATGGCCCAATAGGGTACGTTTACTTAAAAAAAGTTGCGTTGTTGTGGTGATTGGCAAAAAAATACTACCTTTGTGGGTTGAATATCAAAAACACACTCATTAATCAACATGAAACTTAGCAATAAAAACAAAACTACTGATACAGTCAAAGAGCAAGAAGAAGAAAAAGTGCGCCAATCTGGCTCGCTGCGTGAGCGACTGGCAAGGGTGAAGAAGAGCCGATGGATTAGATTTGGCATCGTGAGCGTCATCTTTTTTGCCTGGGTTGCCTGGCTGGGAAACTGGTGGGTGGCTTTGGCATGGTTTTTACTGGCCGACATCTACCTCACCCAATTCATTCCATGGAACTGGTGGAAGTTTAGCAAAAACAAGGTGGTGCGCACCATCATGAGCTGGGTCGACGCCATAGTATATGCACTCGTGCTGGTCTACTTCCTCTTCATCTTTGTGGGGCAAAACTATCAAATTCCCTCGTCATCACTCGAGAAGACGCTGCTCACAGGCGATTTCTTGTGGGTGAACAAGATGGTCTATGGGCCACGAGTGCCACAAACTCCCCTGCACTTCCCATTGGCTCAAAACGAGCTCTTCGGTTTCAAGAGCTACATCGACAAGCCACAACTCGAATATCATCGCCTCAAGGGACTGCGCAACATTGAGCGTGGCGACATTGTGGTGTTTAACTTCCCTGCAGGCGACACGGTTGTGCTCGACAAGCCCAACCCCGACTATTACAGCCAAGTGTTCCAAGACGGACGCGACGCCGTGTGGAACAATCACCAAGTGATTTACAGGCCTGTCGACCGCCGCGACAACTATGTGAAGCGATGCGTGGGACTGCCCGGCGAGATGCTGCAACTTGTGGGTGGCAAGGTGGTAATTAACGGCAAAACCATCCCCGAGCCCAAGAACGTGCAATACAATTATGCAGTGAAATATACCGGCACGCCCGACTATGATTTCCTGACCAACGAGCTAGGTGTTACCAATGAGGATATAGAACGTAACGTTGCTGTCGACCAAATCACCGGCCAGCAATTCATTGCAACCGAACTCTTCCTGCCTCTCACCGCAGCAATGAAGGCTCAGCTCGAGAAGTGCTCGTGGGTCAACAGTGTGGAGCGCGTGCAATATGGTCCCAGCGAGGGTGCCTACACCTACCCCATTGGTGTGGATTACGGATGGACCCACAACGACTACGGGCCAATCTGGATTCCAAAGAAGGGAGCGACCATTGCTCTCAACGAGAAGAATCTGCAACTCTACGGCCGCTGTATCAAGGACTATGAAGGCAACAACCTGGAAATTAAAGGAGGCAAAGCCTATATCGATGGCAAGCCGGCCAGCCGCTACACCTTCAAGATGGATTACTACTGGATGATGGGCGATAACCGCGACAACTCACTTGACTCACGATTCTGGGGCTTTGTTCCCGAGGATCACATCGTGGGCACTCCCATGTTTGTCATCATCTCCTTCGACAAGGACCGCCCACTGCTGCAAGGCGGCATTCGCTGGAACCGCATCTTCACCGATGCCAATCCCGATAAATAAAAACTTAACAAGACAAGAGTGGCCACTCCCATTGTCATAGGTAGCATGTGCGCCGGCGACGTGCGTTGCTATGCGGCCATGCTGCAAGCATGTGAGGTGATTATCGACGCCACCGAGCGCCATCTTCCACTGCGCCACAGCCACCACCGCTACTGCATCGATGCGCCTAATGGCACCGTAAAGCTCACTGTGCCCTTGCTGGGCAGCAGCAATGCTATGCCGGTGATGATGAAAGACGTGATGCTCAGCGAGCATGGCAACTGGCGGCACCTGCATTGGGGAGCGCTGTTCTCTTCCTACGGCAAGAGCCCATTCTTCGACTTCATCGCCAGCGACCTGCAAGCAATTATCGCAGGCAACCAAACCTGCCTGCTGGAACTGAACATGCAGCTGCACAATCTCATTGTTGACTTCATGGACTTGCCCATTATCACCACTGTGGCCACCACTTCACAAGCTGTCGACACCGCGTTGCGGGCAGGAGCCATCGACCTGCGCGGCAAGATTGGAGGTAAACGAGGTGACAAGTTGCCCATTGACAATGTGCCCTACTACCAGTTATGGTCGCAGCGTCATGGTGGGTTCACCCCTGCGCTCAGCATCCTCGACCTGCTCATGAACGAAGGCCGCGAAGGCATTTTCACACTGCTGAAAATGATGGAGACACAATAATATTCATTGTTTTACTAAAAAACGTTAAACGCGAGCAAAGTTTGGCATTTTACAATTGTGATTTTGCCCAAAATGCCTATCTTTGCACCGTGTTTTTCATGGTATTAGATTTAAGGTTAATTAAGATTGGTTGTCGTGAGACAATCAATTTTTTTTGTAACCTTTGACCACATAATGAAATCAAAAAAAGCATCCCCGCCACTAGGTGGTGAGGATGCGATTTTTCTATGATTATAACCCCTATCAGCCACGCTCACTTGCCATAGCCGTGAGTCTTGCGATAGTTGTTGGGCGACTCGCCCAGATGCTTCTTCACATATTTGCCAAAGAACGACAGGTTGTCGAACCCCAGCTGGGTAGCTATCTCCTTTATGCTTAGCGGGCTATAGAGTAGCAGTTGCTTGATGTGGCCAACTGTGTTGAGCACAATAAGCTCACCGGCTGTCTTGCCTTCTTGCTTGCGGCAGATGCTAGTGAGATACTTGGGCGACACACACAACTCACTGGCGTAGTCCTTGACACTGCGCTGCACTCCATTGCTCTCGGCAAGGGCAATAATAAAGCGCTGGAATATCTTGTCGCTCTGGCGCAAGATGTTGTCACCCTCGCGCGGCACATCCATGTGAACATTAACGTTGGCTATCATGTCGAGCACGTAGGCACGCAATATCATGTGTATCGACTCCTTGCCTGAGGCTCCGGTTTCGGGGTGCTCCATCTTGAACATGGCAAGCTCATAGTATCGGCTCATGAGCTCCATCTCGTTGGCACTGAAATGCACCACGGGGTGATTCTTGATGCGGAGAAACGCTTCAAAGACGCTCTTGTTCAAGAACGTCACACCACTGTCGAGCGAGATGCAAATCACCTTGCAGTGCATGTCGGAGCTATAGCGTATGTCGCTCACCACGCTCTGCATGTCGATCAGCAGGCCGTCGTTAGCCTTAATATCATAGTTCTCCGAGTTGATTTTCATCGACACACTGCCACTGGTGCAGAATACCATTGCCAAGAAATTGACCTTGAAAGCGTCTACAAGATGTATTATCTCGGTTATATCGTCGGCAAAACCAATCTCGCCGTCGTAGTATTTACGCCCGGGTGTTATGTGAGGCACATCAGCCAGGTTGAGTTGCTTGATTCCGGTTTCATTCATGAGATGTCGATGTTTTAAGCAGTTTTTGGGGCATATTCATTGTAATCCCACTGCAAAGATACGCACTTATTTGCAAGCAACCAACTCATTATTTGGTTAAAATAACTTTTTTGTGCTCTTTCGACCTTGTTTATTGCTATTAATTATTTAATTTTGTGCAGCAATCCACTGCTTATTAATCACAATTAATATAACATCTATATTTATGGAACCCATCACCACAGGAAAATTTATTGAGATTGCCTATCAAATCTTCTTGGTCGGCACCGACGGCGACACTTTAATCTATGAGTTTACAACTGCCAAGCCCGATCGTTTCGTCTTCGGCCATGAGCCCGGTATGCTCAAGTCTTTCACTTCTCACCTCGAGGGACTCAACTCCGGCGACGAGTTCGACTTCATTCTCTCGCCCATCGAGGCGTTTGGTGAGCGCAATCCCGAGCTGGTGCAGAAACTTGATAAGTCGCTCTTCGTAATCGACGGTGAGTTTGATGCCGAGCGTGTCTATGAGGGAGCGTTCGTGCCCATGATGACCGCCGAAGGAATGCGCATTGAGGGCATCGTCAAGGATATTACCGACGACACTGTTACTATCGATTTCAACCATCAGCTAGCCGGTGAGACAGTGCGTTACAAGGGCAAAGTGGTTACCGTGCGCGACGCCACCGAGGAAGAAAAGAATCCTCCCAAGCACCATTGCGGTGGTGGATGCGACGACTGCCACGGCTGTGGCGAGGGCGAAGGTAACTGCGACCACCACGACGATGGTGAATGTTGCCACAAGGGCGATGGCCACGGCGATGGCAACTGCTGCCACAAGCACTAACCACTCTCTGAGCGTAGTGCGACATTAGCTACAACTACGAAACCGAGATTCCTGGCAACTTTTGACGGAGGCAGACCTCTTAACAACCGAGGGTGCTAATGTGAACCCAAGCAGTTGACAAGCGGCACCAAACTTCTGCCAGAGGCAGACCTCTTAACAACCGAGGGCGCTAATGTGAACCCAAGCCAGTTGACAAGCGGCACCAAACTTCTGCCGGAGGCAGACCTCTAAACAACCGAGGGCGCCAATGTGAACCAAGCAGTTGACAAGCGGCACCAAACTTCTGCCGGAGGTAGACCTTTGAATAACCGGGGGTACCGATTGCGAAAGGAGCAAAGCTCCGAAGCAATCGGCACCCCCGGATAGTAACCAACCACACTTGTCGCCGGAGGCGACCCCCTTGTCATTAACCAATACCAACAAAAAAAAACCTCACTCGATTCACATCGTGTGAGGTTCAATAACCATATTATTAATGTCAATATTGCATCATTTTTGCCTTTACTAAATCTTGTGCAAAGGTAAGACTTTTATTTGAAACACCAAATGTTTTTATTCACCTTTTTAGGTGGGAGTGGTGATTTAGGAAAGTTTTTATTCCTTTCATACATGTTTCACGGCCGAAATGCCGTTCAGTCCTTATAGAATCACGGTTTCGAGGTCCATAGGCACATGCACGTTGCCCGTGTACACAGTACCGGCCTCGGCACTGTAGTTGTCGCGGCGCGATGCCAGGTGAGTGTCCTCGGTGTGATACAGCAGCAGGTTCTTAACACCTAATTCCTGAGCCAACTTGCCGGCATCTATCACCGTGCTATGGTTCTTCTCATAAGGACGGAACTGGTCACGGTTGCGATAAAGGCAGAAGGCTTCACACAACAACCAGTCACAGCCTTTCACGTAGCGCTCGCTGCTGGGCTTGTAAGGCTCGTCGCCCAGGCACACCACTCGCTGCCCGTCGGGCATTATAGCCTGAAAGCCAAACTGCAGGGTCTTGATTGACCCTATATCAAAGAATGTCACCTTCATGTCGTCAACATCAAGAGTCTCGCCATCGCTCACCTCACGCAAAATAATTGTCTTGCCCACAGCGCTAAGAATCTTGGGAGGAATCATGATGTTGCACATCGTCTCTAGTGCCTGCTTCACCTCGGCATGACAATAGATAGTAAAAATGCCGGGGTACTTACCCTTGTACTGCAACGGCGATATCTTGCGAATCATCCAAATCACACCCATAATGTGATCGGTGTGAACGTGGGTGACAAAAAGGTGACGCACCTGAGTGAAGTCGATACCGGCACGATAGAGTTGCCTGAAGATGCCATTGCCACCACCGGCATCAACCATCAGGTGCCCATGCTCCGACTTCAAGTAGAAACATGTGTTATAACACCGGGTACACATGGCACTCCCGGTACCTAGCATTTTTATGTACTGCTTATTCTCCAATGTCTATAAAACTAACTGAAAACTGACTACTCACTTCACCTTGGGAATCTCAATGGCAAACGTAGTGCCCTTACCAACCTCCGAGTCCTTAACATAGATTTTTCCGTCATGATACTCCTCGATGATGCGCTTCACTAGAGTCAATCCCAAGCCCCATCCGCGTTTCTTGGTAGTGAAACCAGGATTAAACACATTTTTGAAATTCTTGCGGGCTATACCCTTACCGGTGTCCTTGATGTAGAGATGAGCATGCTGAGCATCGCTCGTCACAACAATGTCGATGCGCCCCTCGCCACTCATGGCATCCACAGCATTCTTAGTCAAGTTCTCCATCACCCATTCAAAAAGTGGCTGACACAGCATCACGCCACAGTTCTTGTCGCCATCGGTGTGCACGGTGAGCGTCACGTGCTTGGGGATGCGGGTGCGCATGTAGTTGAGACTACTCTCCACAGCCTCGTTGATAAAGGTTAACTCCTTGTCGGGCATGGAACCTATCTTTGAGAAACGGTCGGCAATCACCGATAGACGGTGCACATCGGTGTCCATGTCGTTGATGATTTCCTTGTCTATACCCAACGACTCCAGCATCTGCGTCCATGCCATCAGCGACGAGATGGGAGTGCCAAGCTGGTGGGCCGTTTCTTTTGACAGTCCCACCCACACACGATTCTGCTCAGCCTTCTTCACACTGATAAGGGCAAAATAGGCAATAGCTATAAAAAGCAGCATCACTGCCAGCTGAATGTAGGGATAATAGGCAAGTCGACGCAGCACGTCACTATCTTCATAGTAGAGCATCTGGCGCGTGCTTTCATCAATTTTTATCTCAATGTTATTGGTAGTCTTGCGCAGTTTGTTAAGTTTCTTCAGCAGGAATTCCTTGTTGACAGCCGAGTATTCATCAATCATCTTGAGCGTGTCATTAGGTTCAGGCAACTTGAAGTTGCGCTGTTCAATAATGTTGTTTTTGTCATCCACAAGCAACACCGGAATGTTATGGTTGCCCTGGATGATACTCAGCAGGAAGTCGACATCGGCATCGGTCGAAGTAACCATCTCACGAGTGGCGTCGGCCCAAATTTGCATTCTCTCCCTCTCCTGCTTTGCAAGGTCCTTAACAAGCGAATTGGAGAAATAGATAAATATCGACACCAGCACCAGCGACATGGCAAGTAACACCATTTTCCAAATGCGACGCGAATCATATATGTTGCGCAAGTTCATTTAATCAACTCCTGTTAAAAAAGAATGAGTGCAAAGTTAACAATTTAACGCGAGAATAGCAACAATATTATGAAACTACCACTTGTCTATACAACAAGAGGACCCAAGATTGCTCTTGAGTCCTCTCTTAGGGGGCGATTACCTACGCCTTCCCATGTCGCTGACCAGCAGTGTGGAGGGGCTTAGGGCTTTGTTCGGGAATTGAAAAAGAGAGGCGCCGCTAGGCACGGAGGTTTCAACCCGGTATTACAGCGGCATCACTTCTATAAATATATATACAACAAGAGGACCCAAGATTGCTCTTGAGTCCTCTCTTAGGGGGCGATTACCTACTCTCCCACTTTCGCAGTACCATCGGCGTGGTGAGGCTTAACTTCTCTGTTCGGAATGGGAAGAGGTGGGACCCTCACGCTATCATCACCTTAATTTCTTCTTTTTGCTCTGGAATCACGTTGACGCGCAACGCACACCAGTGATGGCTGAAGTCATGTGACGGGAACGCATCGAGCTCAACATCAACGCCCGACTGCT
>DGWL01000086.1 GCA_002396125.1 Porphyromonadaceae bacterium UBA4259
TACCGTGAATGCCGCGCCTGTTACAGTGGAACAGGCTCAACAGCAGGCTGTCAACTTTGTGCTCAAAAAGCACAAGTCACCGCAAGTGCTGAAGATGGCAACAACCGTGAGAAAAAAGACGAAAGCCGTGGGCACCACCGGCGCCGCGGCCTACTATGTATTCAACATAGGCCAGGACCGGGGATTCGTGATTGTGTCGGGCGACGACCGCACCAACCCCATTTTGGGCTATAGCGACCAGGGCAGCTTTGACGAAACCAAGATGCCTGCCAACATGAAGGCATGGCTCGACGAGTATGCCTTGCAGCTCACCCAGCTCGACGAAGTGAAGCCCGCCGACCTGAAGAAGGTCCTCGCCGCTCCCAAAGCCGAGAACGTTGTCGACACCCGCAACTCTATCGCGCCAATGATCAGCACCAAGTGGGACCAGGCTACTCCCTACTGGAACGAGTGCCCACAGTTCATGATCAGCGATGATGAGGCCGACGGCTACGAGCTCGCCTACACTGGCTGCGTGGCAACCTCTATGTCGCAACTAATGAAGTTCTATAACTATCCCGAAGGCACTACCGAGGAAGTTCCCAGCTACACTTTCACCTATGGCAACGGCTTGGGCGACTACGGAACCTATACCATGCCGGCTCTTGAGGTAACAACATTCGACTGGGCTCACATGCGCGACACCTATACCGGTGCCGAAGATGAGGTCTACACCAGCGCTGTGGCTCACTTGATGCTCTACGTGGGCTGCGCACTGAAGTCGCAATATGGCACATCGGGAACTGGTGCCTACACCGACGACATCCCCAAAGCTTTCGCTTTCTTTGGCTACGGCTCAAAACTGGCCTACCGCAACGACTACACCCAGGAGGTGTGGGACGAGATGGTTTACCAGGAGCTCGCCGCAGGCCGCCCCATGATTTATAACGGCACTGCAGGCAGTGGCGGTGGCCACTCGTTCATCTGCGACGGCTACGAGTATGGCAACTACTTCCACATCAACTGGGGTTGGGGTGGCATGGGTAACGGCTACTTCCAGCTCGCAGTGATGAACCCCTACGCCAGTGGCATTGGTGGTTCATCAAGCGCCGAGGGCTACAACATGAAGCAGAACATCGTCTACAACATCACCCCTGGTGGCACTCCTCCTCACGAGGACGAGGAAGAGCCGGCTCTCACCTGCACTGCAGTGAGTGGCCCCGTTGGCTGGGATCGTGACCGTGTTTCCGACCCATTCAAGATTTACAAGAGCAAGATTGTGAAAGTGAGCTACAGCGATCACTCGGGCTCGGGCAAGAAGTTCAAGGTTGCACTTGGCCTCTTCAATCCTGCCGACGGCACATTTGAGGTGCTCGACAAGTCGCAGCAGAACGGTTACTACACCGTAACCACCTCGGCGCTAGGTACCACTACCAAGTTTGGCGATGGAATAGCCAGCACCGCAAGCGACGTCATTAAGTTTGGCGCCGGGCTCACTGGCAACTATCACCTCGTGGGAGTTTACCAAGTGGAAGGCTCAAGCGAGTGGAATCTCATGAAAGAGTCCGACCGCCACTACCTTGAGGTGTCAATGACAAACACCTATTGCACTGGCACCGGCCATCCCATCATCAACCTCCAAGCCACCAACTGGGAATTCACAGGTGGTGAGAAGGTTGGCGTGAAGGAACAAGTGAGCGTGACTCTCAAGAACAACAGCGTTGACCGCTACTATGGCGACCTATATCTTGACTTTGGCGGACAGCAGATTGACGAGTACTCACAGTACACCACCGTTGTTACCGGCGAGGTTCTTGCCGGCCAAGAGTCGGTTATCACCTTTAACGTGCGCCCAGCATCATCAGGCACCAAGAACGTTAAGCTCATGCGTCTCGACCAGTATAGTTATGTTACCATCGGCACAGGCACAGTAACCATCGCCGAGAGCACCGAGGCCGAGGAGCTCAACCTCTCGGTTGTTATCAAGGCCGAGAATGCCACTAAAGACGCTTACACCGATGGCACCAATATCACCTACGGTGAAATCTACGACAGCCGTGCACGCTTCAGCGCCGCCATCACCAACCACAGCAGTGGAGAGTACAACAAGTACATCCTGGCTCCCCTGTTCCTCATCACCAAGAACGAGGACGGCACAGTTTCGGGCTCGATGGTAACCTACAAGCAGGAGACCATCTCGCTAGCCGCCGGTGAGACCAAGACATTCTACTTCGACTTCGACAACCTGGCCTACGGCTCTACATACTCAATGAATATCTACGCCCGCAACAACGTTCCCGACAGCGAGGATGCTTCTCACGTCGACAACATCGTTGAGCGTGGCAAGTCGCTCTACTACGACATTCTGCCAGGCATCATCACCTGGGCTGGCGATGGCTCTCGCACCGGCTACAAGCCCGAAGACAACTTCGAGATAGCCGACAACGTTGCAGCAGTGAGCCTTGAGGGCTTGAGCAACTTCAGTATCGTACCCAACAACAACCCCAATGTCATCTACTTCCTCGACAAGGATGCTGAGGTTCCCGCAAACATCAACGGCCGCAACATCGTTAAGGACGCTACTGCTACAAGCATCGTCCTGAAGGACGGCTACAGCTACTTCACTCCATCGAGCTTCACTGCCCAGAACATCAGCTACGAGCGCACCTTCGACAAAGCTCGCCAGGACGGCGTGGACGAGAACTGGAGCACCATCGTGCTGCCCTTCACCCCTGCAACTTGCTCGGCAAGCAGCAGCAACATGTGGGTTGAGCGCTTCGCTCAAGAGGCCGACGGCGAGGCAACCTTCAGTGAGGTTTCAAGCATCGAGGCCAATGTGCCCTACATTATCGCCGTCAAGAGTGGTCTCGTGGGCACTCCTATCACCTGGAGCGCAACTAACGTGCTGATAAAGCCTGAACCCATTGCCTACACCAGCGGCAAGAGCTACTTGATGGCAGGCACCTATGATGAGCATTCGCTCGAGAACATCTATGCCGTTAACACAGCCGGCTCTCACGCCACATGGGCTAGCGGCACCCAGAGCGTGGCTCCATTCCGTGCCTATTTCAAGGAAATTGCCAACCTTGGCAACCATGTTGACATTCCACTGCCTGGTGAGGCACAAGCCAGCGAATATGAAAGCGTTACACTTGCTGAGCTCGTTGCCGATGGCAACACCGGCAGCAAATACAGCATCAGCAACGCACTGAGAGTGACTTACATCACCAGCGATGGCAAGACACTGTGGGCTAAGGATGACAACCAGTTTGCCGGCATTGGTCATGAGCCCTACGTTCCCACGGCCGAACAAATCGACGGTGGCAAACTCTATGACAACGTTGCCGAGATGGACCAGAGCAACTGGATTTCCATCAATCTGCCACAAGCCGTTGAAGACCGCGACGCCTACATTAACTACACCGTTACGGGTGTGGAAGGCACATTTGACAATAAGCTCAATCCCGAACTTACTGCCAACGTTATGCCAACCTTCACCTACGATGGAAACCAATACACCCCCAACACCATGTGCATCGCCAACTTTGCCGAGAGCAATAACTACTTCTTCTTGCCTCCCAAGCCAATGGAATATGTTAATGTGCACTGGGCTGTGTATAATGACGGCAAGTTCTACATGCCAACTGCCGCCGATGGCAATGACATCGGTGCCCAAGGTGTTGTAGGTGCCAAGTTTACAATGTGCAACGGTTATGAGTTTGAAAACAACTACGCCTATAGCTTCACAGCGATTGTTAAAGCATTGAAGCAGCGCAGCTATAGCACAATGATGCTCGCAGCCGGCGATGCCGTTGCCGTTCAGGCCGGCAACACAAGCACCCTCTATGAGGTTTATCCCATCGAGGTTACCGCAAAAGAGACCGCAACAGGCATCAGCACAGTGGGTGTTGACAGCGAGGTTAAGAGCATCAAATATGTAAACGTGGCCGGCGTAGTGAGCAACCGCCCATTCCAAGGCCTGAACATCATCATCACCGAGCATGCCGATGGCAGCCGCACTGCAGTGAAGAAGGTGTTTTAAGAAACTGATATAATAAGTTAAAATCCCAATATTAATTATGAAAGTCGCCCCCGCGCTATAGAAGTGTGGGGGCAACATTTTCTTTAAATGCGATAACCGAGGACGTTAAAACGGCACTGCCACTATGTTGCTGGCTGCACTCTCGTTGTTGCAACGGTCAAGAGCTGTGACGATGTAGACAGATGCAGCCGGTTTTACCTTCTTGCGATTGTCGGGATAAAAACGCCGTGGAACGGCAAAGGAGTTTTGATTGGTAATCGCAACAATGGCACTGGCATCGTTAAGGTCGATAGCGGCACCATCGAGAAAACGATACACAACAAATCGCACAGCCTGCTGCATGGGGTCATGCGTGGCATCGGCATCCCAGCGGAGCATGTGACTATTGCCATTGCGCTCCATGCGCAGGTTCTTCACTGCCACCGGCGGCTCACCGTCGAGCCAAGTAACTGCAGGGCACAACGCGCGAGTGCGCATCTGTCGCGTCTCGAGCGAGTCGAGCACTCCCTTATAGTTCTCGGTCACGCTATAGGCCGGCCACCAGGTGACGCCATGCACATTGGGCAAGGTGCGCATGAGTTCTATCTTGTGATTGAGCTGCGTGGGATTGAGCGTGTCGGGGATGTCGCGGTGATCCATCACGTTGCGCACCGCTTGTCCATAATACATGTGTCGGCCGTTGGCATGATTGTTCCACCAGTAGCTCAGCACCAAGTCGCTCGCAGCCTTGTGTTCCAGCTCCCAGTAGAGTTGTGGTGTCATGTAGTCGACCCATCCCATAGCGGTCCACTTGGGGCAGTCGGCATAGAGAGC
>DGWL01000011.1 GCA_002396125.1 Porphyromonadaceae bacterium UBA4259
TCGCCTCAACCACCGGAATAGCACGAGGCACAACACACGCGTCATGCCTGCCACGTGGCTCAATAGTCACAACATTGCCGTCGCTGTTGATGCCTTCGACCGGCTGCATAAGCGTTGCAACTGGCTTGAAAGCCACTTTGAAACAGATGTCATTGCCATTGCTTATGCCACCTTGAATTCCACCCGAGAAATTGGTAACGGTAGATATTTTGCCTTCTTTTTTCACAAACTTGTCGAGCACCTCGCTGCCAGGATGGTTAACGAAGTCGAACCCCAGACCAATATCAAATCCCTTGGCTGCAGGAATACTCATCATGGCCTCGGCAAGTTGTGCCGATAGTTTTCCAAACACCGGCTCGCCAATTCCAGCCGGCACACCACTGATTGCGCAAGTTACAATTCCACCCCAGGTGTCGCCAGCTTCAGTCATCAAGGATGGTGTACTTTGAGTGGCTGATATTGTGATTCCAAGCTTGGCTAACGCCTGCTTAGCCAGAGCGCCGGCCACCACTCGAGCGGCAGTTTCACGCGCCGAAGCCCTTCCACCTCCACGATAATCACGGATGCCATATTTTGCTTGATAGGTAAAATCGGCATGTGAAGGGCGATACACATCCTTGAGGTGATCATAGTCGGCCGACCGCTGGTCGCAGTTGCGAATGATAAAACCAATGGGAGTTCCCAGCGTGATGCCGTCCATTACCCCCGAAAGAATCTCAACCTCATCGGCCTCGTTGCGTGAAGAAGAAGCTCCCCCTTGTCCTGGTCGGCGCCGAGCCATCTCATGCTGCAATTGCCCCATGTCGATTTCCACTCCCGCGGGCATGCCATCTATCACGCCGCCCACTGCCGGCCCGTGCGACTCACCAAACGAGGTGAGGCTAAAGATGTTGCCAATCCTGTTTTTTAATGTCATTTCTTTAAAATCAATCGAGGGTTACAAAGTTTCTTGAATAAGATCGCAGACGGTGGCACCCACAAAATCGACAAGCGCTTGCGGCGCAATCTTGAGTTGCAAGCCACGCATGCCCGCGCTCACATAGATGTAGTCGAAGTCCATGCAGGTGTTATGGATGAAGGTGGGAAACTGTTTTTTCATGCCAATGGGCGAACATCCGCCACGAATGTAACCAGTTGTAGGCAAGAGGTCTTTCATTGCTATGAGATCCACTTTCTTGTTGCCGCTCAGCTTGGCTGCCTTTTTCAGGTCAACCTCATGATCACCAGGCAACACGCACACGAAATGCTTAGTCTTCTCACCAAAAAGGACAAGTGTTTTAAAAACCTGATTAACGTCTTCTCCTATTGTAGCCGCAAGGTGCCCTGCCGAGAGGTCGTTCTCATCAACTTCGTAGGTCACAAGTTCATAAGTGATTTTAGCCTTGTCGAGCAACCTGGCTGCATTAGTTTTAGTTGTTTTCTTCATAATCTCTCATGAATGTTTTTATAAAAGATAATGACATCGGTCAACATTGGCGACCATAATTATTGGCGCCCGGTGGTTATTGCTTTTCGTGAGCCTCTTTAATCACCGCCTCGGCCTTGTCATAGAGCAGTTGCTGAATTCTTTTAAGTCCATTACCATCGGGCTTAACATTGCTGCCGTAGCTGCTGACACTGCGTCCGTCAGCAAATTTCGCAGCGAACGACCAATCATAGCCATCAAGCACTTGAATGCTGGAATCTAGCTTATAGCTTGAGGCATAATCGAGCATATTCTCCTCAAGGATGATTTTCTTGGCCTCCTCAAGCAGTTTCTCGCCATCATCGATAGTGAAACTTTCGTCTCCTTCGGAGTAGTCATTGGCTGTGAGCACCACCTTACCGCCAACGCGTTCCACCTTCACTCGTGCCACCGGCATCATCATCATGCCATGATAGTGGTATTCTATCATGTTGAGTTTGCCGACCTCAGTTTTTTTAGGAGCTTGCACTTTTCTCTCTTTCTTCGCCACACGACGTTTTTGCTTTACACGCGCTTGGCATGCAACTGTGCCCATTGTCATAATAAACGCAATAGCGATAACAAGAATTCTAATTGCCCTGCTCATAATTGAATTTTTTAAAGGTTATTGAATGCCACAAAAATAATGTTTTTTTTTAAAAAATGCAAATTCCGAAAGACCACCACCATTCAACCAATGTTTTAGTAAGAAACACTAGCCTGAAGGATTGTAGCACGATGCGCAATGGGAATGCAAATGTGGAGTTTTGATTTTTTAGCACTTTACAGGAGCAATGAATGGTAAAGTTAACTATATTTGCAGCGTGAAACGTTGCTTTAACGACATATTAAGATATCTTGTGCTATGCGTTGTGACACTTGCAGCATGTAGCTCTTGGGGACAAGCCACGCCCCCCGACAAGGTTGTGGCGCACATTGAATCGTTGCCCAGGCAAGAGGCACTCGCCAAGATGAGCGCATTGCTCGACGATGCCAATGCCGTTGGTCGCAAGACCTACAAAAGCTTGCTTGCCAGCTATGAGGAAATGCTTAGTGAGCCCACATGGGAAAGCCACAACGAGGAGCTCTTCGCGACGCTTATCGAGCATGCTGCAACGGCTTCGTGCCTGAGCGAGAATGACCGCCTGCGTCCACGGTTGTTGCTGGAAGTGGTGCGCAAGAATGCTGCAGGCAGCGTGGCCCATGAGATTGACTATGAGACCCTTGACGGCGAGCATCGCAAGTTGAGCGAAATTGCCACCCCCTACACATTAATATACTTCAACGATCCCGAATGTCTATCGTGCGCCAAGGTTAAAGAGCGTCTCGACACCTGCACATCGCTCAAGCAAATGGTCGAATGCGGAAACCTGACAGTGTTGGGAATATACCCTTATGACAACACCGAGGAGTGGCACTTGGAACCATTCCCCAGCTATATTGTTAACGGCCGGGACTACAAGCAGGAAGTTGATGGGAAGCAAACCTATGACTTAATGACGATGCCTGTGTTTTACTTGCTTGACAGTGAGAAGCGAGTGATTGTAAAAAATGAAGCTAGCCTGAACCGTGTGCTCAAGGTGCTTGCAAGGCTCAAAGGAATGGAGAACAGCGAGATTGATGCCAAGCTCAACGCTGCGTGGCCGAAATAATCAAGCGATAGTCAATATCAAGAATTCGGTGGAATGAGGAGAAACCTTGTAGAGCTGTGAGGCACGGTAGCCAACAATCCAGAGTATCTCGCCATCGGCTTCGAGAATCCACGTCTCATTCTTTTCTTTTTCATCAAGTTTAAGGTCGGTGAACAGGTCGCTCACCAATTTGCTTCCACGCATACCGAAAGGCTTGAAGCGATCACCTTCGCGCCAATGCCTCAGCACAACCTGCGAACAATTGAGCGCATCATTACTGAGCGCTATAGTGTCCTTGCCATTGACCATTGCCGGAGTGAAAGGATTGCCACTGATGTGCTTTATTTCAAGTGCAATTGGAACTTCAACACTATCCTCCTCCAGATTAATGGCATGAATGCCATTATCGCGCTTGGCATGAGGAGCCACGTCGATGGTAGAGCGGCCAATGAGCGCGGTGTGAGTAGACGACTCTATGTGGCGCCCTACAGCACTGGTGAGCATGAAGTTGCACTGGTCGTGATTGAAGCCCAGTGGCTTTAATATCTCATATAGCAGCATAACGCGATTATCAAAACTTGCCAGTATCTCAAGATCGATGACAAGTCGGTCGTCCTCGCGGTCGCTCACAATGTTTCGCATCACGCCCAGCGCCTCGGTGTAGAGGTCGTTGCAGCGCGAGGCATTAGAAATTGTGGTGAGCAATGCTGATTTAGCATTATGAAATTGATCATAAAGAGCGGGCAACACCACGTTGCGCAGGCGGTTACGCAGGGCATCATTTTCAAGGTTGGTGCTGTCGGTGACAAAGTCTTGATTTAGCCCATTGAGCCATGCCAGAATCTCGGCTCTTGACACACACAACAATGGTCGCACCACATCGCCGTTGCGCGGCTTTATGCCGGCCAGACCGGCAATTCCCGTTCCTCGCAAGACATTGAGAAAGAACGTTTCAATATTATCGTCACTGTGGTGAGCCACGGCAACGCAACCGCAGCCATTGTCTGCGATGAGCTGGCGGAACCACCGGTAGCGCAAGTCGCGACATGCCATCTCCATTGATACGCCACATTCACTCATTGCGGCCGGCACATCGAAATGCTCAACCGATAGAGGCACGTTTAACTCTTGGCACAAAGCGGTTACAAAACGCTCGTCGCGATTGCTCTCTTCGCCTCGCAAGTGAAAGTTACAATGTGCGGCACGACAGTCGTAACCAAGCTCGATGAGCACCCTAAGCAGCGCCACCGAGTCGGCTCCGCCGCTGAGTGCCACAAGCACCGGCCGGCAAGCGTCGATACCACATTCTTGCTCAATGAATAATTTTACCTTCTCAACCATTATCTTATTAAAAAAGGATGTGACAATGCTGGCACATCCTTGTTATAACGTTCTTAATAATTGTTCTTACGGGATGAGATTGTGGCTGCGGAATACTTTTTGAATCTTCTCGAGCGCAATAGTCACCTGCTCACGTGTGTGTGTAGCCATTAGGCTGAAGCGGATGAGAGTGTCGGTGGGCGCAACAGCCGGTGAAACCACCGGGTTGACAAAGATGCCCTCATCGAGCAACTCACGAGTGATGAGGAAAGTGAGATTATTGTCGCGGATGAAGAGCGGAATGATTGGAGTCTCGGTGTGGCCAATCTCGCATCCCATTTCACGGAAACCTTGCAGAGCATAGTGAGTGTTCTCCCAGAGGCGTTCCTGACGCTCAGGCTCGGCAATCATAATGTCGAGAGCCGCACTCACTGCAGCAGTTGAAGCTGGAGTTATGCTCGCTGTGAAAATATAGCTGCGACTGTGATGACGCAAGTAGTTGGTAATAACCTCGTCGGTTGCAATAAACCCGCCAAGCGAAGCAAACGACTTGCTGAATGTGCCCATGATAAGGTCAACCTCATCGGTGAGACCGAAATGGTCACACACACCACGTCCGCCCTTGCCAAAGACGCCTATACCATGAGCCTCATCAACCATGATGCTCGCGTTGTACTTGCGGGCAAGCTCAACGATGTCGGGTAACTTACACACATCGCCTTCCATTGAGAAAACGCCATCGGTGACGATAAGTTTCACCTTGTCGGGCTTGCACTTTTGCAATTGAGCCTCAAGTGAAGCCATGTCATTATGCTTGTACTTGAGCGACTGCGAAAACGAGAGACGACGACCCTCAATAATCGAGGCATGATCTTGCTCGTCCCACAAGATGTAGTCCTCACGCCCTGTGAGGCATGAAACAACACCCAAGTTAACCTCAAAGCCAGTGCTGTAAATCATGGCATCCTCTTTACCTGCGTATGCTGCAAGTTTCTTCTCAAGGTCCTTGTGGATGTCGAGAGTGCCGTTGAGGAATGGCGAGCCAGCCAGTCCAGTACCATATTTCATAGTGGCTTGGATAGCCGCCTCACGCACTCGAGGATCGTTGACAAGCCCCGAATAGCAGTTGGAGCCGAACATTAGCACCTTCTTGCCATTGATGATAACCTCAGTGTCTTGCTCGCTCGAGATAGCTCGGAAATAAGGATAAATACCTGCTTCTTTGGCCTTCTGAGGCTCGGTGTAGCTTGCTAACTTCTGTTGTAGTAGCTTCATATATCTTTTTATTATAATAGTCTAAAAATCCCCAAAAGTGGTTGCAAATTCTTTAATTACCTATTTTAAAACACTGCAAAAGTACAAAAAAATTCATTAAACATATAAAATTCGCAGGTTTTTCATGTAAAAAAGTATTAACGAGGCTAAATTATTGCATAATGCATATTATACAGCCCCAAATAAGACAAGAACTTTACACAGAAAACAGCTCTTGCGGCTATATTATTGCCAATGTAAAGGTTTTTGATTACCTTTGTAGGTTGTTTTAATGACTATATTCAACTAATGGATTTTAAGCTTCACTCACAATATGCTCCCACAGGCGACCAGCCACAAGCTATTAAAGAGCTGGTGGACGGCGTGAACAGCGGTGTCCCTTACCAGACTCTGCTGGGCGTGACAGGCTCGGGCAAGACTTTCACTATGGCCAATGTGATTGCTCAGACCAACCGCCCTACCCTGGTGCTGTCGCACAACAAGACGCTTGCAGCTCAGCTTTATGCCGAGTTCAAGTCTTTCTTCCCCGAGAACTCGGTGCAATACT
>DGWL01000084.1 GCA_002396125.1 Porphyromonadaceae bacterium UBA4259
CACCTGTGCCGCGGAGCCAATGTCAACTACGTCAAGGCCACCATCACCAACACCACCATGACCCTGCAAGTCTTTGACGACCTCTCGGTGCAAAACCTCAAGATTAACTCGGTCAACACCGGCTCGGTGAGGAAAGTGGGTAGCCCCATGGAAATCAAGCTTGGCGTGAGCAACCAGGGACTCACCGACTATAACTACATCTACATGTGGGTCGACGGCACAATGGTGGGCGCTACCACCACCGATGTTGCCATCGGAGCCAGCACCACCATAGGCATGAACTATACTCCATCGAGCGCCGGCACCAAGGTCTTCAAGTTCACTGCCGATGCCGATGGCACCAAGACGCTCAAAACCCAAAACATAACCATCAACTCGGCAACAGCAGCCACTATCACCGGCACCACGCTGTCGTCGGTCGAGGGCACCACTTTCAACGCGTCAATCACCGTCAAGAACGAGAACACCAACACCTATAACGACTACATCATTGCCAAGCTCTACAAGAAGGAACCCAACTCGGGCAACACCGGCTATTTCTGCAGTTCACAGTCGCAAACGACCTACTTGGGCTACAACAACACAACCACGCTCAACTACGCCTTCGACAACCTCGACATTAACGAGACCTATTTTGTGAGCTTCTACTACATCAGCAACGGTGAGCAGGTGCGCATCAACGGCACTAGCTCAAGAACCGTGGTCTCCCCCTACGACAAGCTCGACGTCAATCAAGATAACGCTGTCAACTCGGCCGACGTCACTGCCGTCTGCAGCGTGATTCTCGGCAACAGCAACCGCTACCGCGGCTATGCCGACACCAACGGCGATGGAGTAATCAACTCGGCCGATATCACCGCAATCTATGGCAGGCTGCTGGGCAATTAGTCCATGGTGGGACTGAAGGCACCGGTGAGACAAATCCCACAATTAACAACCCATAAAAAATGACTCGTTGCAACGCAGCGAGTCATTTTTGTTACTAAAATGCTAATAAAAAGCGACATTACCACGCATTTAGCCACGTTTCGAGCCGAAATTGTTAAATTTCCAGGTGTTAATTTCAATATTCTTTTTAACAATTGTCACGCAAGCGTTATGCACAACAACCGTTGGCCGGCAACGTGACTGACGCATTTATGGTTAAAAACAGTAATCACATTTTTCGGTTTTTGTCACAACCAATTAAACGATGCCAGTGGCATGCCGCCACAAGCAACAGGTTAAAACTTAAAAGTGATTGACGCGTGGCGGCAGTGAAAATTTATGCAAGAATGTTGCATCACCTAAAAAGAAATTAAACATTGCCCAAAAGTTAAAGATTGGATTATCGCTCCGACATTTGATTATAATTTATTAACTTTGCATCGCTTGTATAATGGTGCTTTAAAGCCGCACCGCAATGCCGCAAGAGTGCGGCACTGCCAAGCCCACTTAAAACAAAAAATAACTAAAACCCAAGAAAACGTTATCACCACTTTTTTACTAAACCTTTTTTAAAGCGTAGATAACATTTTTGTACAGTACCGAAACTAAAAATCCCCCTTGGCTCCCGGCGCGTCAAGGCACTCAATGGTGCTTCGCGCACGACCAAGCGACCTTTCAAGTGAGAATTTAATAATTTTTTTGAAGTTTAATCACATAAAATTGTTTACTGTATGAAGAGACTATTTTCTTTCATGATGGTGATGTGCCTCATCTCAATGAGCGCACTTGCCAGCAAGACCGTTACCGGTCGAGTAGTCAGTGCCAGTGACAATGAGCCACTGATTGGCGCCAGCGTGCAAGCCATTGGCTCTAATCAAGGCACCGGTACCGACGTTAACGGTGAATTCTCGTTAACCGTAAACGACAACGTGAAGCAACTCCGCGTTAGCTACGTGGGCTATCAAGAGCAGATCGTTGCGGTTGCAAGTAATCTAACAATTGCTCTTGTTGAAGAGGGCATGAACCTCGACGAGGTGATGGTGGTTGCCTATGGTACTACCAAGAAAACCTCATTTACCGGTTCGGCACAAGCCGTTAACAACAAGAAACTGGAGATGCGACCCATCACCAGCGCCACCAAGGCCCTTGAGGGTAACGTGGGTGGTATTCAGGTAGGTGGCAGCTCGGGTCAGCCAGGTGCAGCTCCCGCTATCCGCATTCGCGGTTTTGGCTCTATCAATGCCGACAACAACCCCCTCTATGTTGTTGACGGAATCCCATTCGACGGCAGCTTGAGCGATATCAACCCCAATGATATCGAGAGCATGACCGTGCTGAAGGATGCTTCGGCAAGTGCCCTTTATGGTGCACGTGGTGCCAACGGTGTTATCATGATTCAAACCAAGAAGGGTGCCGAAGGTCGCACTAATGTCACTTGGCGCTCAACAGTGGGCTGGTCTAACCGTGCCACTCCACGCTACGAGACAGTTGACCAAAAGCAGTTTGTTCAACTCTACTACGAGGGCTTGCGCAACTACTTTGAGTTTGACAATGGGATGAGCCGAGAGGAAGCAACCCAATATGCCCTCTACTACCTTGGCGACGAGATGGGTGGTGAGCAGTATAACCCCTTCAAGAACTACACTTGGGACAACATCATCGATCCCGCCACAGGCATGGTTCAAGCTGATGCACAGAGCAAGTGGAGAGAAGACTGGTATGACTCGGTTATCCGCAAGAGCGCTTTCCGTCATGAGCACGTTCTCTCGGTGAGCGGCGGTACAGCTAAGACAAAGTACATGTTCTCGCTTGGTTACCTCAAGGAGAATGGCTTCTTGAAGACTACAAGCTTTGAGCGCTACAGCGGCCGTGCTAATGTTGACAGCCAAATCAACGATTGGCTTGCTGCCAACATCAACACCTCGCTGGCTCACTCAACGAGCAACTTCAGCGACTATGATGACACCAGCTACAGCAACCCCTGGTTCACCGCTCAGTTCATCAACCCCTTGTTCCCTGTTTACCTAAAGAATGAAGCTGGCGAAAACATCTATGACAAGGATGGCAATCCTGAGCTCGACTGGGGTGAGGGTAGCCGCCCAGGCAACCTTAACGACTTCAACTCGCTGGGTATGCTGCTCATGGATAAAGCCAGCAACGTTCGCGACATCGCAGGTCTGCGCACCGGCATCGTGATTGGTAGCGACCTCGAGAAGTATGGCTGGCGCCAGGGTATCAAGTTCGCCGTTAACTTCGGTATGGACTACAACACCCGCAACCGCATGTTCTACATGAACTCACAGCACGGTAACCAAGCCAACGCCGGTGGTTTGCTCTACAAGTACAACTACCGCACTCAGAGCTACACCTTCAACCAACTGCTCACATGGAACCGCAAGTTTGGGCTGCATAGCGTTGACTTCCTCCTTGGCCATGAGTGGTATGCCTACAAGTACAACTTCCTGCAGGCCGGTAAGAGCAACCTGGTGGATGGAATCTATGAGCTCCGTCCCGGCACTTCAATTCAGGCTGCCGACTCTTATCAGATTGACTATCGCATCAACTCGTTCCTGAGCCGCTTCAACTATAACTATGATGACCGTTACTACCTGTCGGCTTCGTTGCGTAGCGATGCCTCTTCACGCTTCCACAAGGATTACCACACCGGCATCTTCTGGTCACTGGGTGCCAATTGGCGCATGTCGAAAGAGGCGTTCATGAAAGACGTTGACTGGATTCACAACTTGAGCGTGAAGGTAAGCTATGGTGAGCAGGGTAACGACAACATTGGTACCTTCTATGCTTGGCAACAGCTCTACGATCTTGGCTATCCTAACGCCAATAACATTGGTGCCTTTGTCTCATCACTCGAGAATCAAGAGGTAAGCTGGGAGAAGAACTCCAACCTTAATGCAGGTTTTGAGGCTGCGCTGTGGGGCGGACGTGTACGCATCGACTTTGAATACTTCTACAAGAAGACTACCGACATGCTACTGAGCTTCCCAATGCCTCTGTCAACAGGCTTCCGTGGCTATCTCGACAACGTGGGCAACATGCGCAACACCGGTTTCGAGCTCAACCTTGGCTTCACTCCAGTGCGCACCAACGACTTTGAATGGAACTTGAACGTGATGCTCAACCGCACCAACAACAAGGTGCTCAAGCTCACAGGCGACTCGCCCGAGATTATCAACGGCATCCGCTCTATCAAGGAAGGCTATCCCATCTACACCTATTATATGAGCAAGAACGCAGGTGTTGACCCCGACACCGGCGCACGCCTCTACTGGGCTATCGACGAGGAGACCGGTGAGGAGTACAAGACCGACGACTACAACACTGCACTTAACAATAAGTATTACATGGGCAGCCGCATTCCAAAACTCTATGGCAGCATCGCAACCGACCTGAGCTGGAAGGGCTTGAGCCTGTCAATCCTTACCACTTACTCGCTGGGCGGCAAAATCTACGACAGCCTCTACAATAGTGCTTTGAGCGGATTGAGCAGCGCTAACTCAACATGGCACATCGACGCCATGAAGCGCTGGCAAAACCCAGGCGACGTGACTAACGTGCCACGCATCCAACTCGACGACTATCGCACAATAATGGAAGCTGCCAACGACGCCTACCTGATTGATGCTTCTTACTTCGCAATCAAGAACATCACCCTGGCCTATGCTTTGCCACGCACTTTCATTAACAAAATTGGCGTGCAGGGTGCTAAAGTGTTTGCTTCGGCCGACAACCTGTGCCTCTTCACTCACCTCAAGGGTATGGATCCTCAGTACAATTTCACTGGTGGTACCAACTATGACTACAGTCCTAACCGCACTTACACTATTGGTCTGGAAGTTAACTTCTAATTAAAAGAAAGGAGACAATACAATGAAAAAATTCTTATATGCTATCATAGCTATTGGTGGACTGCTCTCGTTGAGCGCTTGCTCCGAGAATAGCCTTATCACCGATCCCACCGACTCAATGTCGAAGGGCGCAATTACCGTGGACGGACAGCATGCACTGGTGTCGCTCAACGGTATCTATCGCTCAATGTATACACCGGGATGGTCAACCGAGTTCAATATTCACCAGTGCTTTGGTATTAGCGCCTACACACTGGCTTCGGAACTCATGGGCGACGACTTCATGATGGGTGCACCAGGCTCAGGATGGTTCTGGTATGACGCCACCTATAATGTAAAGGGACGTTTCACCAGTGATGGCTGGCGCTCCTATGACTTGTGGAACGCTTACTACAAGTGGATTGCTAACGCTAACTACCTCATAGCCGCCGAGGATGAGATGGTTGGTGACGAGGGCGAAAAGAACTATGCCATTGGTCAAGCCTATGCTATCCGTGGATATAGCTACTTCATGCTGGCTCAGTGGTTTGCCCGCACCTACAAGGGACATGAGAACGAGAAGTGCGTGCCCATCTACACCGAGCCTACCTACAAGGAGACTACCGGACAGCCTCGCTCTACTGTGAGTGAGGTCTACACCCAAATCACCGGCGACCTTGACAAGGCCATCACCATGCTAGAGGGTATCCCACAGCAGCACCCAAGCCACATCAGCTACGACGTGGCACAGGGTATCCGCGCTCGTGTAGCCCTCGTCATGGAAGACTGGGCTACTGCCGAGAGTGCCGCCGAGAAGGCTATTGCCAGCACATCGGCATCTATTATCGAAGTTAAGGATTTCGCCGGCAACAACGACGTTTCTAACGGTAACGTAATGTGGGGTGCCGAGATTATTGGCGACCAAGCCAGTGGTTACGCAAGCCTCTATGCCCACATGGACTGCGATGCCAGCTATGGCTCACGCGCTCCCAAGATGGCAACCGTTTCGCTCTACAACATGATGAGCGAGACCGACACTCGTCGCGAAGCATGGTTCCCAACCATCAACGGCGCCGACGAGGATGACCCATACAATGCTTTCGCTCCCGAGAAATGGCGCGGAGGTCACCTGCAGCGCAAGATGGTCTTCAGCGACTTCACTCAGTGGCTGGGCGACTACATCTGGATGCGTGTTGAGGAAATGTACCTCATCGCAGCCGAGGCTGAGTGCCGCCAGGGTAAGGAAGGTGAAGCTAAGAATCACTTGATGGCATTAATGGAAATGCGCGATCCAAACTACTCTTGCGACGGCAAGACCGGCACTGCTCTTGGCGCTCTCACTAGCGACCGCACCGGTTCGCTCCTTGAGGCCATCATCGACCAACGCCGCATCGAGCTGTGGGGCGAAGTAGGCCGCATGTTTGACATCAAGCGCTTGAAGCAAGGCTTCGTTCGTCCGGCAAGCGATGGATGGCACAATGGTTGCACACTGGCTACTCGTCCTGCCACAAAGAATCCTGAGAACTACATGTGGGTTCTCACCATTCCACAGTCGGAGTTTGACGGCAACAAGAACCTCACTCTTGAGAACGACCAGAATCCATTGCAGGATGAGTAATCAACAGGTATGCACTTTACAGTTTTTTAAGACACAAAGCATAAGAGTGCAAAACTCATGATTTGAGCCAGGGTGGCGAGTGATTCGCCACCCTGGTTTATATTTTGTTTATTTTAGCAAGTCATCACCTCGTATGAATCTGTCAACTGTTACTGCCTAGTAATAACTTTTGCGGGACGCTAATGGAACTCTTTTTAGCCGCTTAGTTACAAACAGTAACCATTAACCTTAAATTTGTTAAAACACCAATTGTTAAAACCCCATTTATTTAACAGTCGCATTCCACACCCGGCGGTGCAAAATGAAAGCAAATCATCCCGACAAGTGGCAAATTATCACAAAACCTAAATAAATCGTCAACTTATTACAACTCAACCGTTTCAACTCAACAAAATCGGCAACATCTGCATCATTGACTGAATTGCGCTTAACCGCTTTAGATAGGTATTTGTTAACGATGTTGAATTTGTGTTTAAAAAACGAAATTGCAATTATTTAGAACAAACGGTGAGAGAAAAGTTAAAGATTTAAATTGTTTTGTCCAATTTGATTATAATTTATAATTTTGCATCGCAAGCATTAGTGTTTACTCGCCATTTACTCCGCTCCCATGGACACAACACAATGAACATAGAGAGTTATTGAGAAAAACGGGCTCGAAGCTCTAAGCACAATGCAGGCAACACACATTATTATTTACCTGAATATCCACACTAGAAAAAACAGAAAAACGGGTAGCCTCTTGCACAAGATAGGCTCTAAACACAAAAAATGAAAGAAGAGAAACACAATTAAAATAATGTCAATTAATGAACTAATTTTTTATTTTGAAGTTTAATCACATAAATTGTTTACTGTATGAAGAGACTGTTATCTACTCTCATGGCAGTGTGCCTCATTGCTTTAGGTGCCTCTGCCAGCAAGACCGTTAAAGGTAAGGTCCTGAGTGCAACCGACAATGAGCCCCTCATTGGCGCCATGGTGCAAGCTGTGGGCTCTAATCAAGGCACTGCGACCGACATTAACGGTGAATTCACAGTAACCGTCAACGACAACGTGACTCAGCTTCGCGTAAGTTATGTGGGTTACACACCACAGACCGTTGCGGTTGCAAGTTATGTAACAGTAGTCCTCGAGGAAGAAAACAACACTCTTGAAGAAGTGGTTGTTACTGCCATGGGTATCACCCGCAAGCAGAAGTCGCTGGGCTACGCCGCACAACAGGTGAAAGCCGAAGACATCACCGCCGCTCACACCAGCGATGCCATGAACTCGCTCAGCGGTAAGGTTGCCGGCCTCCAAGTGCAATCAACATCAAGCGACCCCGGTTCGGCCAACTCGGTTGTAATTCGCGGTTTCAGTTCTATCAACGGTAGCAACCAGCCACTCTATGTTGTGGATGGCGTGCCCTTGATGAGCACCACACTCACCAGCAGCAACGACGAGCTGGGAGGTGGCCACGCACTGGCAGCCGGCGGTATCGCCAACATCTCGCCCAACGACATCGAGAGCATGACAGTGCTCAAGGGTGCAGCCGCTACCGCACTCTATGGTAGCCGCGCCGCCAACGGTGTGATCATCGTCACCACCAAGCAAGGTAAGAAGGGCGAGGGCAAGAACTTCTCGATTGAGTACAACGGTAGTCTCCAGGCCCGCCAGGTGAGCCTCCTGCCCAAGTTCCAAAATGGCTGGGGCCAGGGCTGGAACGGTGGTCAAACCTACATTGAGAACGGCTCGTGGGGTCCCGCGCTCGACGGCTCTACTCAAATCTATGGTCCCATCTGGAACCACCAGCAGCTCATCCACGAGTACAGCGCCAAGAAGGACAACGTGAAGGACTTCTTCGACATTGGCTGGTCTCACAACCACGCTATCGCGTTCAGCGGCGTGTCGGCCGACAACGCGGTTAACTACTACCTCTCCTACAACTACCTGGGCGACAATGGTATCATGCCAACCAAGGCCGACACCTACACACGTCACACCCTCGACTTCCGCGGCGGCTACAAGGCCACCGACTGGCTCAAGCTCACTTCTTCAATCAGCTACGCCAAGTCGAAGACCGACCAGGTGGGCAGCTTCCAGGGAACATCGGTAATCGACGGTCTCTTTGAGCTTCCACGCGACGTGAGCATCGTGGACATGAAGGACATCAGCATCCCATTCTTCACTCCCGAGGCCTATCTCACCCCCTATGGCATCACCAACCCCTACTGGGCTATCGCCAACAACTACAACCACCTCGACTCTAAGCAGGTGCGCGGTAAAGTGCAGGCCGACATCAATCCCATCAAGGACTTGACCCTCACCTATCGCTTTGGTTTCGACTACACCGACTATGACCGCAAGGTGGGCTATCCACAGATTAATCTCGACGATGCCCTCATCAACGAGGACTACGGCTACGCTCCCAGCAACATGAACCAGGATGGCTGGGTAAATGCCACCTATGCTCGTCGTCACGAGATTAACCACGACTTCCTGGCCGACTACACCCGCAATTTCCTCAACGACAAGCTGAGCCTTGCCGCAATTGCAGGTGTGAACATGAACGAGCGTTACCACACCGCTATGGGCGGACAGACCGACGGCCTCACCTTCGAGACCGGATTCTGGGACCTGAGCAATGGTGCCACCCGCTCGGCATTGAGCGAGGCTCAAAGCAAGCGCCGCCAGGTAGCACTCTTTGGCGACATCACCCTGGGCTGGGACGACATGATTTATCTTAACCTCACCGGCCGCAACGAGTGGTCGTCGACCCTGCCAATGGGCGCCAACAGCTTCTTCTATCCCGGCGCTACCTTGAGCTGGATTTTCACCCGCGTGATTCCACACAACGATATTCTCACATTTGGTAAGGTGCGCCTGGCCTATGGTAAGACCGGTAACGACGCCGACCCCTACATGGTTAATCCTCGCTACGTGCAGGCCTATGCCAACGGCTACTACAGCGGTACCACCATCGAGTTCCCGTTTGGCGGCCTCAACGCCTTCCAGGCAGCAAGCACTGCCGGCTCGTCGAGCCTGAAGCCCGAGATGACAACCGAGTTTGAGGCCGGTCTCAACCTGGTGTTCTTCAACAACCGATTGAACATCGACGCCACCTACTACAC
>DGWL01000025.1 GCA_002396125.1 Porphyromonadaceae bacterium UBA4259
GTGCTCAATTGAATTTGATTGATTTTTGAGCGAGTGTTATGGGCATGTAAATATATTTTTGTAACTTTGCAAATTAAATTGCTACAAATCATGCTAACTTACAATTCACAACTCAAGAAACTTGCGTTACCCGAGTATGGGCGCAACATACAGCAAATGGTGGACTACTGCTGCACTATTGAGGACCGCGAGGAGCGGAACAAGTGCGCCTACTCCATCATCAACACCATGAGCAACCTCTTCCCCCAGCTCAATGAGGAGACCGACTACAAACACAAGCTGTGGGACCACTTGGCCATAATGAGCGACTTCAAGCTTGATGTAGATTACCCCTATGAGATAGTGAAGCCCGAGAACCTGGAGTCGAAGCCCGAGCCGGTGAAATACAAGCTGGAGGGTATCAAGATGCGCCACTATGGCAAGTTGGTTGACCAGATGATTCAGCGCGCTTGCGAGTATCCCGAGGGCGAGGAGAAGGAAGCGCTGGTGATGCTCATCGCCAACCACATGAAGAAGCTCATCTACCAAATCAACAACGAGGATGTGGAAGACGCCAAGATTTTTAAGGATTTAGAATATTTCTCGCACGGTGAGATAAAACTCGATGCAGCCACCCACTCGCTTCATGAATTCAAAGTGGCTCCGGCGCAACAGGCCACTACGTCGAAGAAGAAAAAGAAGAAATAACACTTTACCCCTCCCCACTTACATCGACAATGATAACCGGCGACCAAATAACAACTATAGGCAAGTTCAACAAGCCTCACGGCATCAACGGCGAGATATCGGCAACGATTCAGGTTCCGCTCGAGGTGCTTGAAGGTTGCTCGTGCATAGTGTGTGACATCGACGGCATCAACGTTCCGTTTTTCGTCAAGCAGATGCGCAGCAAGTCGCATGAGACAGTGCTTCTCACCATCGACGACATCACAAGCGAGCAAGAGGCTGCCATGCTGGTTAATAAGGAAATTAACGTGATGTGCGACGAATACTCAAAGCTTGTTGCCGATGAGGACGAACTTCCCGTCGATTTCTTCATTGGCTTTGATGCGGTGATTAACGGCAACAGGCGCGGCACGATTGCCGACATCGACGACTCAACCGCCAACGTCCTCTTTGTCGTTGACATGGAAAGCGGGGAGCAAGTGCTGATTCCCGCTGTGGAAGACTTCATCGAGGACATTGACATTGACGGCAAGCGCATGGAACTAGATGTGCCGCAAGAGATTCTGGACTTGTAAGAATGACTAACACAACACACAATAAAGAGAAGAAAATGAAACTTTTATCTACACATAACTTGAAAAAGATGTGCTTGGCTGCCACAGCAATAATTGCAATGGCCACAGCTACCGCTCAGGACAAGGTGCCCTATGCCCCGCAGAGCCTTGACGAGGCTGTGAACACGCCCTACATCAAGGACAACAAGAGCCGAAACGCCATTGCCAACTATCAGACTCAGCAGGCGCACATCCTCTCGGAGGACCGCAATCTTAATGTGCTGCTCACGCGCAACCAAGAGGTGATTATCATCACTATTCCCGCCGACCAGCTATTTGAGATTAACTCAAGCCGCCTCACTCGCGATGGCGAGCGCATGCTCAAGCCCTACGCATCGCTACTGCGCACCCCCGACTACTACCGCATGGCACTGGCGATGTATCACGACAACAACGGCTCGCCAAGCTATTGCAAGAAGGTGACCGACGAGCGCCTGCAAAGCGTCTATGACTGGTTTGTGCTCAACGCCAACGAGGAGCACGTGAGCGCCTTCTCGTTTGGCAGTGCCGACCCTGTGAAGCCCAACAACTCAATTCGCAACCGTCGCATGAACCGCCGCCTTGAGATTTATCTCATTCCCGGCAACATGATGATTGAGCAGGCCAAGAAAAACCTGCTCAGATAAAGAGACAAAAAAACAACAATCAAATACAAAAAAAGACATTAATCAAGAAAAATGGCAATCGAAATTAAAGATCTAACTAAGAGAAGCGTGAACTACTCGCAATGGTATAACGACCTGGTGATTAAAGCCGACCTTGCCGAGCAGTCGGCAGTGAGAGGCTGCATGGTCATCAAGCCCTACGGCTACGCAATATGGGAAAAGATGCAACGCCAGCTCGATGACATGTTCAAGGCCACCGGAGTGCAAAACGCCTATTTTCCCTTGCTCATCCCCAAGTCGTTCCTGAGCCGTGAGGCCGAGCACGTTGAGGGATTTGCCAAGGAGTGTGCCGTTGTCACCCATCACCGCCTGATGAATGCCCCCGACGGCAGCGGCGTTGTGGTTGATCCCGAGGCTCGCCTTGAAGAAGAGCTCATCATCCGCCCCACCAGCGAGACCATCATCTGGAACACCTATCGCAACTGGATCAGCTCCTATCGCGACCTGCCACTGCTCATCAACCAGTGGGCCAACGTGATGCGCTGGGAGATGCGCACCCGCATGTTCCTGCGCACCGCCGAATTCCTGTGGCAAGAGGGTCACACCGCCCATGCCACCAAGGAGGAAGCGCAAGCCGAGGCCATCCAGATGCTCAACGTCTATGCCGACTTTGCCGAGAAATACATGGCGGTGCCTGTTGTCAAGGGCGTGAAGAGCGCCAACGAGCGCTTTGCCGGTGCTCTTGAGACCTACACCATCGAGGCTATGATGCAAGACGGCAAGGCTCTGCAGTCGGGCACAAGCCACTTCTTGGGCCAAAACTTCGCCAAGGCCTTCGACGTGAAGTTTGTCAACAATGAGAACAAGCTCGAGTACGTTTGGGCAACTTCGTGGGGTGTTTCAACCCGCCTGATGGGCGCCCTTATCATGACCCACAGCGACGACAATGGTCTTGTGCTGCCTCCCAAGCTGGCTCCAATCCAGGTGGTTATCGTTCCCATCTACAAGAACCAGGAGCAGCTCAACGAGATTGACGCCAAGGTTAACCCCATCGTTGACAAGTTGCGCTCAATGGGAATTTCGGTTAAATATGACAACGCCGACAACAAGCGACCCGGCTTCAAGTTTGCCGACTATGAGCTCAAGGGCGTGCCCGTTCGCCTTGTGCTTGGTGCTCGCGACATCGCCAATGGCACCATCGAGGTTATGCGCCGCGACACCCTCGAGAAATCGAGCACGTCGCTCGAGGGCATTGAGGAGACTGTGAAGAACCTTCTCGACGAGATTCAGGACAACATCTACAAGAAGGCCCTCACCTTCCGTGAGAAGATGACCACCAAGGTCGACACCTACGACGAGTTTAAGGAGCAGCTTGAGAAGGGCGGCTTCATCCTTGCCCACTGGGACGGCACCCCCGAGACCGAGGACCGCATCAAGGAGGAAACCAAAGCCACAATACGCTGCATTCCTCTTGACTCGGTTGAGGAGGACGGTGTGGACATGCTCACCGGCAAGCCATCGAAGCGCCGCGTGATTTTCGCCCGCAACTATTAAGCAACCTCTCGGCTTAGCACCGAGTTGTTAAAATAAACGAACGCTATCAAGGAGCGCGCCTTGCGCCACTTTGATAGCGTTTTTTTTAATTAAATCACCTATATAAAGAGTGATAAAACAAAATAAGAGATTCTCACGAACCTCTTGTTTTGCGGAAAGACAGGGATTCGAACCCTGGAACCCCGTAAGGGGTTAACGGTTTTCGAGACCGCCCCGATCGACCACTCCGGCATCTTTCCAATAGTCTTATGAAACAATCATTTTTCTTTTGCGGGTGCAAAGTTAGTGTTTTTTCTTAAACATCCCAAACAAAAAGGGAAAAAATGCACTACAAATTGCACAAAGTGTCGATTGCGGCGAGAGGGTCGGCAGCCTTGAACACATAGTTGCCGGCCACGAGCACATCGGCACCGGCCTGGGCCAGCAGCTTGCCGGTCTCGGCATTGACGCCTCCATCCACCTCAATCACGGCTTTGGAATCTTTCTCGGCGATGAGCGCGCGCAACTCGCGCACTTTGTTGAGGGTGTTGGGAATAAACTTTTGCCCTCCAAATCCCGGGTTTACCGACATCAGCAGCACCAAGTCGAGCTCAGCAACGATGTCGCGCAGCACACACACCGGAGTGGCGGGATTGATTGTGACACCTGCTTTCATGCCGGCGGCGTGAATTTGCTGCACCACACGGTCGAGGTGGTTGCACACCTCGTAGTGGACATTCATTATCTGCGCTCCGCAGTCGCGCACCTCGTTGATAAACTTCGAGGGCTCAACAATCATGAGGTGCACATCGAGTGGCTTCTTGCACAGCTGTTGCACATGCTTAATCACCGGGAAACCGAATGATATATTAGGAACGAACACTCCATCCATCACGTCGAGATGGAGCATGTGGGCATTGCTGCGGTT
>DGWL01000083.1 GCA_002396125.1 Porphyromonadaceae bacterium UBA4259
GTGAAGAACGTGACCGACGACGGCATCCAAGTGTCGTTTGAGACCGATGATGCCGGCAACATCGAGGAAGATGTTGACAACACCGGAGAAATTACTCTCAAGGGTGGCACGCTCGACCTCACCATGACCAGCAATGGAGGCAAGGGTGTCAAGACTCAAGGCGATTTCATCATGCAAGGCGGTGAACTCAAGGTTGTGCAAAGTGGCAACCTCGTTGTTGACGGAGCCGACATCAGCTACGGCACCAGTGTCAAGGCCGACGGTAACATCACCATCACCGGTGGCTCGGTCGACATCAACAACACCGCTCAAGGCGGTAAGGGCCTCAACGCCGACGGAACCATCCTCATCAACGAGGAGACTGCTACTACCACTATCAATGTCAAGGCCAACGGCCAGGGTGGCACTGCCGAGACCAGTGGCTCTGAAAGTGGCGGCACAACGGCTTCCTATAGAGTCTATGTCGCTAAACCCACCGGTGGCGGTGGCTATGGCCCTGGTGGCGGTGGCAGCAATGCTTGGTCAAATGTTTATCTCTACAAGAGCGACGGCACACTGGTGGCAAATATTACCGGTAACACCGTGCAGAAGTCATCGGGCTATAGCACGCTCACATTCTATTATTACGACTTTGGCGCTGCCGACAGTGGCACCTACTACTTCAAGAGCGACAATTACACCAGCGGTGGCGGCTGGGGTGGAGGTACAACCTACGCAATCCAAAGTACCACCTTCAGTGGTCCCACCAGTGGCAGTGACATCTACTATCAGCTTGGCGGATACTCGACCAGTAACAACACCCGCACTTACTCCCTAACCAACGTCACCACCACCTATGGTGGCACTAGCGACCTGAGCGAGGACACCGGCACCAGCTACAATG
The DNA here is from genome assembly GCA_002396125.1 of Porphyromonadaceae bacterium UBA4259. GTDB lineage: Bacteria > Bacteroidota > Bacteroidia > Bacteroidales > Muribaculaceae > Sodaliphilus. The sequence continues at coordinate 884 of DGWL01000083.1, forward strand.
CTGCCGGCATCAAGGCCGACGGCAACATCACCATTGGCGCAGGTACCATCACCATTGCCAACAGTGGCGAGATGAGTAAGAGTATCAAGAGTAAGGCCACTGTCACTATCGACGGCGGCAATATCACTCTCACCCCCAGTGGCGCTATGAAGGTTATCAACAACGATGCCAGTTACAGCAGTGGCATCAAGGCTGTCGACTTTGTGATGAACAATGGCACGCTCACCATCACCTCGAGCGGAACTGCCGGCAAGGCGGTTTCAACAACCAACATCACCACCAACGGTGGCAATATCACCATTAACAATAGTGGTGCGCCACAGTCGGCATCGAGTGGCGACTACTACACCGCTAAGGGCATTAAGACCGACGGCAATCTCAACTTGCTTGGCGGCACAATATACATCAAGATGACTGGCAATGGCGGCAAGGGAATCAAGGTTAATGGTAACTATGTGCAAGGCAACAGCGATGGCACAGGTGCCGCTATCACCGTTATCACCACCGGTAGCTCGGCTGGTGGAAACAGTGGAGGTGGCGGCTGGGGCCCCGGCGGCGGCATGGAAAGCAGCGGCTCGGGTAGCGCCAAGGCTATCAAGGTACTGGGCACAATAACCATCAACGGTGGTCAGAGCGAGGTTTCGACAGCCACTAACGGTGCCGAGGGCATTGAGTCAAAAACAAGTATCACCATCAATGGCGGTAACCATTACTACAAGGCCTACGACGACGGTATGAACTGCGCCGGAGCTATCAGGTTCCTGGGTGGTGTGACTGTAGTTTATAGTAACGGCAACGACGCTGTCGACAGCAACTATGGTCGTTCGGGCGCAATTGAGATTGGTAACGGATGTATTGTGGCCTACACCAGCGCAGGTGGTCCTGAGGAAGGTCTCGACTGCGACAACAACAGCTACATCTCTATCACTGGCAATGGCTACGCTATCACCGCTGGCGGTAGCCAAGGCGGTGGCGGTGGCTGGGGAGGCTCAAGTGGTCTGGGTAGCGCAGTGCAAGGCTACTACCTGAACACCACTTCGCTCAGCTATACAGCAGGTCGCTACTACACCATTGCCAATAGCAGTGGCACCAACTTGATGACCTATAGCTTCGAGGCTGGTGTGTCAAGCTCTCTATCGCTTTTCACAGCCAAGGGCATGACCAAGGGGCAGAGCTACACAGTGAAGTACAGCACCACAGCTCCTACCGATGCCACAACAGCATGGCATGGTGTGTACTTGGGAAGCTCGGCAGTGGGAACAACATCGTTTACATCATTTACAGCACAATAATAAAAGCCTAAATAAGCCCAAACTTTATTTCATGTGTGCCTCGAGGCTGAAGAGCAGCCCCGAGGCACTTTTTTTATTCAAAATTTGCCCGTCAGTGATAAATGTATTATTTTTGTGCAACAACTCATTACTTAAATTAAACACTCAACTTGATAAATTTCACTCCCATAGCTCGCTCTTTCCTGCTGCCTAGACTTGGGCAACATGAGCGATACATCTCCCACCCCGAGGCTGTGCAACAGGAACAGCTGGTAAAGCTTGTCGAGAAAGCCGCATTGACCTGGTTTGGCCGCAAGTATGACTTTTCCACTTGCCGCACCTATGAGCAGTTTGCCACACGCGTGCCACTCTACCGCTACGAGGACCTACAACCGGCTATCATGCGCATGGTGCGTGGCGAGAAAGACGTGCTGTGGCCAGGACGATGCTTCAATTTCGCGCAGTCTTCAGGCACCAGCGACGGCAATCACAAGTACATTCCCATCACTCGCGAGTCGCTACAGTGGAATCACTATCGCGGTGCCAGCGATGTGGTAGTGCACTATCTCAACCTCAATCCGGCGAGTCGTCTTTTTGCTGGTAAAGCGCTGATACTGGGAGGCTCGTTTGCCAACGAACTCGACCTGAAGCCTGGCACAATGGTGGGCGACCTCTCGGCAACGCTCATTAACAATATCAACCCCGTTGCCAACTGGTTCCGTGTGCCCGACAAGCAAACCGCCTTGCTCGAAGACTGGGCTGTAAAACTCCCTGCGCTGGTGGAGAAAAGCAAAGGTGAGAACATTACCAATCTCAGCGGTGTGCCATCGTGGTTCTTGACAGTTCTCAAGGAGGTTCTTAAAGCCACAGGCAAGGATTGTATCCACGACGTGTGGCCCAATCTTGAGGTATTCTTCCACGGCGGCATAGCTTTTGAGCCTTACCGCCAGCAATATGAGCGCTTGTGCGACATGAGCAAGATGCACTTCCTCAATACCTACAACGCCAGCGAGGGCTTCTTCGCTACTCAAAGCTCGTGGGATACCACGGCAATGCTGCTGCTGCTCGATGTGGGCGTCTTCTATGAATTTATTCCACTCAGCGAGGTTGACAGCGATCACCCCGACGTGCTGCCAATTTGGGAGATTGAGGCCGGTAAGACCTACGAGCTAGTCATCACCGCTTGCAATGGGCTGTGGCGCTATCGCATTGGCGACACCGTGCACATTGAACAGCTAAACCCCGTGAAAATCAATATAGCTGGCCGAACCAAGAGCTTTATCAACGCCTTTGGCGAGGAGCTCATGGTGCACAATGCCGACAAAGCCATTACTCGCGCCGCTCAAGAGACAGGAGCCCAGGTGCTGGATTACACTGCCGCACCAGTCTATGCCGGCGATAAGAGCAAGGGGCGCCACCAGTGGCTTGTGGAGTTTGAGAAAGAACCAGCGAGCCTCGACGAGTTTACCGCACTGCTCGACAAGTATCTGCAAGAAGACAATGGAGACTATCAGGCCAAGCGCTACAATGGCATCTTCCTCGATGCACCACAAGTGATAGTAGCGCCACGCGGTCTCTTTGACCGCTGGCTCGGCTCCACGGGCAAGCTAGGCGGCCAGCGCAAAGTGCCGCGCCTGAGCAACAACCGCAATGTCATAGAACAAATGCTCAATCTAATGCATAATCCATAATGCACAATGCGTAATTATCCGCCCTTTCTTTAATGTTCAATTCTGCCAATTTACTGCATTGCGAAAAAATTCGTAACGAAATTATTCGCAACAAGAGGAAATAGCTTGATTAAAACAAACGTTGCCGTTAAACGAATGACCGATTCGGGTTAAATCCACTTCCACGCCCATTGAGCCAGAAATTTAGAAACTTCAATGAAAGATTGATGATACATAATGCAGTTAGTTAGTACAGATAATGACTAAAGTTACAGAGCTTATGATAGAATTTAAAGAAAAGTATGTAGAAAAGAGAATAGAATAATACAAGAATGTAATCATTTGGTAAATATACGAACGTTTTGAATTGAATAAAAACGAATCTTCTGTAGCTTCGCGCATCATTTCTGATACGGTGGATGCTGGTTTTATCAAGCCAGCTGATGTTGAAACAACTTCCAAGAAATACATGACGTATATCCCATTCTATGGATAGTTTTTTATTTGCAGACCAAATCCTCGATGGTGTCAAGTTGCTGATTTGCAGGCGCTTCCTTTTTGCGACACAAATCAGAACAGTAAAAATTATACAACAATAATCTTTTTTCAAAAAAAAGAAAAAAATTTATATCTTTGCATGTTGAGTGGCAAGGATATGAAAAGCTTTCCCTCATGAAATTG
>DGWL01000091.1 GCA_002396125.1 Porphyromonadaceae bacterium UBA4259
GAGGCCCGCAAGGCCGAGAAGGCGCGTCAAGACTCTATAAAGAAGGTCGAGAAGCAGCGTGAGAAGGAACTCCGCGCCGCCGAGAAGGCCAAGGAAGACTCCATCAAGGCTGCCGAGGAGGCTCGCGAGAAGGAGAAAGAGCAGGCTGCCAAGGCCGCCGAGCAGGAGCGCAAGGACAAGATTAAGGCCAAGGAAGAGGCTCGCAAGCAGCGTGAGCAGGAGCGCAAGCAGCGCGCCAAGGAACGCGAGCAAAAGAAGAAGGAGGAGCTAAAGCGCAAGAAAGAAGAGGCCAAGGCTCGCAAGGAAGCCGCCAAGCAGCGCCAGAAGGAGCGTGAGGAGGCTCGCAAGCAACGTGAGCGTGAGCGCAAGGAGGCTGCACACCAGCGTGAGCAAGAGCGCAAAGCCGCCAAGGGCAACTAGCAGCGCCCCGGCTTGAGCGACGCCTGATGGGCCTGTGAAATTCGGGATTATGTGGCTGAGTTTCCCCCGTGATGACAGCAAAAACGGTGTGTTGACATTTTTTAACGTCGCACACCGTTTTCTTGTGTGTTTTTTTTCTTTTTATCGCTTGCTAAAATGAAATATAGTATTACTTTTGCGCACAATTTTTCAACATCGAGTATTAACAATTAAAAAAGATAGATATTATGTATTGGACACTTGAATTAGCTACTAAGCTTGAGGACGCACCATGGCCCGCAACCAAGGATGAGCTCATCGACTATGCGATGCGCAGCGGAGCACCCATGGAGGTTATTGAAAACCTGCAAGAAATAGAGGACGAGGGCGACGTCTACGACTCAATCGAAGACATTTGGCCCGACTATCCCACCAACGACGAAGACTTCTTCTTTGACGAGGAGGAATATTAAAGCCCTGGGGTGGCTTTGAGTGAAAACATGACAACGGGACAGGAAACACCGGTTTCTTGTCCCGTTGGTTGTTGTTTGCCATGGTGCTTGCGTGTGTCACAATTGTGCAATCTTGTTGTCGCGGTTGAGGCGGAAGTTGGTGAAAGTGCCGAAGATGTCGCTGAGAGCGATGACGGCATTGGCTGTCTCGCTCTGGTAGAGCGAAGCGCCGGTGTTGCCTGTTGACGATTGGCCTTTGAGCGCGCCCGAGACTCCCGAAATTTCCTCAAGCAGTTGCATCTGCAGCTTAACCATCTCGAAGGCGCCAATGTTGGTGTTGTTCGACGAGATTTGTTCAGGCTTGTTGTTGCCGTAGGTGGGGTTATAGGGCAGGATGCCGTTGCAGTTTCGCCACACGTCGCGAATGTCTTGCCAGGTGAAACCGTCGGGCAGGGCTGTCTCGGGAAAGAGTAGCACTCCCTTGGCGCTGGCCATCATGATGTTGTTGATGAGGGTGATGACTTTGTTTACCGCCTTCTGCTGGTCGATGATGCCTTCAACAAAAGAATGTACCTCGCCGTCGGTGAGCGGGAAGAACTTGAAGGCGAAGGGGTGGGAGCCGTGGGCCCATGGCGAGTCCCACTCGGCGAGCAGGTCGCCCATTGGGGAGAACCAGCGGCAGTGCCAGGTGGCAGTCACGTCCCAGTGAGTGCTGATGCCGTGCTTTTTCCTCAGCTTGGCATCGCCGGGGAGAATGGCGACTTGCGCCGTGTTGCGGTCGTGGCACAGCAGCACCTCGCGACTCTCGAGAGTCCACACCTCAATGGCTCGGCACTTTCCCGCCAACGACGGTTGCCAAAAGCTGGCTCCTTGGTGGGAGTCGGCGCCAATGGAGTGGGCGAAGTCTATTGCCCGCTCGGCACAGTTTCCCATGTAGAGGTTTCTCACCCACATTGCCTTGTTGCGCGACCCTTGCGCCACAATCTTGATGAGTTGTGCCAGGCTGAGGTCATGCAGTTGCCCCAGCATGTCGCAGTCGCGCGCCAAGGGGTCTTCAACGTGGTTGATGAAGAAATTGTTAAGGTTCACGTTCTCCACCTTCACTTGGCGTTGCCACAGCTGGCGGTCGATGCCAATGCGCTGCACAGTCGTTCCCGAGATAAGGAATTCCTCGAGCGCGCGGCTATCGAGTTCGTCGAGCTGATTGAGCCGGTGCACAGCAGCCACGTGGGCATTGGCAGGCAGTTGTTGCCTGATGTACTCGGTGCGGTAACGCCCCACGATGGTCTTTATCATGGGTTGGATGAGATTGTTGGTGATGGGCGAGGTGGTGTTGGTGGAATAGGCTTCGTGCTCCAGAATTTTTGTTCCAGCGGCAGTCGTTGCCACGTCGCTCCACTGGTCGCCGTAGGCGAAGCGCTTGTTGCGAAGCCTCCTTGCCCGCAATGCGCCCGCACGGCACCAAGCCATGTAGGCGTCATGGAGAATAGATTGGTTGGGATTGGTGTTTTGCATGATAATAAATAGATTAGTAGTGTTCTTTGAGTTTGTGAGGATTGCCGCCCGCTGGGAGGAAAGCTTCTTTTAAGACAATTAAGGACAATTGCCGATGAAGGTCAAACAAAAACAACAAACCCTGACAAAGAAAACAAATATTTTTTGTTGCTTTTGTTTGATAATTAATGAATTATTGTGCCATGAGGTTGGTAAAGATGCCGCCCGATGGGCGGAAATTAAAGCTTCGCTAAAATTATTATTTTTAAAATTTTAAATTGATTTAATTTTAGCGCCAAAGGCGCACTAATTTTCTCGCGCCAGCGAGCCTATTTAAGACAATTGCCGATGAAGGTCAAACAAAAACAACAAACCTTGACAAAGAGAACAAAATTTTTTGTTGACTTTGTTTGATTGTTAAAGAATTATTGTGCCATGAGGTTGGTAAAGATGCCGCCCGTTGGGCGGAAATTAAAGCTTCGCTAAAATTATTATTTTTTAAAATTTTATATTGATTAATTTTAGCGCCATCGGCGCAATAATTTCCTCGCGCCAGCGAGCTTCCTTTAAGACAATTGCCGATGAAGGTCAAACAAAAACAACAAACCCTGACAAAGAAAACAAACATTTTTTGTTGACTTTGTTTGATTGTTAAAGAATTAGTGTGCCCTATTGTCACTGAGAGTGATTTCTACCTTACACATAAGGGAACGAGTCTTACCTGATGGCGAAGTAGTGGCGGCGATGCAAGGGTCCATAGGAGATGTGCAGCCAGGCGAAATCGTGCTCATTGATGGCCTGGTCGACGGGCAGATTAAGTTCTCGAAGCAGCGAGTAGAGCTGCCTGTTGAGAGCGGGCGATCCTGCGGTGACATCGGCCGCCTCACCCTTGAGGTGCTGGCTTGCCGGCACGCCTCCCACCGCCTTGTTGAGCCGAGGGCAGCGATAGCCGCTGTTGACGTGAATGGGCTTTCCCCATGCTTCGCGCAACGGGTCGAGCACGTTGTCGACGAGAGCTGTCAAGTTGTTGATTACCTGCTGCGATGGCGTGTTGTCGATGCCTCGCAAGCGTGCGGTGGTTGAGCGCGTTAGCTCATGGATTGTGAAGTGTTTCATGGCTTAGTAGTTGTGAAATAGTAAAATAATAAGTGAAAAAAAATCGATGCAAATTAATGGTGTTGCGAGGTTGCGAAGCGACATTAAAAAAACGCGTTTTTTATTTTGTGGAGTCAATTATTTGTAGCAGTGGGGTTTTTTGCGTAATTTTGTACTTTTAAATCAATTATATCCACCAATCAGGAAACATGAAAATAGGCATAATTGTGGCGATGGGCAAGGAACTCGAACTGCTCAAGCCTCACTTGGACAACATGAGCGTGGCCCAGAGCCACGGCACCACATTCTATTGTGGCACAATGGGAAAGCATGAGATTGTGGCGATGCAATGCGGCATAGGCAAGGTGAACGCCGCAGTGGGCACCGTGACTATGATTGACGGCTTCAACCCGCAACTGGTAATCAACACTGGCGTGGCTGGCGGTGCAAGCCGCAGTGTGAACGTGATGGACCTTGTGGTGGGTAGCCAGGTGAGCTACCACGACGTGTGGTGTGGCTTCGATGGCGTCACCCCACGCGGGCAGGTGCAAGGCTTGCCTCTTTACTTCGACGGTGCAGCTGCCGTAATCGAGAAAATTGAGGAGCGTCCCGGCCTGCATTGCGGCTTGATAGTGAGCGGCGACCAGTTTATCGACACTGCCGAGCAGGTGGAGAGCATCAAGAGCCTTTTCCCTGCCGCTCTCGCTGTCGACATGGAAAGTGGCGCCATAGCCCAAGCGTGCTACTTGCGTGGAGTGCCCTTTGTGAGCATGCGCATCATCAGCGACTCACCGGGTGCGGGCCACGACAACACTACTCAGTATAACGACTTCTGGACCGATGCGCCGCAGCACACCCTTGCCGTTGTGAGGGAGTTGCTCGAGAAACTGTAATCGGACAGATAACAATTACATTAAAACACCAAATCAGTTAAGACTATGGAAAAAATTGCAAGTTTCACCATCGACCACACCAGGCTGCTGCGTGGCATTTATGTCTCACGCAAAGACAAGATTGAGGGTGGGGGAGTGATAACCACCTTCGACATTCGCATGAAACTGCCCAACCGCGAGCCGGCGGTGAGCCAGAGCGCGCTTCACACCATTGAGCACCTGGCTGCCACCTACCTGCGCAACCATCCCCAGTGGGGAAGCAAGGTGGTGTATTGGGGCCCGATGGGGTGCTGCACAGGCAATTATCTGCTGCTTCAGGGCGACCTTTCGTCGCGCGACATTGTGCCGCTGATGCAGGAGCTCTTTGCGTTTATTGCCGACTTCGACGGCGATATTCCCGGTGCCACCGCTATGGAATGTGGCAACTACATGCTCAATAATCTGCCCATGGCACGCTGGGAGGCACGCAAATATCTGGTTGAGGTTCTCAACTGCATAGGCGACGAAAACCTGGAGTATCCTGCTTGATGCACCAGTGAACACAATAGGCACTTAGTTCTTAACACGTTAATATTTATACGATATATGGGATTTTTCAAGAAATTCTTTACTAAAGAGAAAAAAGAAACCCTCGATCAGGGTCTTAACAAGACCAAGGAAGGGTTGTTTTCAAAGCTCAAGAAGGCTGTGGCCGGAAAGTCGACTATCGACGATGAAGTGCTCGACAACCTTGAGGAGGTGTTTATCACCAGCGACATGGGGGTTGATACAACACTAAAGATTCTGGACCGCATCCAGGCACGTGTGGGCCGCGACAAGTATACCAGCACCGACGAGCTCAACGACATGCTGTGCGACGAAATAACCCAACTGCTTGCCGATAACGATAACGCCAACCGTGAGGACTTCACCGTCGATGATGACAAGAAACCCTATGTTATCATGGTGGTGGGCGTGAACGGTGTGGGCAAAACCACCACAATTGGCAAGCTCGCCTACCAGTTTGCACAGGCCGGCAACAAGGTGGTTCTTGGTGCTGCCGACACCTACCGTGCCGCTGCCGACGAGCAGCTGGAGATATGGGGGCAGCGTGTGGGCGTGCCCGTCATTAAGCACAAGATGGGTACCGACCCGGCATCGGTGGCCTATGATACTGTGGCGAGCGCCAAGGCACAGGATGCCGACGTAGTGATTATTGACACGGCAGGGCGTCTGCACAACAATGTGGGCCTGATGAATCAGCTCACCAAGATAAAGAACACCATGAAGAAGGTTCTGCCCGATGCACCCAATGAGGTGCTGCTGGTGCTTGATGGCTCAACGGGTCAAAACGCCTTTGAGCAGGCAAAGCAATTTGTTGCCGCCACCGAGGTTAATGCGCTGGCAGTAACCAAGCTCGACGGCACCGCCAAGGGTGGCGTGGTGATAGGCATCAGCGACCAGTTCCACATTCCCGTCAAGTACATTGGTCTGGGCGAAAAGATGCAAGACCTGCAAATCTTCCGCAAGGAGGAGTTTGTGAAATCACTCTTTGGGAAATAGTTTTCCCGGAAAATATGGATTTTGTAGAAGTTCTATAGATTCTGTGAAAAAACGATGAGAAGGAATAAAATAGATATTATCTCGCTGGGGTGCTCTAAAAATCTGGTGGATTCGGAGCACTTGATAGCCCAGTTGATTGCCGCGGGCTATACTGTGGAGCATAATCCCAGCCACATAGATGGCGAGATTGTGGTGGTTAACACGTGCGGTTTCATTCAGGATGCACAAGAGGAGTCAATCAACACCATCCTTGAACTGGGCGAGGCGAAGCGCCAGGGGCGCATCAGGCAACTGATGGTGATGGGATGCCTGAGCGAGCGTTTCATGGCTGAACTCACACAGGAACTGCCCGAGGTGGACCGTTTCTACGGCAAGTTTAGCTGGAAGCAGATGCTTGCCGACTTGGGCAAGAGCTATCGCGACGACCTGGCCAGCGAGCGTTATCTCACCACGCCGCCGCATTATGCCTACATGAAGATTTCGGAAGGGTGCAACCGCTTTTGTGCCTTCTGCGCCATCCCACTCATCACGGGTCGCCACAAGAGCGTGCCCATGGAGCAGCTGGTTGCCGAGGCACGCAATCTCGCAAGCCGAGGCGTGAAAGAACTGAATGTTATTGCCCAAGACCTCTCGAGCTATGGTCTCGACCTCACGGGCAAGATGATGCTGCCCGAGCTTGTGGAGCAGTTGGCTGCCGTTGAGGGCATCGAGTGGATTAGGTTGCACTATGCCTATCCCACCCAGTTCCCATGGGACTTGCTGCCCGTGATGGCTCGGCACGACAACGTGTGCAACTATCTCGACATCGCACTGCAACACATCAGCAACAAGGTGCTAGCCAACATGCGTCGTCACATCACTCGTGACGAGACGCTTGAGCTCATCCACCGCTTGCGCCGTGAGGTGCCGGGAATTCACCTGCGCACAACCCTCATGGTGGGATTCCCGGGCGAGGGAGAAAGTGAATTCCAGGAACTGATGGACTTTGTGCGCGAGGCACGGTTTGAGCGCATGGGCGCCTTTGCCTACAGCGAGGAAGCCGGCACCTGGGCTGCCAACAACCTTAGTGATGACATTCCTCAGGACGTGAAGAACGACCGCCTGCAGCAACTCATGGACCTGCAAGAGGAAATATCGATGGAAATTCAGCAGGCCAAGGTGGGAAAAACAATGAAAGTTATTGTCGACCGCGAGGAGGAAGAGTATTACGTTGGCCGCAGCGAGCACGACTCGCCCGAGGTCGATCCCGAGGTGCTAATCGCCAAGACCGCCGCGCTCACGCCCGGCCGGTTCTACAACGTGAAAATCACCGAGGCCTTGCCCTTTGAGCTGATGGCAACGGTGTGATTGTGTCGGTGTCATAGCAGATGTGTAATAATACCTGCCGATATACTGTTTAATCTCGATTTTATTTCCCCGTTACCGCCCGATGTTGTATTAATAATTGGCGGTAGAGGCGGTGTGCAAGTTTAGAAAGGGGTGATAACCAGGTGTGTGCGCTGGTTGCTACTTTGTGGTGGTGTCTTCTTGGGGAGTGTCGTCGGCATAGGTGCCATATTGTTGTTGCTCGAGTTCCTCCTCGCGTTGCTGTCGCAGTTGTTCTTTCTTGCGCAATGAGAAGTAGAGCAGCACAATGATAATTAGTCCCACGCCAATGATGCCAAAGTAATAAAGGTATTCGCCACGCTCTAGGCGATCACGGCCAATCCATGCCATGGCTGCGAGGTAGGCGAGCATGATGAGAGGGAACACAACCGAGCGCTTAATCTTGCTTTTCTTGTTCATTGTCTTCATTAATAATATAGGGTGATAGATTAGGGTTGAAAAGTCCGTCTTTCAGGTGGTTATAAATCTTGAGACAAGCCCAGGCATCGACGGCTCCATAGTTTTGCTGGGCCGCGCTCAGTTCGGGCGCTTCCCAGTTGGTGAGTTGCTGTCCCTTGGCAATCTTGCCACCAAAGAGGATAGCATAAATCTTTTGCAGGCTGATGTCGCTGATGCAGTAGTCACCCACCACGTCTTGGAGGTCGATGAAACCTTGTGGCTGGTTGCAGTTGTCAAACTTGCTCATTATCTTGAAATCGTCGTGTAGCGAGAGTCCCACCTTAATGTACTCGGGGTTGGCCAAATAACTTGCCAGTGCTGTGGGGATTCCAATCTTGCAGGTGCGAAAGAGGAAACAATCGTCGAGAGTGGAAATTTGGATTAGCGCCGTCTTGTGTACCACTCCCTTGCGGAACGAAGGCCTTGTCTCGGTGTCGAAACCCACGATGGGTGTCTTGCTGAGCACTCTTACAGCCTCGTTGACATGAAGCATTGAGTCGATAACGTGAATGTCGCCAGGAAACATCACTTGCGGCATTTGCTGAATTTGTGTTTTTTCAATAGAAATTTTCACCTTTTATTCTCTCCTCGATTGACTGTTACAGTGTGACAGTGTTGCGTGCATGCATGGCGACATCATCACACTATTTTTGGTAGTGCAAAATTAATAAATAATATTGTATTTGCAACCAAAATGCCGCTTTTTAACATACCACGAGATGTTACATTTTCGCATTGCTTGCGAAATGAGTTGTGTATCAGGCAAATGTCGGGGGAATAGATTACTCAATGTCGTTCACTTGCGGGATGGGAGTCTTGTTGCGGCTGTTGAGGCCACGATAGGTGCCGGCAATGTCGTCGAGGGTGATGCTGATGTCGCGGTTCACCACTTGCGGCTCGCTGGCACGGCTGTGGGAAAAGAGCCAGTCATACATCTGCTTGAGATAGAAAATCCTGGCAGGCCTGCCGTGGTTCACTCCCGGCAACCAGGTGTAGCGCAGCAGGTCATCGTTGTCCTCGCGCTTGAGAGCTTCGACCACAGCCTTCGACTTTGAGATGGGCACGGCGCGGTCGGCGGTGCCATGAATAATCCATAGCGGCAGCTCGCCCATGGGCTGCACGTCGGTGAGTGTGGTGCCGCCCGCAACCGCTATTGCGGCGGCAAAAGTGGTGGGATAGGTGCCCACAAGATCCATGATGCCATAGCCGCCCAAACTCATGCCCACGGCATAAATGCTGTCGGTATCGACCCGATAGTTGTCGGTCACCCAGTCAATCACGTTCTTGAGTCGCTCTGGTTTCCACCCGCCACCCGGATTTTGCGGAGCTATGACCATGGCGTTGATTTCGCGGCCCATCTTGATGGCGTCGAGGGTGTAGTAGCGGTCAACTGCCCGCAGTGAGCGCCCGCACAGGGCTTGTCCGTGCAAGTAGAGCACTAGTGGGAAATCGCGTTGTGGTTGGTCGGCATAGGCCTGCGGCGCATAGAGCCAAAAGTTGTAACCGTTATCCACTTTGCCCTTGATGGCAGCAACTTTGCCTATTTGGGCCTGGGCCATGGGTGTGATAGTGAGGAATAAAAAGAGTATTGCTAATAATTTTTTCATGAGTGTTTCGGTTGTGAGTAGAATCAATCAATATCATCGCTGAGCAGGCGTGCGTTGCGCTGCAGTCCTGCCAGCTTGGCGCGCTTGACGGCGCTGTGGGAAAATATGCGCGAGAATTCGGGCTGTGTCATGTCGAGAATTTGGCGGCGCGTGAGTGACAACAGTAGGTCGCTGGGGTGGAACTCGGCAATGCCAGTGGGCACCGCGTCGCGGTTGTGAGGGCAGCATTGCTGGCAAGTGTCGCAGCCGTACACGCGGTTGCCAATAACATCGTCAACCCACTCGGGAAGCTCGCCCTTGTGCTCAATGGTGAGGCACGAGAGGCAACGGCGCGCGTCGACCGTGTCGCCACAGCGCAGAGCTCCGGTGGGACAAGCTTTCTCGCATGCGTGGCACTGCAGGCACTGCTGCAGGCAAGGCTCGTCGGGTTCAAGCTCAAGAGTGGTGAGCAACACACCCAGGAAGAAATAGGAGCCACGGCCGGGGATGATGAGCTGGTTGTTGAGCCCGATGAAGCCCACGCCGGCCTGTTGCGCCCAGTAGCGCTCGCGCAACGGTGCCGAGTCGACACACGCTCGCGATGAGGCACCGGTTTCCTGCTCAATGTTGCTTGCCAGTTGCCACAGCCGCTTCTTCACCACCTCATGGTAGTCGCGGCCATAGGCGTAGTAGGCAACCTGTGGCGCATGCTTTGGCTGGAATCGCTGCGGATAGTAGTTCATAGCCACCACAATCACCGATTTCGCTCCCGGCAACAGCCGAGCCGGGTCGTCGCGCAGCTCACTGTTGCCCGCAGCCCATTGCATGCACCCGTTCTTGCCCTGATTGAGCCAAGAGTTGTAGCGATTGAGCGCCTCGTCGTCGACGCGACGTGCGCGGGCAATGCCACAGGCATCAAAACCCAGTTGGTGTGCAATGTGCTTTATGTGAGAGCTTTGCATTTGTTTACCGATTTCCCTGTGAAACTTGGATGCTGGATTAAGTTTTGTTATTGCCTCCCAAAACGCCAAATTTATAACCTTGCTGTTGCAGCCACTCGATAGCTAGCGGCAGTGCATATCGCATGTTGCGCTCGGCCTTGAGCGAGTCGTGAAACACTATAATGGAGCCGTTGCGGGCATAGCGCTTCACGTTGCCCAGCACTTGCTCGGGCGAGAGTTTATTGCTGTAGTCGCGAGTGACTAGGTCATACATGATGATGGTGAAACGTGCTCGCAGCACCTTGCTCTGTCCCCAGCGCAACAGTCCGTGCGGCGGCCTGAAAAGAGTGCTGTGGATGAGCTCATGAGCCTTGAACACGTTGTGCAGATAGCTTCGCGTGGTGACGTGCGCTCCCTGCACGTGGTTCATGGTGTGGTTGCCCACGCTGTGTCCGCGGCGTTTCACTTCTTCCATCAGCTCGGGGTGGCGTGCCACGTTGTCGCCCACCATGAAGAAGGTGGCCTTGACGCCATAGCGGTCGAGAGTGTCGAGCACCCACGGTGTGACCTCGGGGATGGGGCCGTCGTCAAAAGTGAGATAGACCGTCTTGTCGTGCTTAGCGATGCGCCAGATGGTCTCGGGAAAAAGCATGCGGTAGAGCAGCGGCGGTCGTTCGATGAACATGATAAAGTAGATATATATTCATTAAAAAACACCACCAGAGTTTTTGGGGGACTACAGTGTCATGCCCTGGTGGTGTGGTTGATTAAGAGGTGCCGGTTATTGTCCCAGCACAGGTGTCAAGCTGTCTTCGGGCTCAACGGCATCGACTTGCTGTGGAGCTTGAGCCGCTTGTGCCGCCATCTGCTGGCGATAGATTGCCTCGCGCTCGTCATTGCTCATGGTGAGGTTCTTGAGCATAGCGTCGCTCACGCTCACACCGGCCACGCTCACGCTCTTGAAAGCCTTGATGAGTGCGTCAACGCCCTGTGGCTTAACCTGACGATAGGTCTCGAAGAGGGCAGGAATGAGTTGCTGCACTATCATGGCATCGGCATTGGAGATGCGGTCCTCAAGGCCCTCGTCGTAGAGTTTCTCCATGTAGATGGCATACTCGGCATAGCGCTTCAATTCACCCTCGATGAGCTTGGCGGCCTTGTCGAGAGCGGCGGGACGATTGCCGTTCTTGCCAATGGCGGCATAGGTCTGCGAGATGTAGAGCGAGAGTCCTGCCTGCAACGGGCAAGCGCTTGTAGGCAGTTTCTTGAGCATGAGGTCAAGCACTTGCTCGGCCTTGGCATAGCGGTCGGCGGCGCGAGTGGCATCGCCGGCATCAATGGCCTGATCGCCCTCGGTGCATAGTGCGTCGGCGAGCGAGAAAATCGATGAGCGAGTGGTTGTCACCATGCGTGCTACGGTCTCGTCGAGGTAGATGCTACCTGGAGTAGCGGTGTCGAGACCGCCCCACTTGAATTTCTTGGTGACGATGTCGAACATCTTGTCGGTGTTGCAAGGTATGTCGCTGTTTTGGTCACCACCGGTGCGGATGGGCGTAACCTGATAGGCCATGCCGGTGCACTGCATGTAGGGCGAGAGGCCCATGTAGAGGCTCTCGGGGATGGTGGTGGCAAAGTAGATGGGCCGCTTCCAGTTGCCTGCAATGCAGCTGGCAACGAGGTCGATGGTCATCGTTTGGCTAGCGCTCATGCCGCTGCCTGCTGCGGCAGCCAGGTCGATGGCGATGGTATCGCTTGCCTGGTCGCGCAGACGCTCGGGAATTACGCCCGCTGCGATAGCCGCGTCAACGTTGGCAGGAATAAGCACCTTGGAGTTGCTGAACATGGGCAGGTGATACTGGTTGTTCATAGCCTCGTCGCTGTAGTAGTGCTTGAATAGCTCATCGACAGTAACTGGCGACTGGTTGGCATATTGCAAGTAGCCATACTGGCGGTTGTCGTAGGCATAGGTCATAGCGTTGGCATACATGGGCAGTGGCTTGCTGTCGTAGGAAGCACGCTGCATTTGTGCGATATACCAGTCGGTGGCGAGGTAGCTCAGGTTGACGGCACGCACGTCGGTGCGCACGCCTTCCACCTCTTGCAGATACCACAACGGGAAGGTGTCGTTGTCGCCGTTGCAGAAGATGATAGCGTCCTTGTCGACACTCTGCAGATAGTTCTCGCCAAAGTCGCGGGCGCAGTAGCGTCCCGAGCGGTCGTGGTCGTCCCAGGTTTGGCTCACCATCTGCAAAGGCACTGCCAGACCGATGATAGCCGCCACGCATGCCATTGCCAGGCTTGCTCCGCCGGTTGCCTGAGGAGCTGTAGCGGTTTCTTTGTCGTCGTCGTTCTCCTCTTTTTTCTTGCTTATCAAACTCATGGCGCAGCGCCACAGTGCCGCAACACCCATTCCAATCCAGATGGCGTAGGCGTAGAACGAACCTGCGTAGGCGTAGTCGCGCTCACGCGGTTGGCTGGGCGTCTGGTTGAGGTAAAGCACAATGGCAATGCCGGTCATGAAGAAGAGGAAGAATACCACCCAGAACTGCTCGATGCCCTTCTTTCCCGCAAAGGCTTGCCACAGCATGCCAATGATGCCAAGCAGCAGCGGGAGCATGAAGAACACGTTGTGACCCTTGTTGCCGGTGCCGTAGTCGCTGGGCAGGAACTGCTGGTCGCCCAGTCGGGGATTGTCGATAAATGGCAGGCCGCTAATCCAGTTGCCGCGGGTCACGTCGCCGGGGCCACTGCTCTGCAGGTCGTTTTGGCGGCCGGCAAAGTTCCACATAAAGTAGCGCCAGTACATGAAGTTGAGCTGGTAGTTGAAGAAGAACTGCATGTTCTCGACAAAGGTGGGCTTGCGCGCACCTATCGTCTCTCCTCCTTCGCCAACGGTGGCCGAAACTTCCTCGCCAAGCTCGCTCTCGTCGGCATATCCCAGCAGGCTGGCATAGTCGGCTGCATGAGCGGCGCTGTGGATGCGCGGGAAGAGCATCTCGGTCTCGGGGGCATAGGTGGGCGACTCCGATGGGCCCAGGTTGATGTACTCACTGGGCTGGTCGTCGCTGGTCTTCACCACGCGGGCGTAGCGGTTGGGGCCTTCTTTTGCCACCATTGTGCCATCGCTAGAGCGAACCACAGGCGAGTAGAGAGTGTTGCCGTAGATGAGTGGCGACTTGCCATACTGGTCGCGGCTCAGGTAGCTGGTGAGGGCGAAGGGGCTATTGGGTGAATTCTCGTCGAGAGGCAGGTTGGCACTACTGCGAATGAGCACCAAGCCGTAGCTCGAGAAACCAATGAAAATCATCATGATGCACAAGATGATGTTGCTGAAGAGGCGGGGCGAGAGGCTCTTGGCAAACTTGAACAGATATACTGCCAAGGCAATAATCAAGATGAGTGGGATGATGATGCCGTCGCCAATGAAGAGCATGCCCGACATCACGATGCTCAACAGCACGCTCAGGCGCTTGCGAGTCTCGCTCTTGTCGGCATGGAGTTCATAGAGTGCCCAGCCGAAGAGTGCCAGCAGCAGCACGGCATAGAAGAGCACGCCGCTGTTGTAGCCCATGTGCAGGGTATTGACAAAGAAGAGCTCAAAGTAGCCTGCCAGCTCAATGAAGCCAGGTTCCAGTCCGTAGAGGATGAGCACAATGACAACAAACGAGATGAGCAGTGTTATCAACGAACCCTTCGCCGTGCTTTCCTTGCTCCTGCGGTAGTAGAAGATGAGTGCAATGGCGGGGATGGCGAGCAGGTTCAACAAGTGCACGCCCAGCGACACGCCAAAGACGTAGGCTATCAATATCAAGTAGCGGTCGCTCGAGGGGCTGGAGGCTCGGTTTTCCCACTTGAGGATGAGCCAGAATACCAGTGCCGTGCAGAACGACGAGAAGGCATAAACCTCGGCCTCCACAGCCGAGAACCAGAAGGTGTCGCTCCAGGCGTAGGCCAAAGCTCCACACAGGCCGCTGCCCATGATTACCAGGTACTGCGCCAACGACAATTGCTCATCGTCGCGCTTGGCAACCAGCTTCTTGACCAGGTGAGTAATGGTCCAGAACAGCAACAGAATGGTGGCGGCGCTCAGCAACGCCGACATGGCGTTGACACACTTCGACACGGCAGCCACATCGCCTCCGGCAAAGTTGGCGGCAAAGCGTGCCGCCAGGATGAACATGGGGTTGCCGGGCGGGTGGCCTATTTCGAGTTTGTAACCTTGTGCAATAAATTCCGGGCAATCCCAGAAGCTCGCTGTGGGTTCCAGTGTGAGCATATAGGTAACAGCCGCTACCACAAACACCAGCCAACCCAGCGTGTTGTTGATAATGTTGTATTTCTTCATCTTTGCAGTTTAGATGTGTTAATTCATTTCTTAAAAACCTACAAAGATAAACATAAATCTTCAATCTTGCCTCATGCAAGCTCCATTTACCGCTCAACTTAATTAAAATTAACCATTTCAATGAATTGATGAAAAATAGTCTTTAGTTGTTGAAATGGGATTGAAATTTATATTTTTCAAAAAAAACACATTTTTAATTGCCAAATATAAATTAAATATATACTTTTGTGCTAGAGAAAAAACTTAAATATCATTATAATAATCAAATTCTAACTATTATGGCTCAATACTATTTAGAAAAGAATGGCCAGCAGGCCGGCCCATTTGAGGTTAACCAACTTCTTGCCAATGGCATGACTCCCGAGTCGCTGGTGTGGACAGCAGGAATGGCAGGCTGGATGCGCGCTGCCGAGGTTGCCGAGCTGGCACCGATGTTTGCGCAACAGATGCCTCCCCAGCAGCCTCCCTATCAGGCGCCATATCAGCAGTATCAGCAGCCCGTCTATCAGGCACCTGCCTATCAGCAACCCATGGGTGGTGGAAATAAGCAAAAGGTGGACATGTTCATCATGACCAACCGCGACAACTTCCCGCAGGAGCGCCTGGCCTACATTCAGGAGCGCCTCATGATGGTTGATGAAAACACGCTCAACAGCCTGTCGATGCTGCAGTTCAAGAGCCCCATGACAGCCTTGCTGCTGTCGATTTTCGTTGGCTCGCTGGGTGTTGACCGCTTCTTCATTGGCGACACAGGCATGGGTATCGGTAAGTTGCTCACTGCCGGCGGTTGTGGCGTTTGGGCTATTATCGACTGGTTCCTAATTCAGAATGCAACCCGTGAAAAGAACTACCAGATGCTGAGCGCCTACATCTAAACACTAGAAGCTGAAGCTAACCGGTAAAAAAAACTAAAACCCTGCGTTGTCTTTCAAGAGATGTCGCAGGGTTTTTAGTGTAATGTTATGAGTGTGTGTTTTGTGTGTCGATAAGTCTATAGCACTCCTTGCTCGATGCGGGTGCAAATGCGTTCTATCATGGCGTCGTTCTTGTTGGTGTCGGGGTGGAACCCTTCACGCATGTTCACGCCGAAGAATCGCCCGAACGTTTGCCAAAATCCGGCCCTAAAGGCACCCAGGAATGCTTTCACGATGTAGTAGCTGCGCTGATTGGTCTCGCGGTTGACGAGCTTGATGAGTGTCTTGCCCTGGTTGCGGGTGAGCTTTTTCATCTCGGGCTTGTACTGGTTAAAGACCTCTTTCTCAAATCGCACCAGGTAGTCCTCCTTCTGCTTCTGGGTGGGGAAAGTCTCGAGATACTCGTAGGTTTCCTGCAACGTGGTGTTGATGAGCTTGGCATAGGGCAGGGTGCGCTTCACGTCGCGCACGGTGCGCCAGTAAAATTCTTCCTCGGCCTTGCTCTTGAAGCGCTCGGGAGGGTAAACGATGATGGTGTTGAGTATTACCTTGTAGACGGTGTCGCCCTTTTGGCTCACCGAGTAGCCCCACTTGGCAACCGCCTTGTTGAGCACCGACGGCAATGGTGGCGTGCC